>NZ_CP140098.1:1363571-1679642 GCF_034440735.1 Deinococcus sp. AB2017081 | reverse complement strand
ACGCCGCGAGCGGTTCATACACGAGCGTCCAGCGCCGCTCACGCAGCAGCCACGCCGCCACCGCGAGTTCAGTGTCCACATCGGCCAGCGCGGCCGGATCCGTGACCCGCAGCTTGCGTCGCACCTTGCTGGCGTTGGCCTCCACGAAGGCAGTGAAGGTGCGGGACGCCTGCATCCATCCCCGCAGCCGCGTCTCCAGGGGATGTCCTGGCGATCTGCAGACGTCCTCCAGTACCGAATCTACCCGGCCCATCACCGCCGACGATACGCCCTGACGGGCCTGGCGCACGCAGATCACGGCCGCAACGCCCACGCAACGCCCCGCACCGCACCGTGGAGTCCGGAGGGAACGATGCACAGACACCAGCAAGCCGCCGTCCTGACCCTGGCCCTGATCCTGACCGCCTGCGGGGGCGGCGGCACGCCCGCTCCGGGTGACGGCCTGAGCGCTGCCCAGCGCGCCACACTCCAGGCGGCCCCCGCCCTGGACACGGCCAAGCCGCCCACCGGCGCCCAGACCGTGGACGCCGCGACCCTGGCCGATCTGGTCGACAGCGGGCAGTTCCGCTTCGTGACCCCACAGGAACAGGCGGAACTGGCCCAGGCCGACGCCGCCTCGCCCGACCGGGTGCAGGCCTGGAAGACCGAGATCGGCCGCGCCGCCCCGGCCCTGCTGGCCAGTCTGGGCGACCTGAGCGGCGAGCCCGGCGACACGGCCACCATCCCCATGCCCGGCGAGGGGGCACTGGGCACCGTGCGCGTGAACCGTCCCGTCACCGAACTCGCCGGGTACGTGGCGGCCGTCCGCGCCCTGGCCGACGTGGACGTGCAGCGGCCGTCCTACGCCGCCGACTACCGCAGCCTGCTGGACAGCGCCCGGCGCAGCGGCGTGGATCTCAGCCCCTACGGCCTGACCGACCCACAGCGCCTGACGACCGCGCCCCTGAGCGACCTCCAGGCCGCCCGCGCCCGGCTGGAGACCGCCGTGCAGCGCGTCGGCAGCAGCCTGAAGTCGCCCAGCCGCACCCTGACCGGCCTGACGAGACAGACCATCGACAACCCCACCGAGGAGGAGGGCGCGATCAACATCTTCGGCAAGGGGTACTACGACCGCGCCGGCAGCAAGACCCGCTGCGAGGGCTGGAGCGCCACCGGCCTGTACCACTACGCCGGCTTCCTGCCCAGCGCCCAGCGCTGGACGGCCGTGAAGGCGCAGGGCAACCGGGGGACGTGCTGGGCGTTTGCCATCACGGCGTACATGGAAGACCTCAAGGCGCAGGCGACCGGCAAGCGCTGGAATTTCAGCGAGCAGGCCGCGACCGCCTTCCTGAAATACGACGTGCGCGGCCAGGACAAGGCCATCCTGGGCAAGGTCGCCAATGACGGCGAGGACACCATCGCCGCGTTCCAGACCTTCTTCGACCGCCGCTACAGCCCGGTGCTGGAGACGTCGTGGTACTACAACGGCGGGTGGCAGTGGCCCGCCGCACCCGATGGGCAGGCGCAGACCTACGCCGGCGTGTGCACCGGCTACGACGCGACCTTCGCCAAGGCCTTCGGCAAGTTCCAGACGTGGTGCAGCGCCACCAGCCACGAATACCCGGTCGTGTGCACCACGTTCCTCGGCCTCTATGTCTGCGGCGTGTTGAACGTCGCGGGGAACACCAATCTGTACGCCGCGCAGCCGCTGAACTGGAAGACGAAGGTGGACGCGTGGTACCGCCCGAATTCCAGCGCCGCCGACGCGGCCACGCGCATCGTGAACTACGCGATGGGATCGTGGACGGAACCCGTGGTGATCAGCGTGGACTCCCGCTACCTCCAGCCAGATGCCTCGGGCTTCGTGGGCGACCTGGCCGTCGATCCGGACATCAAGGCACCATTCAGCAACCACGCCGTCGTCCTGGTCGACTACCTGACCGAGGCCGAGACCAAGCAGTACCTGCCGCAGTCGCGCTGGACGACCGGCGGCTACCTGGTGATCCGCAACTCCTGGGGCGACTGCTGGGGCGACTCTGGCTTCGCCTACGTGCCGATGAACTGGGCCAAGAAGTACACCTTCAAGTACGCCCGCGCCGTGAACTGAGGGAAGGTGAGATGCCGCGCTTCTGGCCGCTGGCCAGAGGCGCGGCGCTGTCGTGGAGCCGAATGGTTCTCCGACCGCACGCATACACCAGCTTCACGACACTCGCGGCATCTGCATCAGCCCATCGCGGTCTTGTCTGACAGAATGAAGGCATCGTGAAGACCCTCCATCCGCCATTCTTCCGCGAGGTGCAGGACTCACGCCGGGTGCTGATCGCCGGCATGGGCGGCGGCTTCGACGTGTTCTGCGGCCTGCCTCTGTACTTCGCGCTGCGGGCCGAGGGCAAACAGGTCTTCCTGGCGAACTACTCCTTCACCAGCCTCGCCTTTCATCTGCCAAAAGCCCTGGCGCCAGCGGTCGTCGAGGTCACGCCGGACTCCAGCGTCTCTCCCGGCGACTATTTCCCCGAATACTGGCTGAGCCGCTGGCTGGCCACGCAGGGCGAACCCAGCACCGTCTATGCGTTCCGCAAGGTCGGCGTCCAGCCCCTGAAGACCGCCTACGAGGCGCTTGTCCGCCACCTGAACATCGACACGATCCTCCTCGTGGACGGCGGCACCGACTCGCTGATGCGCGGCGACGAGGTCGACCTGGGCACCCCGCACGAGGACGCCACCAGCCTGGTGGCCGTGAACGAACTGCGCGGCCCGAAGACACTGCTGGCATGTCTCGGCTTCGGCATCGACCGCTTCCACGGCATCTGCCACGCCAACTATCTGGAGGCGACCGCCGACCTCGCCCGCAGCGGCGCGTACCTGGGGGCCTTCAGCCTCACTCCCGACATGCCGCCCGTGCAGAAGTACAGAGACGCCTGCGAGGCCGTGTTCCAGATGATGCCGCGCTACACCAGCATCGTGAACAGCAGCATCGTCGGGGCCATCGACGGGCACTACGGCGACCACCACGCCACCAGCCGCACGCACGGCAGCGAGCTGTGGCTCAACCCGCTGATGGCCCTGTACTGGACATACCGCCTGCCGGCCGTCGCCGCGCGCCTCCAGTACTACCGGCCCATGCTGGACACCATCACGCTCAGCGACGTGGGCCTCGTGATCGAACGGCACCGGGAGGAGGTCACGATCCGGCCGCGGGTGGCAATTCCGGTGTGACAGCGGTGTTCAGTTCCACCCCGGGGCTGAACAGATGCCCCAGGGTTCCACTTCCAACCGCTGCCTTCTCCAGATACTCGCTCCGCTCGATTCAGAGGCGCCCTGGAAACCCCAGGGCCCCTCTGAATTCTGCCGTGACCCGCTGCCAGCCGCGCACCCACGCGACCTCCAGCGTCTTCGGCCAGGGGCCGCGCCGCTCGCTGCCGGGCAGCAGGTGCGGGAGCTCGTAGATGTTCAGCATGAGCTGCATGGGGTACGCGGGCGACTGGGGCACGCGGCCCACGACCCCACCGTCGACGCGGAAGGTGACGTCGTGCGGCGTCCACTCGGCGCTGTACACGTGCAGGTCGGCAGGACTGCCGGGGATCAGGGCGTCCCGCATGTCCAGGGTGAGGGCCGGGTCGTGGATGGGTTTCACGCCGAAGTGCACGCGGAAGGCGTCGGGGCCGCGTTCGTGGCCGAAGACCTCGCACACGCAGATCTCGCCGGACTGTCCCGGTTCCCTCTCGACGCCGATCATCCAGAACGCGCCCAGGTAACCGGGGGGCAGGTCGGCGCGCAGGGCGACCTCGAGCCGGCCGTACTGCGGGGTGTACAGCCAGGTCTCGGGTTGCGCCTCGGTGACGCGCAGGCCCGGGTGGAAGCGGTGCTGGCCCACCGCACTGCCCACCGGCCCGGCGGAGCACCCGGTCTGCACGCTGGACACGCGCAGCGCCCCGTCGAAGGCAGGATTCCACGGCGGCTGATCCTCCGTGATCTGGAGATGCAGGCCCGTGCCCGGCAGGGCGTAGCGGGCGGCGGACGCCTCGCGGCTGGCCCACTGCGGCAGGTAGTGCGGCAGCCAGCGCCCGGGGTGCAGTTCGGGCCCGCTGAAGTCGTCCTCGAAGGTCAGGGCGAAGTCCGGCGAGGTCACGCCAGCCCCAGCCCCCGCCGCAGCGCGTCCAGGGCGGAGGTGCGGAAGGTGCGGGCCACCGCCGAGTCCGGCGCGAAACGCTCGAAGGCGTGGTACGCGCCGGGCACCTCCATGTACTCGCACGGCACCCCGGCGGCTCGGAGTCGGTCGGCGTACGCGCGGTCTTCCCCGTGGAACAGGTCGAGGGTGCCCACGCCGATCCACGCGGGCGGCAGTCCAGTCAGGTCGGCGCGGCGGGCAGGTGCGGCGTACTCGGGGGCATCGTCCATGCGCGGTGGGCGACCCAGGTACGACGTCCACCCCAGCACGTTCGATGCGGGCCGCCAGATGAACTCGCCCCGCCCGGCGTGATCGGCGCTCAGGGCCGTGCGGTCGTCCAGCATGGGGTAGTACAGCAGCTGGAAGGCGGGCGTGACCTCGCCCCGGTCGTGCGCGAGCTGCGCCAGCGCGGCGGCCAGCCCACCCCCGGCACTGTCGCCAACCAGCGCGATGCGGGCCGGATCGATTCCCAGCGCGCCCGCTTCCCGCGCCATCCACGTCAGGGCGGCATAACAGTCCTCCAGCGGGCCGGGGAACGACGTGCCCGGCGCGAGACGGTACTCGACGCCCACGACCAGCACGCCCAGTTCCCGCGCGTAGGCCGCGCTCTGCGGGTGGTACGCCGCGGCCGAACCCGTCACGTACCCGCCCCCGTGAATGTTCAGGATCGCCGCCGCCCCAGCCGGAAGGTTCGGAGGTCGGTACACGAACACCGTCACGTCCGGCGCACCGGGCGGGCCGGGAATGCGGCGCTCCTCGACCTGCACCCCGTCCGGCAGCGCGGGAGCCTTCGCGCGGGCCCGCATCGCCTCCATGACCGCCACGACGCCCGGCGTGAACGGCGGCGACCGGAAGCGCACGAATGGAGAGCGCAACTCGGGGTGCAGCTGGGCGAACGACGCCGCGCGTCTGGTCGAAAGGAACCATGCGCCCACGGCCAGCGCCGCCCCCACCGTCACAAGCTGTACGCGTCTCATGGCTGATTGTCGCACCGGGCGGGTGTCGCCGCGACCTGCGCTGCCGTCTGTGCGGATTGAACGTCGGGCCACCTCCCCGCACCGGGTCACGGCTACGGCTCGGGACTGGGATCAGGAGCTCGGCCTGCACCTGCCTCTTGACCTTCCCGGCACTGGAAGGCCTACGGTGAATGGCGCATGGAAGGACGCCTGCTGATCTCGCAATTCGCCCTGCTCACCGGTCTGACGCCCAAGACCCTGCGGTACTACGACGACATCGGCCTCCTGACGCCCAGGTGGGTCGATGGAGCCACCGGGTACCGGCAGTACGGCATCGAGCAGGTCGGCGTGGGCATCCGCATCCGCCACTGGCGGCACATCGGTCTGCCCCTGCGCGATATCCAGCGACTGATCCACAGTCCAGGCCATGCCACGGAGGTGCTGTCGCGGCACGAGGCCCGGCTGCACGCGGAAATCACCGCGCGCCAGGACGCCCTGCAGAGCCTGAGCACCCTCCTGAAGGAGAACACCATGGAATATCGAGTGGACCACCTGCCCACCCAGCAGGTTCTCCGCATCCGCGAGACCCTGCGGCCCCCACACTACGAGGTGATCCCACAGGCCCTGCAGGAGCTCATGACGTACATCAGGGCCATGGGCTACCCGGTCAGCGCCCCGAGTTTCTTCGTCCACCATGCCGGAGGTCAGGTCGAGTCCAGCACCGTCGACATCTGCGTGCCCGTGGCCGGCGACGTGCAGCCATCAGGCCGCATCGAGGTGCAGCGCTTCGAGGGCAGCCCCGCGTTCATCGGGCGGTTCGTCGGATCCTACGAAAAGACGGGCGCGGCCTACACCGTGATCGCCGAGGAAGCCATCCGCCGTGGCCTGCCGCTGACCGGCACCACGGCCGAGATCTACGTCAAGAGCGTGCCACACACCCCTGACCCCAACGCGTATGAAACCGACATCGCCTTCATGCTCGCACCGGAGAGCGGTGGACGGCCGGTCGGGAGCGACTGAACACCGCGTTACAGGGTCAGGCTGACGTTCCAGAGCCGCCCCTCCTGAAGGGCGATCAGGGCTCCGGAGGAGGTCTTCCAGAGCTGCTCCCCACCCTTCTCGTGCATCATGGTCACGGACATCCCCTGCACCGCACACCATCCCAGGAGGTCGCTGGAGAAGGGGTCAACGCCACAACAGTTCACGAGGTCGGACAGGCCGTGATAGGGACTGGTCAACACCTCGACGCTATCAAGACGGCCTTCGATGAACCAGAACATCAGAGTGTTGCGCTGAAGATGCACGACGCCCTTCCCAGTGCGCACCGCCCCCACCGCCACAAGCTGTTCGCGTTTCATGGCTGATTGTCGCACCAGCAGGTCACAGGTCGATTGACCGATCAGCGTGCGTAATGTGCACGGTGAGCGTGACGTTCCAGAGCCGGCCCTCCTGACGAGCGTGAGGCCCACACTGGGGCGACCACCACTCCCGTCAGCTGCGGGGGTCGCTGTGCAGAATGGCCATGCGGTGCTGGTCGATCCACGCGCCGTCCCACCACAGGGCGTGGCGTTCCGTGCCTTCGTGGATGAAGCCGCACTTCTCGTACACGCGCCGGGCGCGGCGGTTGAAGGCGTACACGCCGAGGCTCACGCGGTGCAGGCCGATCACGTCGAAGGCGTAGGCGAGCACGGCGCGCGTGACCTCGGTGCCGTAGCCGCGGTTCACGTCACCGCTGGCCTGCAGGGTGATGCGGTAATTCATGCTCAGGTTGTCGGCGTCGAGCTGGTTGAGAACAGCCTCGCCCACGTACGCGCCGCCAGTGGCGTGCAGGATGGCCCAGTCGGCGCGGTCGGCGGCGGAGCCGATGCGGTGCAGGAAGGCGGCCACTTGGTCGCGCGTGAAGGTGGCGTGCGTGCCGGTGAGGCGCATGAAGTCGCGGTTTGCCAGCACGGCCAGGGTGTCATCCAGGTGAACTGGCCCCAGCGGCACCAGCCGCAGCCGGGCGGTGCTCAAGATGGCCGGCGGGGTCAGGGCGCTGGGGTTCAGGGTCGGGTTGCTGGGGGGCATGGCGTGCATGCTGCCTGCCGCCCGCCCTGTCGCGCATCCGCGCTTTGCATTACTCCGCAAAGCGCCTTAGCACGTCGCGGCTGATCACCAGCCGCTGCACCTCGTCGGTGCCCTCGCCGATGCGGGTGAGGCGGTTGTCGCGCCACATGCGTTCCACGGGATATTCCTTGATGTACCCGTACCCGCCGAGCATCTGGATGGCCTCGTCGCAGGCCTCGACGCCCACCGTGGTCGCGTACAGCTTGGCGCGGGCGACGGGCACCGTGAAGTTCATGCCGGCGTCCTTGAGGTCGGCGGCCTTGCGGATCAGGAGGCGCGCGGCCTCCAGTTTGGTGTCCATGTCGGCGAGGCGGAAGCTGATGTTCTGGTTCGTGGCGATGGGCTTGCCGAACTGTTCGCGTTCCAGCGTGTAGCGCGTGGCGTACTCGAACGCGGCGCGGCCCAGGCCGAGGCCCATGGCGGCAATGCCGACGCGGCCCCCGTCGAGGACTTTCATGACGTCTTTGAAGGCGTTGCCACGCTCGCCCAGCAGGGCGTCAGCGGGCAGGTGGATGTCCTCGAAGATCAGCTGCGCGGTGTCACTGGAGCGCAGGCCGAGCTTGTCTTCCTTGCGGCCGATGCTGAAGCCCTGAACCTCGTCGCGGTTGAACACGAAAGCGCTGATGCCGTCGTTCTTGCCCTTGCCGGGGCGGGCGGGGTCGGTGCGGGCGAGGATCACGTACGTGCCGCCGACGCTGCCCTGCGTGATGAAGTTCTTGCTGCCGTTCAGGATCCACGAGCCGTCCGGCTGCTCCTTCGCGTTGCTCTGCATGCCGCCGCTGTCGCTGCCGCTGCCGGGTTCCGTCAGGCCCCACGCGCCCAGCTTCTCCGCGCTCGCCAGGGCAGGGAGGAACTTCTGCTTCTGCGCTTCCGTGCCGCCGATCAGGATGTGGCCCTGGCACAGGCTGTTGTGCGAAGCGACGGTCAGGCACAGGCTGCCGTCCACCGCCGCGATTTCTTCGATGATCATGGCGAACGTCGCCGTGTCCAGCCCGGTGCCGCCGTACTCCTCAGGCGTCTGCGCGCCCATGATGCCCATCTCGCCGAGTTCACGGACGATCTGCATGGGGAACTCGCTGGTCTGGTCACGCTCGGCCGCGCCGGGTTCCACCTTGTTCTTCAGGAACGACTTCAGCGCATTGATGATCGTGCGCTGGTCGTCGTTCAGGGGCTGCGTGTTCGGGTTCATGGCGTCGGGACGGTTCAGGGTGCTGGTCATGGGGGGCTCCTTCGGAGGGTTGATGGGTGATGGAGGAAGGCGGGTCATCTTTCAACCATCGACGGAGTTACACCTGGAACACGCCGACGCGGAATTCGTCCTGGTGGGGGTTCTGGGCGCAGGCTTCAAGGGCGCGGATCAGACGCTCGCGGGTGTCGTTCGGCTCAATGATCTCGTCCACCCACAGGCGGGCAGCGGCGTAGCGGGGATCGAGTTCGGTGTCGTACTTGCTCTTGACCTCGTCGTAGAGGCGCAGGATGTCCTCGTCGTCGGGTTCACGACCGGCGCGTTTCAGGGCGGCGAGCTGGATGTCCATGAGGGTCTTGGCGGCGGCGTTGCCGCTCATGACGGCGTACTTGGCGCTGGGCCACGCGAACAGGAAGCGGGGGGCGTAGGCCTTGCCGTTCATGGCGTAGTTTCCCGCGCCGAAAGACCCGCCGGTGATGATGGTGATCTTCGGGACGACGCTGTTGCTGACCGCGTTCACGAGTTTCGCGCCGCGCCGGATGATGCCCTCCTGTTCGCTGTCGCGGCCGACCATGAAGCCGGTCACGTCACTCAGGAACACGAGGGGCACGCCCGCCTGGTTGGCGTCCATGATGAAGCGGGCGGCCTTGTCGGCGCTGTCGCCGTAGATGACGCCGCCGACCTCGATGCGGGTGCGCAGGCCGGGTTCGCCGCCGCTCTTGAGCTTCTTCTTGATGACCGTGCGCTGGTTCGCCACGAACGCGACCGGGTAGCCACCGGCGCGGGCGAAGCCGCACACGAGGGTCTCGCCGTACTCGGGCTTGAACTCGTGGAACTCTCCCCCATCGACCAGGGCGGTGATGAGGTCGCGCACGTCGTAGGTCTTGCTGCCGTCGAAGCCGACGAGGTCGGTGAGGTCGCGTTCCGGGGCGGGCAGCGTCTCCTTCCGGCGACGGGCGAAGGGGGCGGGGTCGCCCTGCGCGTACAGGTCGGCCAGCGCACGGATGCGCCTCAATGCGGCGGCGTCGTCCGGCTCCTTGTAATCGACGGTGCCCGCGATGGAGGCGTGCATGCCCGCCCCGCCCAGCTCCTCGCTGTCCACGACCTGTCCGATGGCGGCCTTCACCAGCGCGGGCCCGGCGAGGTACAGGCCGGAGCCCTCGGTCATGATCAGGGTGTCACACATGACGGGCAGGTACGCGCCGCCCGCGACGCAGTTGCCCATGATCGCGGCGATCTGCGGGATGCCGCGCGCGCTCATGCGGGCGTTCAGGTAGAACACGCGCCCGAAGTCGTCCTGGTCCGGGAAGATCTCGTCCTGCATCGGCAGGTACACGCCCGCACTATCCACGAGGTACACGACCGGCAGGTGGTTTTCCAGCGCGATGGTCTGCGCCCGGATGACCTTCTTCGCGGTGATCGGGAAGAACGCGCCCGCCTTCACGGTGGCGTCGTTGGCGATGATCATCCACGGACGGCCCTGAATCTGGCCGATGCCGGTGACGGTGCCGCCGCTGGGGCAGCCACCGACGTCCCCGTACATCTCCCAGCCGGCGAAGGTCATCAGTTCGTCGAAGGGGGTCTGAACGTCGATCAGTTGCCGGATGCGCTCGCGGGCGGTCAGGCGGTTCCTGTCGTGCTGGCGCTGCTGGGCCCTGGCACCGCCGCCGGCGTGGACGGTGGCCCGGTCAGCGGCAAGGCGCGCGAGGGCGTCCGGCCACGCGGACGCGGAGGGCGGCACCGGGACGGTGCTGGTGTCGGGCTGGGTCATTGTTGACCACAGTCTAACAAACGGTCGTTAGGTCTGCATGGGGGCGGGGCGTGCAGCGGCGCAACGCCTGCGCAACGGTCGCCGGAGCACCATCACGGCACAGGACAGCGGCGCCGTGAGCACCGCATCCGGGAGGATTCCACATGCGACTGATGACCCTGCTGACCGCCCTGACGACCCTGAGCACCGCTGCCGCCCTGGCCGCGCCCGTCACGTTGACCCTCAACGGACAGCCCGCCAGTGTGCCCACCACCGTGATCGGCGGCGTGACCTACGTCAAGCTCGCCGATCTTCAGCGCATCCTGACCGCACAGGGCGGCGCGAACCAGAAGGCCAGTGTGTCCGGCTGCGTGAACGAGTGGCTGTTCAACGGCATCTGGCGCATGCGCGTCACGAAGGTCGCGCCCGTGCAGGATCAGTACTACGGCGACGGCTGGGGCGTGACCATCGAGCTGAAGAACGGCACCACCCAGACCCTGCGCATGGATGACGCGGGGATCCACTACAACGGCGCGGTGAACGTGACCTTCGCGGATGGAGACAGCTGGGCCAGGAGCTGGCGCAGCGGCTGGCAGGACAAGACCTACGCCAAGCTGCCGCAGGGCACCGGCACGGTCTACACCTTCGCGATCTTCCCCGAGACCAAGATGGACGCCGCCGCCGTCCAGGCCATGCCCGCGCAGAAGTTCCTGCTGGACATCGAGCCCAAGACCGCCGACGGGCTCAAGGCGAAGTTCAGCGTGGCCGACCCCAGCTTCCGCGTGGATCTGACCTGCCGGAAGTAGCCAGCGGATCGTCCCGAGCGTGACGTGACGCCGCCGTCCCGGTACCGGACGGCGGCGTCCCTGTGCACCGCGCCCTCTCTACAGCAACCCACCGTCACGCACCGTCCGCTCCCGCGTGCGGCACACGAGTTCCATGTAGCCCAGGGCGGCAAGCAGGGTGCCGAAGGTGTGCCGGCTGGCGTCGGCATGATCCACGACGTCCACGCCGCTGGCATGCACCGTCACGGTGAAGTGGGCCAGCGGCGGTGCCGGGTGGTGGGGGGCGCTGGTCGCCATACCCGACAGTGCATGGCCGGGCGTTGCGGGCACGTTGCAGATCGGGGCGACAACGCTCGTCCGCGTGCCTACACTGGGAGAATGTCCCTGCAGCTGACCCGGGTGCCGGAACGCGCCAAGGCAAAGCCGCCGCTGGTGCTGGCCGTGCTGGCGCTGGGCGGCCCGACGGAACGCTCGGCGCTGGCGCACCTGCTGTGGGAGGACTCCGCGCACGCGCGCTCGAACCTGCGGGTCGAGCTGCACCGGCTGGCGCGCGGCCCCTTCGCGGACGCGGTGAACCCGACCGGCACGCACGTGACCGTCTCGCCGCAGCTCGTGTCGGACGTGGCGACGGCCCGGCAGCGGGCGGCGGCCGGCGACACGGCGGGGGCGCTGGACGCCGCGGGCCCGGAGCTGCTGCCGTGGATCGAGGGCGCGCCCGGTCGGCTCGGCGAGTGGCTGGGGGCCATGCGGGCCGACTGGGCCGCGTTCTACCGTGAGACGGTGCACGGGGCCGCCCGCCGCGCCGAGGACAGCGGCGACCTGGGGGAGGCCCGGGCGCTGGCCCGCCGGGCGAGCGACCTCGACCCGCTGTCGGAGGACGCGCGGCGCGAATGGCTGCGGCTGTGCGTGCTGCTGCGCGACGCCCCGGAGGCGCGGCGCGTCTACGCCGAGTGCGAGGCCATGACCCGCCGCGAGTTCGGCCGCCCGCCGCTGGTGGCGACCCGGGCGTGGCTGGAGCAGCTGGGCGAACCCGGCACGGCCCCGGCCCCCGCCCGCGGGCTCCCCCGCCTGCCGCTGGTGGGGCGCGCGGAGCTGCTGCGCACCCTGCAGGGCAGCGCCGCCTTCACGCTGCTGGTGGGCGACCCGGGCGTGGGCAAGTCGCGTCTGGCGCTGGAGTTCGCGCGGCAGTCGGAGCGCACAGTGGTCGTGCCGGGCGCAGTCACGGCCGGGCCCCTGGCCGCCGTGGCCTTCACGCTCGAGGAGGTGGGGGCCGCGGCCCTCTCGGCCCCGTCGCGCGCGGCGCTGGCGCAGTTGCAGGACACGGCGGCGGTGCGCGAGTTCAGCGCCGCGGCGCGGCAGGAGCTGCACGCGGCGCTGGCCGGAGCGCTGCTGGAGGCGGCCGGGCCGCGCGGCTGCGTGGTCTTCGACGACCTGCACTCGCTCGATGCGGCCAGCCTGGACGTGCTGGGCGCGCTGGTCACGCGGGCGGCGGGCCTGCCTGCGGCCCGCCGCCCGGCGCTCGTGGGCACCGCCCGCGCCTTCGAGCTGCAGGGCAGCGCCGCCGACGGGTGGGTGCGCGCCCAGCGCTCGGCCGGCACCCTGCACGCCGTGACGGTGCCGCCGCTGACGGGGGCCGACGTGCTGGCGCTGGTGCAGCACCTGAGCGCCGGTGCGGGCGGCGCGCAGTTCGCGGCGGCGCTGCTCCAGACCACCGGCGGCAACCCGCTGTTCTTCCTGGAGACCCTGCGCGCCCTGATCGGCAGCGGGCACGTGCGCGTGGACGACGGCGGGCGCTGGCATGTGGACTTCCACGCGGCAGGCGGCTACGCGCACCTGCCGCTGCCGCGTTCCGTGCAGGAGGCGGTGCTGGCGCGGGCCGACCTGCTGGACGGCGCGGCGCGGCGGGTGCTCGACACCCTGAGCATCCAGGGCCTGCCGCTGGGCGCGGCGGTGCTGGCGCAGGCCTGCGGCCTGGACGAATGGGCGGTCGTGGAGGCGATCCGCACCCTGGAGGCCGCCGGCTTCGTGCACGAGGTGAGCGCGGGCCTGACCCTGCGCCACGACCTGCAGCGCGAGGCGCTGCGCAGCGCCCTGCCGGGCCAGCGCCGCGGCGTGCTGCACGCGGCGCTGGCCACGGCCCTGGCCGACTCGGGGGCGGCGGCGCAGGACGTCGCGCAGTGCTTCGAGGCCGGGGGCCGCACGCGCGACGCCGCGCTCTGGTGGGTGCACGCCGGCGACCACGCCCAGCGCGCCTTCGCCATGCCCGAGGCCGCGCAGGCCTACGAGCGCGCCGTGGCGCTGGGTCTGGACGACGCCGAGGCCCTGAGCACCACCCTGAAGGTCTTCGGCATCGCCCTGAACGCGGTGGGCGACGTGCCGCGGGCCCGGGCCCTGCTGCCCGCGCTGCGTGGCCTCCAGGCCGCCTCGCCCCTGGGCGACGCCGAGATCGCCCTGTGCGAGGCTCAGATCCACCTGCTCGACGCCGCGTACGCGGACACGCTGGCCATCGCGGGCCGCGTGCTGGAGCTGGACGTGCCCGACGCGCTGCGGGCCACGGCCCTGTCCCTGCGCGGCACCGCCCTCTTCAAGCTGGGCCAGTTCGCGGACGCCGAGACCGATCTGCGCGCCAGCCGCCGCCTCGAGCCCCTGGACGGCACGGGCCGGGCCTTCCAGGGCACGGCCACGCTGGTGCAGCTCGCCTCGCAGCGCGGCGACCGTGCGGCAGCGCGATCGGAATGCGACGAACTGCTGCGCCTGGCGGGCCTGCTGGGCGATCCCAAGTCCCTGACGCACGCGCAGTTCATCAGCGCCACGCTGCACGCGATGGCCGGCGAGCACGCCCTGGCGCGCCGCGCGCTGGAGGGCGTCGTCGAGCTCGCCGACCGGCACGGGCTCGCGCTGCTGGGCGCGCAGGCCCGCAGCAACCTGGGCGGGGTGCTGCTCGCCGATGGCCAGTACCGCGACGCCCTGCCGCTGCTCGCCGCTGCGCGGCCGCACCTGCCGGAACAGGCGCTGCCCGCTCTCCTGGGCAACCTGGCGGTGTGCCGCTTCCGGCTGGGCCACCTCGGCGCGGCGCTGCAGACCTACGCGGAGGTCGTCGAGCTCGCGCAGGTGCGCGGGGAGGCCCTGCTGACCGTGCGGCGCACCGCGACCCTGCTGAGCATGCAGGTGCAGTGCGGCCTGGACGTGGCCGACGTGGCCACACAGGAGCTGCTGGGCCGCATGGCCGCGCTCGGCAGCGGCGAGTACGCCTTCGTGGCGCACTGCGTGGCGGCGCAGGCAGCGCTGCGGCGGGGCGAGACGGAGCACCCCTCGCTGGCCGTGCTGGAGGGCACCGAGCCCGCCCCGGACGAGCGTGAGCAGCACGCCTACACCCTGGGCTGGGCGGCGCTGCGGCGGGGGGACGTAGACGCCGTCCGCCGCTGGGCAGACGGCGCACCCCCCGGGGCCCTGATCGCTGCCCTGCGGCTGCTCGCCGACCCGGACGCCCCGGATCCCGGCCCCGCGCCCGAGGCAGCGGCGGTGGACGCCCTGATCCTGGCGCACGCCCGGGCGGCCCGTGAGCGGCCCGGTGCAGCCGCCGAACTCACCGAGCGGCTCACCGCGCTGGAGACGTCGTGGCCGGAGCATGGTGGCGCGCTCCGGCGGCGGCTCGCCGCCCTGCCCCCCCTCGGAGCCCACGCGGGGGCGGCGCGCTCTACAGTGCGGACGTGACCGCTGCTCCCGGCCCGTCCCGCCCGCCCGGCCCCCGCTCGCGCTCGCCCCTGGGGCACGCGCGGGTGCTGCGCGCCGATCCGCTGGGGTACATGCGGCACCTGCGCGTGGCCTACGGCGACGTGCTGAGCTTCAGGGTCGGGCCGCGCGAGATCCTGCTCGTCAGCGACCCCGCCGCGGCGCGCGAGGTGCTCGTGGACAAGGCGGCCTCATTCCGCAAGGGCCGGGGCATCCAGAAGATGCGGGACTTCCTGGGATCCGGCCTGCTGACCGCCGAGGGCGCGGAGTGGCGCACCCACCGCCGCCTGATGCAGCCCGCGTTCCACCGGCCCGCCCTGGCCGGCATGGCGGCCGACATCGTGGCGGCGACCCGGCCCACCCTGGAGCGCCTGCACGGCGCGGCGCAGGCGGGGGAACCCGTGGAGCTCGGCGGCGAGATGCTGCGCGTGACGCTGCGGGCCATCTCGGCGGTGCTGTTCGGCACCGGGCTCAGCGACGCGGAACTGGAGGTGGTCGAGCGCGAGCTGCCGCCGCTGCTGGAGCGCACCACGCAGCGCGTCCGGGCGGTCGTCGATCTGCCGGCGCACTGGCCCACGCCCGCCAACCGCCGGGCCACCCGCGCCGGCGCGGCGCTGGACACCGTCGTCGCGCGGATCATCGCGCAGCGCCGCGCGGCCCCGGAGCCGGGGAGCGACCTGCTGGGCCTGCTGCTCGCCGCGCGCGACGAGGACGGCGGCGGCGGCCTGACCGACGCCGAGGTGCGCGACGAGGTCATGACGCTGTTCCTGGCGGGCCACGAGACGACCGCGAACCTGCTGACGTTCCTGTTCCTGGAGTTCGCGCGGCATCCGGACGTACAAGCCCGCGCCCGCGCCGAGGTGCGTGCCGTGCTGGCCGGGCGCGACCCGGACGCCGCCGACGCGCGCGCCCTGCCGTACGTGAACGCGTGCATCCAGGAGGCGCTGCGCCTGTACCCGCCCGCGTGGATCGTGCCGCGTCAGGCGACAGAGCCCGTCACGGTCGCCGGGTACGACCTGCCGGCGGGCGCGAACGTGTCGGTGAACATCTTCCTGATGCAGCGCAGCGCCCGGCACTGGCCGCGCCCGGACGCCTTCGAACCCGGGCGCTGGCTGGACGGCGCGCGGACGCCGGACGCCTTCATGCCGTTCGGGACAGGCGCGCGGATGTGCATCGGCAACCACCTCGCGCTGCTGGAGGCCACGCTGATCACGGCCACGCTGCTGCGTGGCCTGCACTACGACGTGCCGGGCGGCGGCCCCACCGGCCTGCACCCGGGCGTGACCCTTAAGCCGGGCGGGCCGGTGGACGCACGGGTGAGCGCCGTCCGGGAATGAAACAATCCCCGGCCGTGACCGGGGATGGGTCGTGCGGGGATTACTTCGCGGCGTCGTAGCGCTTCTGGACTTCCGCCCAGTTCACAGCGTTCCAGAAGGCCTTGAGGTAATCCGGGCGCTTGTTCTGGTAGTTCAGGTAGTACGCGTGCTCCCACACGTCCACGCCCAGGATCGGGGTGCCGCTCGTGCCGGCGATCGCCTCGCCCATCAGCGGGTTGTCCTGGTTGGCGGTGCTCACCACGCTCAACTTGCCGTCCTTGACGACCAGCCACGCCCAGCCGCTGCCGAAGCGGGTCTTGGCGGCGTCCTCGAACTTCTCCTTGAAGGCGTCGTAGGAGCCGAAGGCGTCGGTGATCGCCTGGAGCAGCTCGCCGCTGGGCTGGCCGCTGCCCTGCGGGCCGAGCACCGTCCAGAACAGCGAGTGGTTGGCGTGGCCGCCCGCGTTGTTGCGCAGCGCGGTCTTCTTGTCGGCGGGCACCTGATCCAGTTTCGTGATCAGTTCCTCGACCGGCAGGTCGGCCATGTCGGTGCCTTCCAGCGCCTTGTTGGCGTTGTCCACGTAGGTCTGGTGGTGCTTGGTGTGGTGGATCTCCATGGTGCGGGCGTCGATATGGGGTTCCAGGGCGTCGTAGGCGTAGGGCAGGGGGGGAAGTGTATAGGCCATGGTCTCACTCCTTTCACGACGGAACACGCGGCCACACGGACGTGGTCTCGGCCCCGGTTCCGGCGGGCGACCCGTATCTTACGCGCCCCTGATTGGAGGGTGGGTGGCTCCGGGGCTTTATGAGGGCTTCATCCCGCCGCTGCCCCCGGATCGGTGCGCGCTGGACACGGCCCGCAAAGCGGTGGCCCCGGATGCACCCGCTCACGCCGCCGGGCCCATGCGCTCGACGCCGGCTGCGGCCCGCCGGAAATCCGGACGCCGCGTCAGCGCGGGCATTTGCTCTAGCATGCACGCGATGCGTTCTCCACTCCCCCGCGCCGTGATGACCCGCCTGGAGACGGGCCGGCTGGTCGTGCTGAGCGTGCTGCTCGGAGCGCTGATCGGCGGCCTGTGCATCGTGCTCCGGACGCTGCTGGACGGCGCCGTCGCGCTGGGCGCGGCCGTGACCGGCTACGCGCCACCCGGCACCCCCGGCGAGGGCGGCCTGCTGATCGCCTTCGGCACGGCCACGCCGTGGGGCCTGCTGGCCCTGCCCTTCGTCGGCGCGGCGTATGCGTGGTTGATCCCGGCCACGCCCGGCGGCCCGCTGACCCAGCTCGTCGGCGGCTACCACGCCCGTGGACAGTGGCCGGACGCGCGGGTTCAGCTGCGCACCCTGGCCGCCACGGTGCTGGGCTACGGCTCCGGGCTGCTCGTCGGGCGCGACGCGGCCTTCACCATGACCGGGCAGCTCGGCACCCGGCTGATGCAGCGCGTGACCCGGCTGGACGCCGTGGAGATCCGTGCCCTGACCCTGGCGGGCGCGGCGGCGGCGCTGGGCGCGGTGCTGCACGCGCCCCTGGCGGCGGCCGTGTTCGTGGTCGAGGTGCTGTACCGCCGCTTCGAATTCGAGTTCGAGGTGCTGATGCCGTGCGTGCTGGCCGCCGTGGCCGGCAGCGCCGTGTACGGTCTGGCCTACGGCTTTTCACCGCTGTTGAGCCTGCCGGACGTGCAGGTGCCGGCCGCCGCACAGGTGCCCGCCTTTGTGCTGGTCGCCGGGCTGGTCACGCTGGCCGGCTGGGTGCTGCTGCTGACCGGCCGGGTTCGGTCGATCCCGATCGCCACGGGCTGGCTGCGCCCGCTGCTGGGCGGGATTTTCGGGCTGATCACGGCCGCCGTCGCGTGGCTGGTCACGCCGAGTGTCCTGGGCGACGGCAGCGGCTTCGTGCAGCTGGCCGTCTCCGGCTTCACCGGCGCCGAGGGCCTGTCGCAGGGCGCGTGGCGCTGGGGACTGCTGGTGCTGGGCACCGCCGTCGCCTTCGGCGGCGGCATCCTGCCGTCGGTGGGGGTGGGCGGGCTGTTGGGCGCGGGGCTGGGCAGTGTCCTGGGGATCGACACCGCCACGTCCACCCTGGTCGGCGCGGTCGCCTTCCTGACCGTGACACTGAACGTCCCGCTGGCCGCGGCCCTGCTGGGCGTCGCGTGGGGCGGCGAGGCGCTGCTGCCGATCGCCCTGCTGTCGAGCGGCCTCGCGCACCTGCTCAGCGGGGTTCCCAGCCTGCTGCCCACCCAGCTCACGTCGCGGCGGGACAGTGGCGTGCATCAGGGCGGCCCGGCCCTGCTGCCCGACACGGTGCGCTTCATCCCGCGCCGCGCGCCCGACACCCCGGCCACCCCCTTCGATGCCCCCACCGACACTGACCCGGCCCCCACGTCAGACCGGGAACTGTACCGGCGGGGCGTGCCGCCGTCGTGGCGCGGGGCACGCCTGCACCTGCTGAGCCTGCCGCCAGGGGTCGAGGTGATCGGCATCGTCCGCGACGGCACCGTGCGTCTCCCCCGCCCCGAACTGCGCCTGACCGACGAGGACGAACTGGTCTTCCTGGCCCGGCCCGATGCGTATGTGGCGCTGGAGGGGCTGCTGCGGCTGCCGGGAGCGTAAAGAAGACGGACGCGCCGCCGGGACACAGGCCACCGGCGGCGCATCCTTATACGGATTCCGTCCGATTCCCGTGCATCCGGGAAAGAACCGGATGCACGTCCATCTCCCGAAATCCGTACTTCTCCTAGTCCCTTCGGTCGTACCCCACCCGCAGTTCTGCGGGATTCAATCGGAGCGCTCCGGTCAGTGCCGGACGGGCAGTTTCCCGGCGATGATCATCTCCAGCACCTCGTCCTGCGAGATCTGGTTCGTGGGGGAACTGCCCACCACGCGGCCGTTCTTCATGACCGTCACGCGGTCGGCGAGGTCGAACACGTCGTGCAGGTCGTGGCTGATCAGGAAGATGCCCACACCCTCCTGCTTCAGCGAGCCGATCAGCTCGTTCACCTGGGCGGTCTCCTGCGGCCCCAGGGCGGCGGTGGGCTCGTCCATGATCAGCACCCGCGCCTTGAAGTAGATCGCGCGGCTGATCGCGATGCACTGGCGCTGCCCGCCGGACAGGTTGAACACGGGCTTCTTCAGATCCGGGAGGTTCACCTTCAGGCGGTCGAGCACCTTGCGCGACTCGAGCTCCATGGTGTCCTCGTCGAGCCGGCCGCCGCGCATCAGTTCGCGCCCCAGGAAGATGTTCGCGGCGACGTCCAGGTTGTCGGCCAGCGCGAGGTTCTGGTAGATGGTCTCGATCCCCAGGTTCTGCGCGGCACGCGGGGAACTGAGTTTCACCTCCTCGCCGTTCATGAACACCTGGCCGCTGTCGGCGGTATAGGCCCCCGAGAGCATCTTGATCAGCGTGGACTTGCCGGCTCCGTTGTGGCCGAGCAGACCCAGCACCTCGCCGGGGTAGAGCTGCACGTCCACGTCTTCCAGGGCGTGCACGCCGCCGAAGGCCTTGGACAGGCCGCGGGTCTCGATCAGGGGGGTGGCTGTCGTGTGGGCGGTCACCGCGTCCTCCGCTTCTGCGCGATCACATCGAGCGTCACGGCCAGCATGAGCACCAGCCCCTGCACGACGTTCTGCCACGCGCTGGACAGGTCGAGCAGCAGCATGCCGTTGATCAGGCTGGCCATCAGCAGCGCGCCCAGGAACGCGCCGGGAATGCTGCCTGTCCCGCCGGCCAGCGAGGTGCCGCCGATCACGGCCGCCGCAATCACGCTGAGTTCCGCAAGGGTGCCGGTGGAGTTCGTGCCGGCGTTCAGGCGGGCCGTCTGGATCGCGCCGGCCAGCGCGGCCAGCGTGCCCATCAGGGCGAACACCGCGATGGTCAGGCGTTCGGTGTTGATCCCGGCCAGGCGCGCGGCCTCGGGGTTGCCGCCGTAGGCGTACACATAGCGCCCGAAGCGGGTGGAACGCACGACCCACATCATGACGGCGGTCACCGCCAGCATGATCAGCACCGGCACCGGCATGCCGCGCGGGAGCCCGGTGCGCGGATCGGGGTAGCCGTTCATGACCAGGATGAAGCCCAGCACGACCAGCAGGCTGCCGCCCGTGAACAGCAGCTGCAGGCCCATGCTGCGGTTGGGCAGGCCGCGGCGCTCACGCTGACGGCGCGTGAGCAGATCCGACGCGACGATGGCCGCCATGAGCAGCAGTCCGACCGCCCAGCTGGCGGGGCCACCGATCGCGCCGTTCAGGCCGCCGCCGAGCACCTGATAGTTCTCGGTCAGGGGGGCGATGGTCTGCCCGCTGGTGAGCAGCCACGCGCCGCCCCGGAAGATCAGCAGGCCGCCCAGCGTGACGATGAACGACGGCACGGCCAGCCGCGCGATCCACGTGCCCTGCAGGGCCCCGACGACCGCGCCGAGCAGCAGGCCCAGCAGCAGCGTGAGCAGCGTGCCCCACCACGTGTCGGCGGTGATGAAGCGGGTATTCACGACCGCCATGAACATGCCGGTGAAGCCCAGGATCGAGCCGATCGACAGGTCGATGTTGCGCATCACGATGACCAGCACCATGCCGCTGACCATCACACCCACCGACGCGGTCTGCACCGACAGGTTCCAGAGGTTGCGGGCACTCATGAAGGTGCCCTGCGTGAACAGGTGGAAAAGGATCCAGATACCGGCGATCGCCAGCACCATGAACACGAGCCGCCCGTCCAGACCGAGCTGGTTCAGACGATCCGGGCGGGAGGTGGTACGGACACTACTCTGCATGCCTTGACTCCAGGGGGGGCCGACACACGCGAGCCGGGGCGCGGGCAGAATCGCCCGTGGCCCCGGTGACGCGGGTCAGGAAAACTTCAGCGGCAGGCGGCCGGGGCCGACGCGCCCGTCACGCCCTTGCAGATCTCGGCCTTGGTGGCCCACTTCGCGGTGATCAGCGTGCCCAGGTTGGCCTTGGTGATCACGACCGGCTTGAGCAGCGTGCCGGACACGCTGACCTTGCGCGGCCCACCGTTGAACGGCTTCGCGCCGGGAACCGACGCGACCTTCATGCCGCCCGAGAGCATCACGGCGATCTTGGCGGCCTCGGTGCCCAGGGTGCGCGAGTCCTTCCACACGGTGCCGGTCTGCTGGCCCAGCGCGATGCGGTTCAGGGCGGCCTTGTCGGCGTCCTGGCCGGACACCGGCACCTTGCCGGCCAGACCCACGCTGGCGAGCGCCGCGACCGAGCCGCCGGCCGTGCCGTCGTTCGACGCGACCACGGCGTCGATCTTGTTGGCGTTGGCAGTCAGGATCTGCTCCATGTTGCGCTGCGCGACTTCCGGCTTCCAGCCTTCCGTGAACTGGTTGCCCACGTTCTTGATCGCGCCGGACTTGATCGCGGCGGCCAGGACTTCCAGCTGGCCGTCGTACAGGAGCTGGGCATTGGGATCGGTGGGGCTGCCCTTGATGAAGGCGTAGTTGCCCCTGGGCTTGGCGGCCAGGATCATGCGCGCCTGCAGGCGGCCGACCTCCTTGTTATCGAAGGAGATGTAGTACGCCCACGGATCCTCGATCAGGCGGTCATAGGAGATCACGGGAATGCCCTCGGCCTTGGCCTTGGCGATCCCCGGCAGCACCGCTTCACTGTCCTGGGCCAGCACGATCAGCACGGTCGCGCCGCGCGTGATCAGGCTCTCGATGTCCGAGAGCTGCTTCTCGTTGCTGCTCTGCGCGTCGGCGCTCAGGTACTTCGCGCCGGCCTTGTCGAGCTGGGCCTTGATGGCGGCCTCGTCGGTCTTCCAGCGTTCCTCCTGGAAGTTCGACCAGCTGACCCCGACCACCACGGGTTTCTGGGCCATGGCGGGCGCAGCGAGCAGGGAGAGGCCGAGCACGGCGGTCATGAGCATGCGGGGTCGTTTCATGGATCTCCTTGCGCGGGCGCAGGGCCCGCAGGGGGCGGTGGCGCGTCACCCAGAACCGGGTCGCCATGCTCCCGGACTCTGCCCAGGACACGGCATGGAGGTGCGCCCACCGCGTCCTGGGGAAATCGATTTCGGTACGGCGATGGTACACCCTGCCACGAGGTCTGCCAAGCAGCGTCGGTCTACACAGCCGGCGGGTTCCGGTCATCCGGCGGGGCGCTAGCGCCCCTGCACCGGCGCGGTGGAGCGCCGCTGGATCAGGCGGGGCGGCAGCAGCGTGGTGCGCGGCGACTCGCCCTCCAGGCGTGCCACCAGACTCTGGACACCGGCCACCGCCATCTCTGCTGCCGGGTGGTACACCGTGGTCAGCCCTCCCGCGATGTACTCCGCGCCCTGGATGTCGTCGAAGCCCACCAGCGACACGTCTGCCGGCACCCGCAGGCCCGCGCCGTGCAGGGCGTGGAAGGCCGCTGCCGCCCCCAGATCCGTCTCGGCAAACACCGCGGTCACGCCGTCCCGCACGGCCTGGAGCAGGCGTCCGCCGTCGTGGATGGCGGGGAGCGGCGTCAGGCCCGCGTGCTCCAGCGCCTGCCGGTAACCGGCCTCGCGCTGGGCGAAATGTTCCACGCCGCTGCCGGCCCCGCCGCCGTAGAACGCGATCCGGCGGTGGCGCAGCTCCAGCAGGTGGCGCACCGCGAGACCGGCACCGTACGCGTGATCCACGTCCACCACGCCGATCCCGGCCGGGGCCACCTGTGTCCACAGCGCCACGATCGGCACCGGCGCGTCCGTCAGGCCGCGCAGCAGGGCGTGCCCGCGCAGCGGATCGCAGCTCACCAGCAGGCCGTCCACCCGCCCATCCAGGAACGACCGCACGTCCAGGTCACCACCGGGATAGACCACCAGCGCCGGCACGTCCAGTTCCCGCGCCGCCTCGCTCAGGCCGGCCATGATCGCGCCGTCGAAGGTGCGCCGCACCGCGTGCGACACCGACAGGCCGCCCAGCAGCGAGTCCGGCTCGGACGGCCCCACCGCCTCCAGCACGACCCCCAGCTGCCCGGTCTGCCGCGTGCGCAGGTGGCGCGCCGCGATGTCCGGCACGTAGCCCAGATCGCGGGCCACGCGGCGCACCCGCTCGGCCGTCCGGGCATGCACCGGGTAGTCCGCCCGGCCCGACAGCACCTTGGAGACCGTGGCCGCGCTCACGCCAGCGGCCACAGCCACCTCCTTGATCCTCACCTTCACGTGACCAGCGTAGAGCACACCCGGTGGGGATCACGTCGCGTGCCCGCCGCGTCCCGCCACGCCGAACCGCCCCCTGGAACCGGACGGATAATGCCCCCCATGCCGCGCGTGGAATGGAGCCGCAACGAGAAACTGGGCATCCTGAACGGCTGGGGCGCGTCCCTGGGCGACGGCTTCCTGAACGTGCCGGTGGTCGTGGCCGGCTTCGCGGCGCGTCTGGGCGCCCCGAACTGGGTGATCGGCCTGCTGCCGTCCATCGCCGCCGGGGGGTGGATGCTGCCGCAGCTCCTCGTCGCGGCGCGGGTGCGGGCCCTGCCGTACAAGCTGCCGGTGTACCGCTCGGCGGCAGGCGTGCGCACCGGCGCGTACCTGGCGATGGTGCTCGTGGCGGGCCTGCTGGCGGATCGCCCCGCCCTGTGCCTGACGCTGTTCGTGCTCGCCATGCTGATCAACTCGCTGGCGTCGGGCGTGTCCGGCCTGCCGTTTCTGGAGGTCATCAGCAAGACGGTGCCCAGCGAGCGCCGCGCCCGCTTCTTCGGCACCCGCAACCTGTACGGGGGCCTGCTCGCCTTCGGGGCTGGCCTGCTCGTCCGGCTGATCCTGGGCTCACCCCTGGAGTTTCCCTACGATTACGCGCTGATCTTCGCGCTGGGCACCGTCGCGTACACCATCGGTTACGCGGTGCTGGGGCGCGTGGACGAGCCGCCGGATCCGCCGCAGGTCGCGCAGGGCGTGCGCGGCGAACTGCGGGCCATCCCCGAGACGCTGCGCGATCCGCACTTCCGGGCCTTCCTGACCGTGCGCCTGCTGCTGGCCGGGGCCAGCATGAGCGATCCCTTCTATGCCGCCAACGCCCTGCGCGAGCTGAAGTTCCCGCCTGCCACCCTGGGCATCTTCGTCATGGCGCTGACCGGGGCCGCTCCGCTGTCGAACGTCGTGTGGCAGCGCGTGGCCGAACGCAAGGGCTCACGCCGGATCATCCGCTACGCCACGTTCTTCTACGGGCTCGCCCCGCTGTATGCCGTGCTGGTCGGGGCGCTGGAGCTGGGCCCGTGGGCCTACCTGGGCGTGTTCATCCTGACCTCGGTGGCCGCTCAGGGCTTCAACCTGGGCCACACCAACCACCTGCTCAACATCGCCCCGGCGGGCGAGCGCAGCCGCTACATCGGCACGCTGAACACGCTGGTGGGCGCGGCCCTGTTCATGCCGGTGCTGGGCGGTCTGCTCGCCGATGTGGGCGGCTACCCGGCTGTGTTCATCCTGAGTGCCGCATTCAGCGCCGCCGCGTGGTGGCAGTGCGGCAAGCTGCGGCGGGACGCGTGAACAGAAGAGCGGCCGCCTGACCGGGAGCTGGATCACCTCCCGGATCGGTGCGGGCAGCGCGGCTCCGCCAGACCCGGCCCCACGCCCCTCAGTGCCCCAGGATCTTGCTCAAAAATTGCTTGGCCCGCTCGTGCTTCGGATGTTCGTAGAACTCGTCCGGCGTGGTGTCCTCGACGATGTTGCCCTGGTCGAAGAACAGCAGGCGGTCGGCGACCTCGCGGGCAAAGCCCATCTCGTGGGTCACGACGATCATGGTCATGCCGGTGCGGGCGAGTTCCTTCATGACGTCCAGCACCTCCTTGATCATCTCGGGATCCAGGGCACTGGTGGGCTCGTCGAAGAGCATGATCTTGGGGTCCATCGCCAGGGCGCGGGCGATGGCCACGCGCTGCTGCTGCCCGCCGGAGAGCTGGGCGGGGTACTTGTGCGCCTGCTCCTCGATGCCGACCCGGCGCAGCAGTTCCAGGCCGCGCGCCTCGGCCTCGGCCCTGCTGGCCTTGCGGACGCGGGTGGGGGCCAGGGTGATGTTCTCCAGGACGGTCAGGTGCGGGAAGAGGTTGAAGCTCTGGAAGACCATGCCGACCTCGCGCCGGATCGCGTCGAGGTTCTTCGCGCCCTGGAGGGGAATGCCGTCCACGGTGATGCTGCCGCCGTCGTGCGGGTCGAGGGCATTGATGGTGCGGATGAAGGTGCTCTTGCCGCTGCCCGACGGGCCGATCACCACCACGACCTCGCCGGGGCGCACGCTCATGCTCACGCCGCGCAACGCATGGAAGGTGCCGAAATGCTTCTGTACGCCCTCGGCCACGATGATCGGCGCGGCGTGGCTCAGGGCGGGGCTGGCGGCGCGGTCGGGACGTGGGGCCGTCATGGCGTCACTGTATCGCGTGGGTGCCGCCAGGGTACGGGCATGGCCGGATCCCGGAAACGGGCGATTTCGTCCGTGTGTTAACATGCCCCTCATTCCCCACGACCCCAACCAGCACGGTTCCACGTGCTGTGCGCAGGAGGATTCTCATGAAGAAGACCACGAAGCAGCTCCTGGCCCTCAGCGTCCTCGCGACCGCCGCCCTGGCCCTCGCCCAGGGCAACACCTTCCTGACCATCGGGTCGGGCAGCACGACCGGCGTGTACTTCCCGGTGGCGACCGGCATGGCCAAACTGATCAACGACAGCGGCAGTGGCGTGCGCGCCAACGCCCGCAGCACCGGCGGCAGCGTCTTCAACGTGAACGCCCTGGGAACCGGCGAGCTGGACGCCGCGCTGGTGCAGAACGACATCACGTACTACGCGTACAAGGGCTCGGGCCTCCAGGCCTTCGAGGGCAAGGCCAACGCCAAGCTCCGCGTGATGGCCATGCTGTACCCCGAGGTGCTGCATCTGGTGGCGCTGAAGGACAGCAAGATCACGTCCGTGGCCGACCTGAAGGGCAAGCGCGTGGTCATCGGCGACCTGGGCTCGGGCACCGAGCAGACCGCCCGGCAGGTGCTGGAAGCCTACGGCGTGGGCTTCGACGACCTCGGGCAGGCCCTGCGCGTGTCGCCCGCCCAGGGCATCTCGCTCATGCAGGACAAGCGGGCCGACGCGCTGTTCTTCACCGGCGGCCTGGGGGCCAGCGTGATCGGGCAGATCGCCCAGACGCTGCCCGTGAGCATCGTGCCGGTCGCGGGCAACCAGGCCGCCAGCCTGATCAAGAAGTACCCCTTCTATGTCCGGTACAACATCCCCGGCGGGCAGTACAAGGGTGTGGGCGCGACCGTGCCCAGCGTGGCGGTGCAGGCGACCCTGGTGACCACCACGAACGTCAGCGAGGACACCGTGTACAAGGCCATGAAGGCCATGTTCGACAACGAATCGGCGCTGAAGGCCATCCACCCCAGCCTGGCGAACAACTTCACGCTGGCCAAGGCCGTCAAGGGTCTGCCGGCGCCGCTGCACGCTGGCGCGGTGAAGTACTTCCGGGAAAAGGGCCTGAACGTCAAGTAAGGCCACGGGCCGCCCGCCTTTCGGGGGTCAGTCGCGGTTCCGGCTGACCCCGTTGCCATTGCCCCACAGTGAGGACGGCATGAGTGATCCGACACGCCCCATCAGTTCCGACCCGACCCTGAGTCCCCCCGGACACGACATGACCGAGGGGGAACGCCGCGCCATCGAGATGGTGGAGGCCGCCGAGACCGGCGGCCGCAAGCTGGGCGGGTGGCAGGCGCTGCTGGTCACGCTGCTCGCCGTGGCGTGGTGCCTGTACCAGATCTACGCCGCGCAGGTCGGGAACGTGGACACCGTGACCCTGCGGGCCACCCACCTGGGCTTCGCCTTCGCACTGGCGTATCTGGTCTTCCCCTTCCGCAAGACACCGGGCCGCCCACAGACGCGGGTGCCGTGGTTCGACTGGCTCCTGGGCCTCGGCGCGACCCTGACGGCCGTCTACCTGATCCGGCAGTACCCGGACATCGCCAACCTCCAGGGCGGGGTGCTCACCAGCACCGACGTGTGGGTGGGCAGCGCCATGATCATCCTGCTGCTGCTCACGGCGTGGCGCACCATCGGGATCGCCATGCCGATCGTGGCGATGGTGTTCATGCTGTATGCCCTGACCGGCCCGCGTGGCCTGATCCGGGGCGACCTGGGGCCGCAGCTCCAGCTGCACGCCGGGCAGACGTGGCCGCAGGTGGTCGGGCAGCTGTTCGCCAACACCGAGGGGATCTTCGGCACCGGCCTGGGCGTGTCGGCGCAGATCGTGTTCCTGTTCGTGCTGTTCGGCGCGGTGTTCGACAAGCTCGGCGCCGGCGACTGGTTCATGAATGTCGCGCAGGGGCTGCTCGGCGCGTTCCGCGGCGGCCCCGCCAAGGCCAGCGTGCTGTCCAGTGCCCTGAACGGCATCATCTCCGGCTCGGCGATCAGCAACGTGGTCACGGGCGGGAACATCACCATCGGCACCATGAAGCGGGTGGGGTACAGCGCCGAGAAAGCCGGCGCGATCGAGGTGGCGAGCAGCAGCAACGGCCAGCTCATGCCGCCCGTCATGGGCGCGGCGGCGTTCATCATGGCCCAAAACCTGAACATCGACTACCGCGCCCTGATCCTCGCGGCGGCCATTCCCGCGTTCCTGTGCTACGGCGCGCTGCTGGTCGTGACCCACATCGAGGCGCTGAAACTGGGCCTGCGGGGACTGCCCCGCAGCGAACTGCCGCGTGTGCGCCAGACGCTGCTGTCGGGGTGGTACTACCTGATCCCGCTGGGCTACCTGCTGGGCACCCTGACCCTGCACCCCGAGGCCACGCCGGAGCGCATCGCGCTGAACACCGTGTACATGATGCTGGTCATGATGGTCATCCAGGAAGCCGTCCTGGGCCGCCGGGACGGGCGCAGCGTCGGCCAGGGGGCTGTGGACGGCCTGAAGAAGATCGTGCAGGCCTTCGAGGGCGCGGCCCGCAGCATGGTCGGGATCGCGGTCGCCACGGCGGCAGCGGGCATCATCGTGGGCATCGTGACCATCACCGGTCTGGGCTTCGGACTGGCCGATATCGTCGAGAACGTGTCGAGCGTCTTCTCGAACCCCTTCCTGAAGATGCTGGTCGTGCTGTTCATGGCACAGCTGATCGCCCTGGTGCTCGGCATGGGCCTGCCCACCACCGCCAACTACATCCTGATGAGCGCCCTGATCGTGCCGATCATCGTGAAGGTCGCGGGGCTGGACACCGGCAACCCGGCCGAGCTGCTGCCCGCGCACATGTTCGTGTTCTACTTCGGGATCATGGCCGACAGCACGCCGCCCGTGGCACTCGCGGCCTTCGCGGCGGCGGCCATCAGCGGCGGCAATCCGGTGGCGACCGGCATCCAGGCCTTCCAGTACGAACTGCGGACCGCGTTGCTGGCGTACATGATGTTCTTCAACCCACAGCTGCTGCTGATTCAGGACGGCAGACTCGGCGGGGTGCCGTTCTGGGACGCGGCCTTCATGGTGGTCTTCGCGTTCATCGGGCTCGTCGCCTTCAGCGCGGCCACCCTGCGCTTCCTGCACCGCCGCACCAATCCCGTGCAGATGATCCTGCTGCTCGTCGCGTCGTTCATCCTGATCATTCCCACGCACATCGCGTACAACCTGGGGGCGCTGGCCCTGATCGCCGCCGTGTACTTCTGGCAGAAGGCCGGGAGCCGCGCCGAACCGCCCAGCGGGCTGCCCGCTGCCGCGTGAGCTGACCGGTTCGCCCCCGGCGTCCAGGGTGGCGGCCGGGGGCGTGTCGTCTCGCGGAGATCGGTGGCAGGATGTAGGGGTGACCCCCCCGCCCGCTCCGCCTGACGCGCCGTCCCGGCCGCTCCGCGACCCGTCGAGCTGGTGGGACGCCCGCGATGTCCGTCACCTCCTGCGGCTGATGTGGAGTCGCCCACCGGTGCGTCTGCTGGCCTACCTCCTGCTGGGCTGGGCGGCATGGCGCGTCCTGGTCTGGGGCTCGGGGCTGCTGGCGGGCGTGATCGTCATGGTGCTCAGCGCGTATGCCCTGGCGTTCCTGGCACAGCCGGTGCTCGTGTGGCTGGAACGCCGCCGCGTGGGCCGACCGGTGGGTGTGCTGCTGCTCCTGATCGTCACCGTGGCGCTGCTGACCTTCCTGATCACGGCCGTCAGTGCCCAGGTCACCGGCCTGATCAACGGCATCCCGCAGATCGCGCAGACCCTGGAGAACGTACTGTTCCGGCTGCTCGACCGTCTGGACACGATCCCCGGGGCCCAGGGCCTGAAGGCCAGCGTGGACAAGTACCTGGGCGAACAGACGGCCAACCTGACGCAGAACGCCGGGCCGATCCTCGACCGCGTGCTGAGCAGTGGCCCGGACGTGCTGAACACCCTGTCGAACCTCATCGGCTGGCTGGGACAGGTGGGATTCATCGTGACCCTGGCGCTGTACTTCATGTTCGACTATGGGCGGGTGGGCCTGAGCGTGCTGCGCCTGTTCCCCCGGGCGTGGCAGCCCACCGTGTACCGCCTGTCGGAGGACGTCAGCGAGAGCTTCGGCGGGTACATGCGCGGCCAGCTGCTGCTGATGGTGGCGGGCGCAGCGCTGGCGTACGTGGGTCTGCTGGTGCTCAAGGTGCCCAATGCCCTGGCGCTGGGCCTCCTGAGCGGGCTGCTGACGGTGGTGCCCTATGTGGGGATCGTGGTGGCCGCCGTCATCGCCATGCTCCAGGCCCTGCCGCAGGGGACGATCACGGTGGGGCTGGTCGCCGCCGTGTTCTTCGTCATCAACCAGTTGCAGGGCAACGTCCTCGGCCCGCTGATCATGGGCCGCACGCTGTCGCTGAGCCCCGCCGCGATCCTGGTCGCGCTGCTGGTCGGCCTGAGCCTGGGCGGCGCGCTGGGCGCGATCCTGGCCGTGCCCATCGCCACGCTGGGCAAACGCTGGGTGCAGCGGTACTGGCTGACCAGCACCGCGTACCGTGGCCCCGGCCTGGACGCCGCCCCGGCCGGCCCAGCATCCCAGGTGTCCGGACACGTATCCTCCGGGGAATGACCCCCCTGCTTCCCTACGATCCCGATGCCCACGCCCGGCTGCTCAGCGCGTACTGCCTGAGCGCGGCCCCCGGCGAGCGGCTGCTGGTCAGCGGTGCGGCCGACACCGTGCCGCTGGTGCGGGCGGTCACGCGGGCCATGCTGCAGGCCGGGGCGCGGCCGGTGCCGCGCGTGGAGTACTCCGAATTCCAGGACGACCTCGCCCGGTTCGCGTCGGACGAGGTGCTCGACACCTACCACCCGGTTGAGGCCGAGGACATCGGTGCGCTGGACGGCAGCCTGCGCGTGCTGGGGGGCGAGGCGCCGGTGCAGGCGGACGCCGCCCGCCGCGCCCGGCTGCTGGCGGCCCGCGCCCCGCTGGCCACCCTGCGGGCCCGGCGCAAGTGGGCGCTGACCCTGTACCCCACGGCGGCCGGAGCCGAGCTGGCCGGCATGACCGCGCCCGAATACGAGGACTTCGTGATGCGGGCCATGTTCCTCGACCGGCCCGATCCGGTGGCTGCGTGGGGCAAGGTGCGGGCCACGCAGGCCACCCTGATCGAGCGTCTGTCCCGCGCCGATCACATCCGGATCGAGGCGCCGGGCACCGACCTGACCCTGCGCGTCGGCGGGCGCACGTGGGCCAACAGCGACGGCCGGCGCAACATGCCCAGCGGCGAGGTCTTCACCGGCCCCCTGGAGGACAGCGCCGACGGCGTGATCACCTTCACGGTGCCGGCTCCCTACCACGGACAGATGGTGCGGGGGGCCCGCCTGGAATTCCGGGACGGCGTGGTCATCTCGGCCACCGCCGACGAGGGAGAAGACGTGCTGCACGCCGCGCTGGCGACCGATCCCGGTGCCCGCCGCCTGGGCGAACTGGGCATCGGCACCAATGCGGGCATCCAGCGCCCCAGCGGGAACATCCTGTTCGACGAGAAGATCGGCGGCACGGTGCACCTGGCCCTGGGCCGCTCGTATCCCGAGACCGGCGGCGTGAACCTCAGCGGCATCCACTGGGATCTGATCACCGATCTGCGTGCCGGGGGCCGCCTGAGTGCCGACGGCGAGGTCATCCAGCAGGACGGGATCTTCGTGTGAACACCGGCCCCATCTGGGTGCTGTCCGGCAGCCCTGGCGTGGGCAAGAGCAGCGTGGCCCGCGCCCTGCTGGCCCGCACCCCACGCGGCCTGCACCTGCCGATCGACGACCTGCGCGATCTGGTGGTCTCCGGCCTCGCGCCGCCCAGCCTGACGGATGACCCGGAGGCCACCCACCAGTTCCGTCTGGCCCGCGAGGCGGCCCGCTTCCACGCGCGGCTCTACGCCGAGGCCGGCTTTGTGGTCGCGCTGGACGACGTGCTGTGGCCCGCCGACCTGGCGATGCTCCGGGTGGCGTGGGACGGACTGGACGTGCGACCGGTGCTGCTGGCACCGTCCCTGGCGGTCACGCACGGACGGAATGCGGCGCGGGTGGGCAAGCCCTTCGACACGGCGCTGCTGGTGCCCATGATCGACGCGCTGCACCCCGGTCTCCAGCCGGCCGACTTCCTGGCCGCCGGCTGGCACGTGCTGGAGACCAGTGACCTGACGGTCGAGCAGACGGCCGACGCCCTGCTCGCGCTGCCGTGGTGAGCGTTACAGCGTGCGCGTTCTGCGCCAGCCCAGCAGCACGATGATCAGCGCGAAGGCGATCATGGCCAGCACGGGGATCGTGATGACCGTGTTGAGCGGCGACCCCACGCCCCACACCGGCCACGGCGTCCCGCACGACGAGCTGGGATCGGTGGTGCACGCCCGCAACACCGGCACCACGCCCCACGTCTCCAGGTTCTGATACAGCGCCGTCAGCCCGCCGATCACGGCCAGCGGCAGGACGTACACGCGGATGCCCAGGTCGCCGCGCAGGGCGGCGATGCCGAGCAGCACCGCCAGCGGGTACATGCACACGCGCTGATACCAGCACAGGATGCACGGCCGGAAGCCGCGGATCTCGCTGAAATACAGGCTACCCAGCGTGGCGACCAGGGCGATGACCCAGGCCACGTAGACGCGGTTGTCGCGGGTCACGGCCTCAGTTGCTGGCAGCGTCGATCGCCGCGCTGACATCCGCGAGGGCGTAGGAACTCTGCCCGGAGGCGTTCATGACCTCGCGCCCGTTCACGAACACCGTGGGGGTGTGGTTCACCCCGGCCCGCTCGACCTGGGCCTTGTCGGCCTCGACGCGGGCAGCCGTGGCGTCGGTGTCCAGACACGTGGCGAAGGCGGCCTGATCCAGTCCCTCGACGTTCCCCGCCAGCTCCTTCAGGCGGGACTTGGTGGCCCACACGGTGGTCTCGTCGCCCTGGCCCCGGAACAGGATCGTCTTGTAGGCATTGAAGCCGTCGTTGCCGCGCTGGTCGTACACGCAGCGGGCCGCCTGCGAGGCGAACTTCGAGTCGTCCTGCGGCAGCCCGCGCGAGGGGCTGGACAGGAACGGCCAGATCATCGAGTAGAGTTTCGCCTTGCCGGTGTCGATGTACCTGGTTTTCAGTTCCGGCGCGATGGTGTCCTCGAAGGACTTGCACACCGGGCACTTGAAGTCCTCGACGACGACCACACTCACGGGCGCCCCCTCCTGTCCGGCGAAGGCCACGCCATCCAGATTGAAGTTCGGGGTCAGGCCCGCACCAGGAGCGGGTTTGCCACGCACCGCGAAGAGGGCCAGCGCGATCAGCGCCACGGCGATCAGGGTGCCGATCACCAGGACGGTGCGATTGGAGTTACTTCCCTGGAGTCTGGTCATGGTGGTGCCGAGTCTACCGCCCGCACGTTAGAGCACGGAGAAGGATGTCCCGCCAGTGTCGGTCACGCGGGAACGTTGCCCGTGTCCTGGCGGGCCTGCCGGCGCAGCACGGCCCGGTAGATGATGCCGGTCAGCTGCCGCACGAAGCTGAAGCCGAGGCCCAGCCCCATGGCGAGTAGGGCCGTGCGCTGGAAGGTGGCGTTGGCGGGCAGCGTCAGCTGCGGGTCGATCTTCGTGCCGTAGCGGCCCACGGCCAGCAGCACGCCCGCGTACAGCACGGCGGCGAAGGGCAGCACCAACGGCCCCCCGGAGTGCTTGATGAGCAGTACTGAGAACAGTGCCCCGCCCACCAGCGGCAGGATCACCAGCCACTGCGCGGGCGGCGGCTCCGGGCTGAAGTACCCCAGCCCCCCCAGCGCCAGCCCGATGTACCCGAACCACCCGCCGAACTCGTCGGCCAGCAGGGTCAGCAGCACCCAGACCAGCAGCAGGGTGGGCCATTCACCCGGCGTCCACATGAAGTAGGCCAGTGCCAGCACGGACATGATGCCGCCGAAGAGCCGCAGGAAGGCCAGGAACTGGCCCCGGTGGCGCAGTTCCGCCGGCGTGCGGATCCGGCGGCGGCGCGTGGGCACGGGCGACACCGGGGCCTGAGGCTCCACGGTCACCCCGGCGAGATCAGGCGGTGACGTGGGGGTCGGCTCCGGGCGCTCGGTCATGCTGCTCCCTTCTTAGCACGTCCTTTCCGCACCGGGGCAGTGCCGACCAGTTCGCGTTCCGGCTGTGCGGCCGCCGGGACGATGCCCGGCACCTTCCGCAGGTACTCGCCGGTGTGGCTGGTGGGGTGGGCCGCCATCTCCTCGGGGGTGCCGGTGGCGACGACTGTACCGCCGCGCACACCGCCTTCCGGGCCCAGGTCGATGAGGTGGTCGCCGCACTTCATGACGTCGAGGTTGTGCTCGATGATGACCAGGGTGTTGCCGCCGTCCACGAGGCGCTGCAGCACCTCCATGAGCTTGCGGACGTCCTCGAAGTGCAGGCCCGTGGTGGGCTCGTCGAGGATGTAGATGGTCTTGCCGGTCGCGCGCTTGCTCAGTTCCGTGGCGAGCTTGATGCGCTGCGCCTCGCCGCCCGAGAGCGTGGTGCTCGGCTGCCCGATGCGCATGTAGCCCAGGCCCACGTCGAGCAGCAGCTGCATCTTGCGCTGGATGGGCGGGATCGCCTCGAAGAAGGTGTTCGCGTCCTCGACGGTCATGTCCAGCACGTCGGCAATCGTCCTGCCGTTGTACTTCACCTCCAGCGTCTCGCGGTTGTAGCGGGCTCCCTTGCAGACCTCGCACGGCACGTAGATGTCCGGCAGGAAGTTCATCTCGATCTTCATGACGCCGTCGCCCTTGCAGTGCTCGCAGCGCCCGCCCTTCACGTTGAACGAGAAGCGCCCCGCGAGGTACCCGCGCCGCCGCGCTTCCGGCGTGCGGGTGAACAGGTCGCGGATCTCGGTGAACACGCCGGTGTACGTGGCGGGGTTGCTGCGCGGCGTGCGTCCGATGGGACTCTGGTCGATCTCGATGACCTTGTCGAGGTGCTCCATGCCCTCGATGCGGTCGAACTTCCCAGGCGTGGTCTTCGCGCCGTTCAGCTCTTTCGCCAGGGTGGCGTGCAGGATGTCGTGGATCAGGGTGCTCTTGCCGCTGCCGGACGGGCCGGTCACGACGGTCATGGTGCCGAGCGGGATCTCGATGTCCACGTTCTGCAGGTTGTGCTCGCGCGCGCCGATGACCTTCAGGCGCTTGCCGCTGCCCCGGCGGCGCTCGGCGGGCACCTCGATCTTCAGCTCTCCGCGCAGGTAGCGGCCGGTCAGGCTGTTCTTGTCGCGCCTGACCTGCTCGGGCGTACCCACCGCGACCACCTCGCCGCCGTGCACGCCGGCCCCCGGGCCCATGTCCACGAGGTAGTCGGCCTCCATCATGGTGTCCTCGTCGTGCTCGACGACAATCAACGTGTTGCCCAGGTCGCGCAGGTGCTTGAGCGTGCCGATCAGGCGGTGGTTGTCCTTGGGGTGCAGGCCGATGCTGGGCTCGTCGAGCACGTACAGCACGCCCGTCAGCCCGCTGCCGACCTGTGTGGCGAGCCGGATGCGCTGCGCCTCTCCCCCACTCAGGGTGTTCGCGGTGCGGTCGAGGCTCAGGTAGTCGAGGCCCACGTCCACCAGGAACTTCAGCCGCGTGCGGATCGCCTTGAGGATCGGCGCAGACACAGCCGTGCCGAAGTCGTTCAGGACGTACTCGTACTTGCGGGGCGCGTGCGCCTTCGCCTCGCCGCCGAGGTGCCCCCCGAGGTACGGCTCGATGGTCGCGTGGTCGAGCGCCCCGTCCTGCAACTGCCGGAAGTACGCGTCGGCGTCGAGCACGCTCATGGCGCTGGCCTGCGAGATGTTCAGGCCGCCCACCCGCACCGCCAGGATCTCCGGCTTGTACCGCGTGCCGCCGCACGTGGGGCACGGCCGCAGCTCCATCAGCTCCTCCAGCTTCTCGCGCATGAACTCCGACTCGGTGTCCGCATAGCGGCGCTCCAGATTGGCGATGACCCCCTCGAACTCGGTCGTGAAGCGCATGGTCTCCTTGCCGCCCCGGCGGTAGACGACCTCGAAGGGCTGTCCCGGCCCATACAGCACGGCCTTCTGGGCCTTCGCGCTCAGCTCGCGCCACGGGGCCTTCAGATCGAACTCCAGATGCTCGGAGAGGGCCTTGAGCTTGTCCCAGTAGTACACGCCGCCGCCCGTGCCCTTCTTGCTCCACGGCAGGATCGCGCCCTCGGCGATGCTGAGGCGCTCGTCGATCACCAGTTCCGGCGAGAACTCCTGCTTGCTGCCCAGGCCAGCGCAGTCGGGGCACGCCCCGTATGGGTTGTTGAAGGAGAAGGAGCGGGGCTCCAGTTCCTCCAGCACGCTGCCGTGTTCCGGGCACGCGAACTTCTCGGAGTACAGCTCCTCGTGCGCGCCGCCGTCCTCGCCGCCGTCGGGCATCAGCACGCGCAGCAGGCCCTCGCCGCGGCGCAGGCCGAGTTCCACGCTCTCCGCCACGCGGCTGCGGTCGGCCTCGCGCAGCGTCACGCGGTCGATCACCACGTCCACATCGTGCTTCTCGAACTTCTCCAGCTTCAGCTTCTCAGCTTCCTCCAGCTCGTACAGCGTGCCGTCCACGCGCACCCGCGCGAAGCCCTCGCGGCGCAGGTCGCCGAACAGCTTGCGGTACTCGCCCTTGCGGCCCCGCACGACCGGCGCGAGCAGGATCGCGCGCTTGTCGAGGAAGCCCGCGAGCAGGCGATCCGTGATCTCGCTGGGGCTCTGCTTCTCGATCTTGCGCCCGCAGATGGGGCAGTACGGCGTGCCCACGCGGGCGTACAGCAGCCGCAGGTAGTCGTGGATCTCGGTGACGGTGCCGACCGTGGAGCGCGGGTTGTGGCTGGTCGTCTTCTGGTCGATGGAGATGGCCGGCGACAGGCCCGTGATGCTCTCCACGTCCGGCTTCTCCATCAGGCCCAGGAACTGGCGGGCGTATGCGGACAGGGACTCGACGTAGCGGCGCTGGCCCTCGGCGTAGATGGTGTCGAAGGCCAGGGTGCTCTTACCGCTGCCGGACACACCCGTGATCACCACGAACTGGTCGCGCGGAAGCTCCACGGTGATGTCCTTGAGGTTGTGTTCCTTCGCGCCGCGGACGATCAGGTTGCTCTGCAAGGTGGGGGCTCCTTTTTTCCTGTCCTGCACAGCATGCAGCGTCACAGGCGGGTTATGACTGGGGCGTAAGGCACAATACGTCCTACGCTCTGAAACGGGCCATTCTAGCAGGACGGGCCGGGATCGGGCTAGGCGTCAGGACATGGCGGGAATGGGCAACAAGGAAACGAATCAGGGAGGCGGGGTCCGCGGGTCAACCCTCCGCCCCGCCGGGGCACCTCCCCTCAAGGGGAGGCAAGGATGTGATGGTTGGCTCCCCCCCAGGGGAGCTGGCCGCGCAGCGGACTGAGGGGTTCACGCAGGTGGGCGAGCCTGGCAAGCCGAGAATCCTCCCCACCCCCCTTGCACTCGCTCCAGCTTTCCTGTATGGTTCTTCCTTGTGCGCCGACCGGGAGTCACCCGGCGGCCGGAGAGTGCCCCACACTCAGGACGAGCTTTCGCGATAAGGCGTTTGTAGTTCACAGGGGACTTTCCCGAAAGGACTACAAATGAATTTTGATCAACTGATCGCGCCCGAACTTGCGGCGCGCCTCGCTGAGCGCGGTATCACGGAAGCCACCTCCATTCAGGTCGAGAGCCTGCCCCAGACGCTGGCCGGCAAGGATCTGATCGGCCGTGCCCGCACCGGCACCGGCAAGACGCTGGCCTTCGCGCTGCCGATCATCCAGGCGCTGGCCCCCAGCCGCGAGCGTGGCCGCCTGCCCCGCGCCATCATCGTGGCCCCCACCCGCGAACTCGCCAAGCAGGTCGCGGACGAGTTCTCCAAGAGCGGCGGCGAACTGGTCACCGTGACCGTGTATGGCGGGGCTTCCTACGGCCCGCAGGAGAACGCCCTGCGCCGTGGCGTGGACATCGTCGTGGGTACGCCGGGTCGCCTGATCGATCATCTGGATCGCGGCAACCTGGATCTCGGCGACGTGAAGTTCGCGGTGCTCGACGAGGCCGACGAGATGCTGTCGGTGGGCTTCGCCGAGGCCATCGAGACCATCCTGGAAAAGACGCCGGCCGAGCGCCAGACCATGCTGTTCAGCGCCACGCTGAACGGTGACGTGCGCCGCCTGAGCAAGAAGTACATGAACGAGCCCGTCGTGGTGGACGTGGTGGGCGAGGGCAAGAGCCAGGCCGCGCAGACGGTCGAGCACCTGAAGATCAAGGTGGGCCGCAGCCGCACCCGCGTGCTGGCCGACCTGCTCACCGTGTACAACCCGGAGAAGGCCATCGTCTTCACCCGCACCAAGCGCGAGGCGGACGAACTGGCGAACGAACTGATTCACCGTGGTCTGGAGTCCGAGGCGCTGCACGGCGACCTGGCGCAGACGCAGCGCGAGCGTGCCCTGGGGGCCTTCCGCAGCGGCCGTGTGGGCGTGCTCGTGGCGACCGACGTCGCCGCGCGTGGCCTGGACATCCCCGAGGTCGATCTGGTGGTGCAGTACCACCTGCCGCAGGATCCCGAGAGCTACGTGCACCGTTCGGGCCGCACCGGCCGCGCGGGCCGCACCGGCACCGCCGTGATCATGTACTCCGACCGGGAGCAGCGTGACGTGGCGGGCCTGGAACGCATCACGGGCGTGCGCTTCGCCGAGCGCGGCCTGCCCACGCCCAAGGAAGTGGCCCAGGCCAGCGCCAAGGCCAGCGCCGACGCCGTCCGTAAGGTCGACAGCGACGCCGCCGCCGGCTTCCAGTCCGAGGCCGAACGTCTGTTCAGCGAACTGGGCCTGGAGGCCCTGACCCGCGCCCTGGCCAAGATCAGCGGCGTGACCGAGCCCCTGAAGGCGGCCAGCCTGCTGTCCGGCGAGGAAGGCCTGACCACGGTCATCCTGCACGGCGAGCGCCTGGGCGTGGCCCGCACGGTCGCCCTGCTGGCCCGCGTGGGTGATGTCGACACGCGCCGCCTGGGCAAGGTGCGCCAGTGGCGCGGCGGCACTGTGGCCGACGTGCCCAGCGAGTTCATCGCCAAGCTGATCGCCGCCAACCCCCTGGAAGGCGAGATCCAGATCGAAGTCGCGCAGGAACTGCCGGAACTGTTCGAGGCCCCGACCCGGGAACGCCAGGGCGGCTCGTACCAGGGCGGCGGCAACCGCGGCTACCGCGACGAGGGTGGCTACCGTGGTGGCCGCTCCGGCGGCGGCAACAGCGGCGGCGGCCAGGGCCGCTGGAGCCGTGACGGCGGCCAGGGCGGCGGGAACCGTGGGGGCGGCCAGGGCCGGTACGCCGACCGCAACCAGGGTCAGGCCCGTCCCCGCGAGGACTTCGCCGACCGTGAATTCCGCGGCTGAGTCCAGCTGAAGGAAGGATCCCCGTCCGTGTGGCGGGGGTCTTCCGTTGATGCCGGGTGCGTGGCGCCGATCCCGACTCGGGCGCTGGGCGCGGCACCAGTGGGGTGGCGCGTGTGCGTTGCGGCAGCGTCCTGAGTGTCCCCCAGCCCGTTCCGCCCGCCCGTCTAGACCCGGCTTGCCTTCCTCATGCGGCGCGCCGTAAGCTGACCGGCATGAGTGCGGCTCTCGTGGTGGTAATTCTTGGCGTCGGGGATCTTCGAGGCTGAGCGTTACCGCGTGCCGCATCCCCCGCCCACCACAGAGGCGGGGGTTTTTCATAGGGAGGCTGGGCAGCATGGCGAAAGAAGGTGCAGACGGGCAACGGGATCGCGGTGACATGACCGGCGCGAAGGCGCTGTGGGCGACGCTCGCGAACCACGGCATCACGACCGTGTTCGGCTACCCCGGCGGGGCGATCATGCCGGTGTACGACGCGCTGACGTTCTACCCGGAGGTGCGGCACGTGCTCACGCGCCACGAGCAGGGCGCGGCGCACGCCGCCGAGGGCTGGGCCAAGGCGACGGGCGAGCTCGGCGTGTGCATGGCGACGAGCGGGCCCGGCGCGACGAACCTCGTGACGGGCCTCGCGGACGCCATGCTGGACAGCGTGCCGCTGCTGGCGATCACGGGGAACGTGGCGCGGCACCTGATGGGCACGGACGCCTTCCAGGAGGCGGACATCACCGGGATCACGCTGCCCATCACGAAGCACAACTACGTGGTGCGCGAGGTCGAGGATCTGCCGCGCATCGTCGCGGAGGCGATCCGCATCGCGCGTAGCGGGCGGCCGGGACCGGTGCTGGTGGACATTCCCAAGGACATCCAGCTCGCGGCGTTCCACGGGGAGATCCCCACGCCGCACGCCCGCCCGGAGATTCCCGCACCCACCCCCGAATCGATCGAGCGGGCCCGCGAGCTCCTGCGGGGCGCGAAGCAGCCGGTGATGATGGTCGGCGGTGGGGCGCTCGACGCCGCCCCGGAGATCACGGCGCTGGCCCGCGCGTGGGACATCCCCGTGATCACGACCCTGATGGGCCTGGGGGCCTTCCCGTCCAGCGACCCGCTGTGGCTGGGCATGCCCGGCATGCACGGCAGCGTGGCCGCGAACCGGGCGATCAGCGAGGCGGACGTGCTGCTGGGCATCGGCCTGCGTTTCGACGACCGGGTGACGGGCCGCGTGAACGGCTTCGCGCCGAAGGCCAGCATCATCCACGTGGAACTGGACGCCGCGGAGATCGGGAAGATCATCCGCACGCATGTGCCGGTGCGCGGCGACGCGAAGGTGGCCGCCGCCCAGCTGACCGAGGGCGCGCAGAAGATCCTGACGCCCGAGTGGAAGGCCACGCTGGACGAGTGGACGTCCCGCACGGTCACGCCCGAGACGTGGGGCGCGGGCTACGCCGTGAAGGCCGTCGTGGATCGCCTGACACCCGACGACATCCTGAGCAGCGACGTGGGACAGCACCAGATGCTCGCCGCGCAGCTCGCCCGCTTCGAGAAACCCCGCCGCTGGATCAACTCCGGCGGGCTGGGCACCATGGGCTTCGGCTTCCCCGCCGCGATCGGCGCGGGCATGGCGGAACCCGGCGTGCGCAGTGTGGTGATCGCCGGGGACGGCGGCTTCCAGATGACCGCGCAGGAACTCGCCACGCTGAAGATGTACGACATCCGCAACGTCAAGATCTGCATCATCAACAACTCCTTCCTGGGCATGGTGCGCCAGTGGCAGGAGATGTTCCACGAGAAGCGCTACTCGGAGGTGTGGCTGGGCGACAGCAACCCCGACTTCGTGAAACTGGCCGATGCCTACGACGTGCCCGGCTACCGCGCGACCAGCGCCGAGGAGCTGCCCGCCGCCATCGACGCATGGCTGGCCGACCCGAAATCCGCGCTGCTGGAGGTCGTCGTGCCGCACGAGCACGGCGTCTTCCCGATGGTGCCCGCCGGCGCGGCACTGTCCGAACTCATCGAGACCGAGCCCAAACGCACCCCCGACCTGAGTGACGCCATGGAACACGCCGCCGAGGAGGCCAACAAAGCATGAACAGGAATCTGATGGGAGCCGGCGGACTCTGGATGGACATCCGGGCACGGGGGAACGCAACGGGCCGCACGACTACGGAGCGCGCATGACCGCTCAGGATCAACTCCTCTCCCTGCTCGTCCGCGACGAACCGCGCGTCCTGACCCGCATCACGGCCCTGTTCGGGCGGCGCGGGTACAACATCAAGAGCCTGTCGGTCGGCACCACCGAGCACCCCGGCGTGTCCCGCATGACCATCGTCGTCCACGGCGACCGCGGCGTCGTCGAACAGGCCATCAAACAGCTCGAGAAGCTGCACGACGTCGTGAAGATCATCGACCACAGCCTCGAGAAGTTCGTCGACCGGGAACTCGTGCTCGTCAAGGTCGCCATCACGCCCGACAGCCGCGTGGAAGTCCGCCAGATCGCCGAGGACTTCCGCAGCCGCATCGTCGACGTCGGCCGGCACGCCCTGACCTTCGAGGTCACCGGCGACGAGGGCAAACTCACCGCGTTCATCGAGCAGATGCGCCCCTTCGGCATCCTGGAGACCATGCGCACCGGCCGGATCGCCCTGACGCGCGGCAGCAACGCAGACATCCCCACCCACGTCTACCACGCGGGCGAGACCGAGGCGCTGAAACCCGTGATGGAAGGGGTCGAGGCACGAGAAGAGCGGGCGCGGCACGTGCCGAACCTGTTCTGAGTGGCCGAGAAATCTAGATCTGGAAACTACCTGATGTGGGTTCTGGAGCCCGCCTTTTTTACTCAGCTTGATGTCTCTCCCGACGTTCCCGTGCTGGCCTCGACTATGGATCAGACGGACAGACGCTGGCTCCTCGGGATCAGTGAAATGTTTCTGGAAGGCAACGTCAGATTGACGGGAGTGCGTCTAGAGGCCAAGAATTGGGAGAATCTCTCGTTCGCCTTACACAAGGCAGCGGATGCCCAGGTCGAACCCCATGTCCAGAGCACGGACTGGGCAGGTGAGTTCGGCGTGCTGGCCGGATTCGCCTACGACGGTAACGACCTGAAGGCCCACGGATATCTCCGCGATTCCGAGTACTACTACTGCGAAATGACGTTCCAGAAGCCTGAACTGTACGTCGAGTACTTCGACCGTCGTGAGTTCACTCCCCACGCCCTCCCCTAGCCCACACATCCCCCCGTACCCCCACCTGTAGGAGAATCCACGAATGGCAGCAACAATGTATTACGACCGTGACGTCAACACCGACATCCTCGAGAACAAGCTGGTCGCGATCATCGGCTACGGCTCGCAGGCGCACGCGCACGCGCAGAACCTGCGGGACAGCGGCTTCAACGTGGTCGTGGGCCTGCGCGACGGCTCTTCCAGCAAGGCCAAGGCCGAGCAGGCCGGGCTGCGCGTGGCAAGCATCGAGGACGCCGTGAAGGAAGCGGACGTGGTCATGCTCCTGATCCCGGACGAGCAGCAGCCGAAGACGTACGAGCAGAGCATCGCCCCGAACCTGACGGACGGCAAGGCGCTGGCGTTCGGGCACGGCTTCAACGTTCACTTCGGGCGGATCAAGCCGCCGGCGGGCGTGGACGTGTTCCTGGTCGCGCCGAAGGGCCCCGGTCACATGCTGCGCCGCGTGTACGCGGACGGCGCGGGCATGCCCGGTATCTTCGCCGTGCAGCAGGACGCGACCGGGAAGGCGCGCGAGATCGCCCTGGCGTACGCGCGCGGCATCGGCTGCACGAAGGCCGGCGTGCTGGAGACGACCTTCAAGGAGGAGACCGAGACCGATCTGTTCGGCGAGCAGTCGGTGCTGTGCGGCGGTGTGACGCACCTGATCCAGGCGGGCTTCGAGACGCTGGTCGAGGCCGGGTACCAGCCGGAGATCGCGTACTTCGAGACGCTGCACGAGGTGAAGCTGATCGTCGACCTGATCTACGAGAAGGGCTTCGAGGGCATGCGCCACTCGATCAGCAACACCGCCGAGTTCGGCGACTACGTGACGGGGCCGCGCATCATCACGTCGGAGACGAAGGCCGAGATGGGCCGCGTGCTGGGTGACATCCAGAGCGGCGCGTTCGCGAAGCGCTTCATCGACGACGCGGAGGCCGGCTTCCCGTACATGAACGAGCAGCGCGGCAAGATGCGCACGCACACGCTGGAGACGGTCGGCAAGGAACTGCGCGACCAGATGCCCTTCATCACGAAGAAGGCCCTGGAAGTCTAGGCACGCCTCCAGGGGCCAGGAGATACGGGGAGACCCGACTCCTGGCCCCTGCTGTCGTTCGGGGATCGGGTCGCTGCGGCCCCGGTCGGGTGGATTCCGGACACACCACGCCAGCGCCCGGAGCTGGCCTCTGCCCGGGAGTGGCGCCCCGGGAGGGCATGGCACGCGCCCCGCCCTCCCGAGAATGGGGTGGTCATTGTGATGTTTCCGACATGGCCTGCACGTACGGTAGACAGTATGTTGGCCGTGCACTCACAATTCGGTATGGTGCGCGCCCGTGCCGTGATCTGGATGTGGACGCTGATCCGGTGTGTGCTTGCCGCGGTGATACTGGCCCTGGCGGCCATGCCGGCGTCGGCGCAGGTGGCGTTCAGCGCCCGCTACACCAACACCGCGACCAGCGGCGACATCGTCCTGATCGGGAACGTGAACTACCACTGCTCGACCGCGAACCCGCCCGCGACCGCCGCGCAGGTCACGGCCTGCAACACCGCGCGCACGGCCGGCAACCAGTCGGTCACCAACAACGGCGTGTACATGGTGGCCGTGGACACGGACAGCAACGCGGCGACCACCAACTCCAGTTCTGCCACACTGACGCTGCAGTCGGGCAGCAGCGTGCTGTTCGCAGGCCTGTACTGGGCGGGAATCAGTTCAAGCGCCACGAACCGGGCATCGGCGGTGTTCGCCACGCCGGCGGGCTCGTCCACCGTCACGGCGACCACCACGGCCGTGATCGGCTCCACGTACCAGTCCTTCGTGAACGTGACCTCCCTGGTACAGGCCGGCGGGAACGGCATGTACACGGTGGGGAACATCGCGAGCACGCAGGGGGCGACGTACTGGGGCGGGTGGACGCTGGTCGTGGCGTACCGCAACACGGCGCTGCCCACCAGGAACCTCGCGGTGTTCGACGGACTGCTGCAGGCGAACAATGCGGCCACGCCGGTGGACATCACGGTGAGCGGGTTCCTCACACCCAGTTTCGGCACGGTGAACAGCACGATCGGCGTGGTCGCGTATGACGGCGACGCCGGTCAGGCTGAAGGGGCCAGCGCGACGCCCACGGGCAGCCTGCGGTTCGGGCCGAACACGGCGGCGCTGAGCACCGTGTCGAACACCGTGAACCCGGTCAACGACGTGTTCAACTCGTCGATCTCCACGACCACGGGCACGGCCGGCGCGGGCACGAACGTCACGACCGGGCGCACCCCGGCGTATACGAACACGCTGGGCGTGGACATCGATACCTTCACGCCGAACACCCCGCTGCCCAACGGCAGCACCTCGGCGGTGGTGCGCGTGATCGGCACGAGCGGTGACGTGATCTTCCCGGGGATCATCACGCTGGCCACGGAGATCTTCGTGCCGAACATCAAGGACTCGCTGACCAAGACCGTGACGGATGTCAACGGCGGTGCGCTGCTGCCCGGCGACGTGCTGGAATACGATCTGACCGTCAAGAATCAGGGCAACGACGGGGCCGTGAATGTGGTGCTGACCGACCCGATTCCATCCAACACCACGTTTGTCCCTGGCTCGATCACCACCACCCTGATCAACGCTGGCCTCAAGACCGATGCGGGCGGCGACGACCAGGCGGAGTACGACACGGCGACCAACCGGGTGGTGGCACGGCTGGGCACCGGGGCGACCGCCACCACCGGCGGCACCCTGGCTCCCGGCACAGAGACCCACCTGATCTTCCGGGTCACGGTGAATTCTGGAACCCCGGGCGACACCACGATCAACAACACGGGCACCGTGACCTACCGCCAGCAGACCCTGGGCACCACCGTGAGCGACACCAGTGACAGCGATCCCGTGGCAGCGGGCGACCAGCCGGCGACCATCCGGGTGGCCACGCCGGATCTCAGGGTGGACAAGTTCCACACCGGCAACTTTGCCCCGGGCGTGCCCGGCACCTTCACATTGCGGGTGACCAACAGCGGCTCGGCCCCCACGATCGGTACCGTGACCGTGACCGATACCCTGCCCGCGGGCATGACGGCCCAGAGCATCAGCGGCACCGGCTGGACGTGCACCCTGTCGCCGCTGGCGTGCACCACGGGGGCGATCCTGCCCCCGGGCAGCGCCTATCCGGACATCGCCCTCGCGGCCTCGGCACCCGGGGGCACGTATACCAACTCGGCCACCGTGTCGGGCGGTGGCGAGGGCAGCAGTGCCGCCGGCAACAACACGGACACCGACAGCGTGACGGTGGTCACCTCGCCACCCCCCAACGTCGTCGTGACCAAGACCGTACAGAACGTGACCCGATCCGGCAGCGTCACGACCAGCAACAGCGCGAGGCCCGGCGACGTACTGGAGTACTGTGTCAGCTTCAGCAATACCGGCAGGACGGTCAGCCCGGTCACCGTGAGAGACACCCTGCCCGCCAACACGGATCCGGAGCTCGATGCCTACGGTACCGGGCTCGGCCTCCGGCTCACCATAGGTGCGGTCACCACCACCCTGACCTCGGCCGCCGACACCGACGCTGCGTCGCTGGTGGGGCAGGCCGTGACCCTGAGTCTGGGCAGCCTGTCGAGCACGAATGGCGGCAGCGTGTGTTTCCGCGCCCGCGTGCGCTGACGCCACCGCACCATCCGGTGCAGAATCCGCACCCCCCACCGCACCCCCCCTATCACATGAGAAACCTGCTGAAGGCACGGTGGACTCATGATTAAGATGCAGGAACAGGATGCGACCACTTGTTCTGCCACAGACGTTCCGACCGCTCCTGCTGAGGCTGGTGGCGCTGGTCAGCGTCTGCCTGACGTGGGCCGGCGCACAGACGAACTTCAGCGCGCGGTACACGAACACGGCCACCAACGGCGACATCGTCCTGATCGGCAACGTCAACTATCACTGCTCGCTGTCGACGGCGCAGGCCACGTCCGCACAGATCAGCACGTGCAACTCCGCCCGCACGGCCGGAAACCAGACGGCCACCAACAACGGCGTGTACATGATCCCGGTGGACTCCGACAGCAACGCGGCCACGACCAATTCCAGCTCCGCGACCCTGAGCCTGGGCAGCGGGAGCAGCGTCCTGTTCGCCGGGCTGTACTGGAGCGGGATCAGCACCAGCGCCACGAACCGCGCCACCGTCACCTTCGCCACGCCCTCCGGGCTGAGCACGCTCACCGCCGGTAGCACCAGCGTCATCGGCGGGAACACCTACCAGTCCTTCGCGAACGTGACCGCACTCGTGCAGGCGGGGGGCAGTGGGGTCTACACCGTCGGGAACATTGCCAGCACGCTCGGGGCCGCGAACTGGGCCGGGTGGTCACTGGTCGTGGCGTACCGGAACGCGGCGCTGCCCACCAGGAACCTCGCGGTGTTCGACGGCTTTCTCCAGGCCAGCACTCCGGCGACGCCGCTGGACATCACGGTCAGTGGCTTCCTCACGCCCAGCATCGGTACCGTGAAGAGCACGATCGGTGTGGTGGCGTGGGACGGCGACGCCGGGCAGGCGGAGGGGGCGTCAGCGACACCCCAGGGCAGCCTGCGGTTCGGGCCGACCACGGCGGCGCTCAACACCGTGTCGAACACCGTGAACCCCGTGAACGACGTGTTCAACTCGTCGATCTCCACGACCACGGGGACGGCCGGCGCGGGCACGAACGTCACGGCGGGCCGCACGCCCAACTTCACGAACACGCTGGGCATGGACATCGACACCTTCACACCAAACACCCCGCTGCCGAACGGCAGCACCTCGGCGGTGGTGCGCGTGATCGGCACGAGCGGTGACGTGATCAATCCGGGCGTGATCACGCTGGCCACGGAGATCTTCGTGCCGAACATCAAGGATTCCCTGACCAAGACCGTGATGGATGTCAACGGCGGTGCGCTGCTGCCCGGCGACGTGCTGGAATACGATCTGACCGTCAAGAACCTGGGCAACGACAACGCGGTGAACACCGTGCTGACCGACGCCATCCCCGCCAACACCACCTTCGTCCCCGGGTCGATCCGGTTCACCCTGATCAACGCTGGCCCCAAGACCGATGCGGGCGGCGACGATCCGGCGGAGTACGACACGGCGACCAACCGGGTGGTGGCACGGCTGGGCACCGGGGCGACCGCCACCACCGGCGGCACCCTGGCTCCCAACGCCGAGACCCACCTGATCTTCCGGGTCACGGTGAACGCCGCCACGACCGGCGATACGGTGATCAGCAATTCCGGCACCGTGACCTACCGCCAGCAGACCCTGGGCACCACCGTGAGCGACACCAGTGACAGCGATCCCGTGGCAGCGGGCGACCAGCCGGCGACCATCCGGGTGGCCACGCCGGATCTCACGGTGGACAAGTTCCACACCGGCACGTTCACGCCGGGCGTGGCGGGCACTTTCACGCTGCGCATCTCGAACGGCGGCGCGGCCCCCACCTTCGGCACCGTCACGGTCACGGACACGCCGCCTGCGGGCCTGACGGTTCAGGCCATCAGTGGCAGCGGCTGGACGTGCGTGCTCGCCACCCGCACCTGCACGCGCAGCGACGTCCTGGCTGTGGGTGCCAGCCACCCGGACATCACCGTGACGGCCGTGGCGGCTACGGCCGGCACCTTCGCCAACGTGGCCAGCGTGAGCGGCGGCGGCGAGGGCACGTCTGCAACCGGCAACAACGCGGACTCGGACAGCGTGCAGGTGGTCGCGCTGCCGCCTGCCGTGACCCTGACCAAGCGCGTCCGCAACGTCACGACCGGCTCGGCTGCCGGCACGCTGGCGACCGCCCGTCCGGGAGAGACGCTGGAGTACTGCGTGAGCTTCAGCAACACCGGCGGAACCGCCCTGGACTTTGTCGTACAGGACACGCTGGATCCGGCCACGACGGCCGTGCTCGACGCCTACGGCCCCGGCCTGGGCCTGCAGCTGACCGTGAACGCGGCCACCACCACCCTGACCTCGGCCGCCGATGCCGATGCCGGCACGCTGAGCGCCCAGCAGATCACGCTGAACCACGGCACGCTGACCCCGGGCACCACGGGCAGCGTGTGCTTCCGCGCCCTGATCCGCTAGACGACCCTTGCACTGAGCCCCCTCCCGCGCTTACCCTGGGCGCATGTCCAGTTTCGGCCTGCTTCTTCTTACCCGTCCTCCGGTGGAGTGAACGGCCAGGAGCGCATGGTCTGAACCCCCCGGAGGAGCCCCCTCCGGGGCTTTTCGTTTGCCGCCCTCACCCCGCACAGGAGCCCACCATGACCCAGCAAGACACGCCTGCCCAAGCCGAACGCATCCGCATCTTCGACACGACCCTGCGCGACGGCGAGCAGTCACCCGGCGTGGCGCTGAACCACACGCAGAAACTGGAGATCGCGCACCAGCTGGCGCGGCTGGGCGTGGACGTCATCGAGGCGGGCTTCCCCATCGCGTCGCCCGGTGATCTGGAGGGCGTGAGCCGCATCGCGCGCGAGGTGCGCGGGCCGATCATCGCCGGGCTGGCGCGGGCGGGCCGCCCGGACATCGAGGCCGCCGCGAAGGCCGTGGAGGCCGCCGAAAAGCCGCGCATCCACACGTTCATCGCCACGAGCCCCATCCACATGCAGAAGAAGCTGAACCTGGAGCCCGACGCCGTGGTGGAGCGCGCCGTGCAGGCCGTGCAGTACGCCCGCACCTTCGTCGACGACGTGGAATTCAGCGCCGAGGACGCCACCCGCAGCGAGTGGGCCTTCCTGGTGCGGATCTTCAAGGCCGCCGTGGAGGCCGGCGCGACGACCATCAACGTGCCGGACACCGTGGGCTACACCACCCCGAAGGAGATGCGCGAGCTGTTCGCCTACCTGAAGGGCGAACTGCCCGCCCACGTGATCCTGTCGAGCCACTGCCACGACGACTTGGGCATGGCGGTCGCGAACTCCATCGCCGCCGCCGAGGGCGGTGCGCGGCAGATCGAGTGCACCGTGAACGGCATCGGCGAGCGCGCCGGGAACGCCAGCCTGGAGGAGATCGTCATGGCGTTCCACACCCGCCGGGACGTGTACGGCTTCGAGACCGGCATCCGCACCCGCGAGATCTACCGCGCCAGCCGCATGATCTCCCGCCTGAGCGGCATGCCGGTGCAGCCGAACAAGGCCATCGTCGGCGACAACGCCTTCGCGCACGAGTCCGGCATCCACCAGGACGGCGTGATTAAGGCCCGCGAGACGTACGAGATCATGAACGCCGAGATGGTCGGCCGCGAGGCCGCCGTGCTGGTCATGGGCAAGCACTCCGGCCGCGCCGCATTCCGCAAGGCCCTGACCGACCTGGGCTACGCCGACATGCCCGACGACAAGGTGCAGTCCCTGTTCGCGCGCTTCAAGGACATGGCCGACCGCAAGGGCCAGATCTACGCCGACGACCTGCGCGCCCTGGTCGACGCCCGCAGCGACGTCCCACAGACCTTCACCCTGGACGGCTTCCAGATCACGTCCGGCATGAACATGACCCCCGTCGCGTTCGTGCGCCTGGAGACCCCGGACGGCCCCGTGGACGCCACCGCGCACGGCGACGGCCCCGTCGAGGCCGCGTTCCAGGCCATCAACAAGATCACGGGCCTGACCCCCACCCTGGAGACGTACCGCATCCAGGCCGTCACCAGCGGCGGGGACGCCCTCGGCGAGGTCAGCATCAGCGCCCGGCACGGGGAGACGCTTCTCCACGGCACCGGCGTCGCCACCGACGTCGTCGAGGCCAGCGCCCGCGCGTGGGTGCGCATCCAGAACATGATCGTGGCCGGCATGGGGGCCGAGCGGCGGCAGGGCGACTTCGCGCCGGGGCGGATCTGAGGATGGAGGATCGGTCGCCGCGGCGCGGCTGATGGTGCATGGGCGGGGCACAGGTTCCCGCCCATCTCCATTGAAGGAGGACGTAGACGATGATCGACACCGCGCCATTCCGGCACACTGCCGCCCGGCTCGGCTTCGATGCCAGTGGCGACGCTGCCACCAGCGCCATCCTCCGGACGCTGGCGGCCAGCAAGCCAGCCGGACGAATGCTCGAACTGGGCACGGGCGTGGGCTTCGGCACGGCGCACCTGCTCGCCGGGATGGATCGCGCCGCCCGGAACCTGCTGGGCACTGACCCACGTGTGACGTTCACCGTGCAGGACGGCACGGACTGGCTTCACGCCCACCAGGGGCAGCACGACGATCTGATCTTCGCGGACACGTGGCCCGGCAAGTTCTGGACGCTGGATGAGACGCTGAGTCTACTGGCACCGGGCGGGATCTACGTTATCGACGATCTGTTGCCCCAGGCGAACTGGCCCGACGGACACCAAGAGAAGGTGGACGCGCTCCGGGCTGACCTGAACTCCCTCACCGACCTGCACTGCGCGTTCCTCGACGACGCCACGGGGCTGATGCTCTGTACCCGAATCCGAAAGGAGTGACCATGATCCTCGAAATCGCCATGCTCAACGTCCGCCCCGGCCAGACTGCCGACTTCGAGGCCGCCTTTGCCCACGCTCAGCACATCATCGCCAGCATGAAGGGCTACGTGCGTCACGAGCTTCAGCAGTGCGTCGAGGACGACCACAAGTACGTGCTGCTGGTGTGGTGGGACACGCTGGAGGATCACACCGTCGGCTTCCGGGGCAGCGCCGGGTATCAGGAATGGCGGGCGCTGCTCCACCACTTCTACGACCCCTTCCCGACCGTCGAGCACTTCCGGCAGGTTCTGCCGTAAAGCAGACTGGTCGTCCAGCTCACCGCTGACGGCACATCGTGGAGCGGTCAGCCGGTGCCCAGCCCCGTCACTCCACCCGCGTCCACGTCGGCAGTCCGGCGCACAGCACCTCGACCATGCCGCTGTCGGAGGCGATGAACAGGTGGCGGTAGCGGGGGCGGCTGCGCAGTTCTGCCTCCCACTGCTCGCGCATCTCGCGGGCCTGGGCTTGAAGGGTGTCCAGATCGGGCTCCTCGCCGTCCGGCCAGGAGATCACCACATCCAGACCACCGGAGACCTGATCCTCTGGCCGGTAGTAGCGACCGGTGGGCTCCGGCCACGACGGGTTGTCGGACAGCGGCTCCGGCCGCGACGCGACGGGCGGGCCATACGGCGGAAACGCCCCCACCGCCGGGTTGTCGTCCAGGATCTCCTCTATCCACGGGTTCGGGAAGTTCACGACCTCGTGCAGGAAGCGGCGTTCGGTGCCCGGCCGCCACGCATAGGCGTGGGCGTACGGCCCGCTGTAGAACTCGTCGAAGACCTCCAGCGCGAAGATCTGACCCTGGAAGGAATCCCACTCCAGCCGCACGACCGGCCGCCCATCTTCCGGGGCATCCATGTCAGACAGCTCTACTGTCAGGGCCGGGGAGTCCGTCCACCGCTGCTCCAGCCGCGTGACCATCGGCCGGGCAAGGGCGTTCACGGCGGCACTCAGGGCGTCATCCGGCCACGGCGCGAACTCGTAGCGCGAGAACCGTTCCATACGGCCCATGTCAGTGCACCCGCACGCCCTTGGTCATGGGCTGCTTCTGCACCCACTTCACGAACTTCTGCACCTCCTCGCGCGCCAGGATGGCCTCGACGGTGTTCAGCTCGTTCGCCAGTTCTGAATTGCTGAACGTCTTGCTCAGGTAGCCCTGGCATGCCGGGCACATCTTCACGGTGGGAATCTCGCCCAGTTTCACGCCCTGGCGGCGGCCCTGCGACTTGGGCACGAGGTGGTGGTCGGTGAGGTTCGGGGCCTCGCGGCCGCACAGCACGCAGACCTCCGGGGGCTTGGGTTCCGCATACCAGCTGTCCTCTCCACGTTTCCGGGCCATACGGGCAGGATACGCGGCGGGCCTCCGGTGGGTGCGGACGGCTCGCATGGTGCAGGCGCAACCTTCGGCGAGATGGCGGCGTATCCGGGTCATGCGCGTCCGGGTCCGTGACCTCGGACGCGCGTGAGAGGAGCGAAAGAATCCGGATCGTAGGGTGATCCCTGAGCGGAGGACGCCGGGCGGGTGGCGCGCAGATGCGCCTCGCCAGGCCCCGACGTCTGTCTATAGTGACCCGAGTGCCAGTGGAGGAATTTATCGTGCAGGCCGACCATATCACCCCACCGTCCACGCGCGGACGGCACCCGTGAGCGCCTTCCTGACCACCGTCCTGACCTTCCCCACCGTGCTGTGGAGCGTGCTGCTCGCCGCGTGCGGCGCGTACTGGGCCCTGACCGCGGCCGGACTGCTGCACTCCGGCGACGACGGCGGCGTGGAGGACGCCGGCGTGCTGGCCCGCGCCGGGCTGGGCGGCGTGCCCGCGTCGGTCGTGCTGACCGCCCTGACGCTGTCCGGGTGGCTGGCGAGCTACTTCGCGCACCTGCTGCTGCTGCCGGCCGTGTCCGGCAGCGCGCGGGCGCTCGTGGGGCTCGCGGTGCTGCTCGGCTCGCTGGCCGTGGCGACCGCCGTGACCCGCGCGCTGCTGCGGCCCCTGCGCGCCGTGGCCGCCCGCGTGAGCCCCCCGGCGGCGCGGCCACTCGCGGGCCGGGTGGGCACCGTGACCTCGCCGCACGTGGACGAGACGTCGGGCCGCGCGGCCGTCGAGGACGGTGGGGCCGGCCTGATCCTGGAGGTGCGCGCGCAGCCGCCGGACCGCCCCCGGCGCGGCGACCGGATCGTGATCCTGTCGCACGACCGCGCCACGAACACCTACGCCGTGACCTCCGAAGACCGTTTCGACGCCTGAGCCCACCCCTGCAAGGAGCTGCCATGCCTGACCTGTCCCTCGTCCTGCCCTTCGTGATCGGCCTCGCGGTGCTGCTGGTGGTGCTGCTGGGCGTGATCGGCCTCGTGCGCGCGTTCTACGTGAAGGTCGAGCAGGGCACCGCGCTGATCGTGAACGACCTGAGCGCCACGCCCAAGGTGCGCTTCACGGGCGCGCTGGTCATTCCCGTGCTGTACAAGGCCGAGAGCATGCGCATCAGCCTGATCACACTGCAGGTCGACCGGCGCGGCAAGGAGGGCCTGATCTGCCGGGACAACATCCGGGCGGACATCACGGTCGCGTACTACCTGCGCGTGAACGAGACGACCGAGGACGTCCTGAAGGTCGCCAAGGCCATCGGCGCGAACCGCGCGTCCGACCGCGCCGCCGTGGACGAGCTGTTCAACGCGAAGTTCAGCGAGGCCCTGAAGACCGTGGGCAAGAAGTTCGAGTTCACGGAGCTGTTCGACAAGCGCGAGGAGTTCCGCGACGCCGTGATCAGCGTGATCGGCCGCGACCTGAACGGCTACGTGCTCGAGGACGTCGCCATCGACTACCTGGAGCAGACGCCCAAGGCGCTGCTGGACGAGAACAACATCATGGACGCCGAGGGCATCCGCAAGATCACGCAGCTCACCGCGCAGCAGAACGTGGTCACGAACGAGCTCACGCAGAACCAGCACCTCGCCATGACGAAGAAGAACGTCGAGACGCGCGAGTCCACCCTGGCCCTGGAACGCCAGCAGGCGGAGGCGGAGGCCCGCCAGAAGCGCGAGATCGAGACCATCCAGGCGCGCGAGCACGCCGAGACCGAGAAGGTGCGCGAGGAACAGCGGCTGGTGTCCGAGCAGGCGCGCATCGCCACGGCCGAGCAGGTGCAGATCCGCGAGCAGGAACGCCAGCGGCAGGTGGAGATCGCGGAGCAGAACCGCCTGCGCGCCATCGCCATCGAGGCCGAGCGGGTCCGGCGGGCCGCGCAGCTGGAGGCCGTCACGACCGCCCGCGAGGTCAAGCTGCAGGAGGTCGAGCGCGACAAGGTCGTCGAGCAGGGCGTCATGGACGTGGCAAACATCACGCGCGAGCGCATCTCGATCGACAAGACCGTGGCGCAGGAGGAGGAACGCATCAACGAGGTGCGCGAGGTGAGCGCCGCCGACCGCGCCAAGCAGGTGCGCGTCATGGACGCCGAGGCCGCCGCGCAGGAGGTGCTGATCCAGCAGATCAAGGCCGCGGAGGCCGCCGAGGCCGCCGCGAAGCACCGCGCCGTGGAACTCACCACCCTGGCCCAGGCGGAGTTCGACGCCGCGTCCAGGCAGGCGGAGGCGAAGAAGATCCTCGCGGACGCGGTGCGCGTGGAGCAGGCCGCGCCGGGACTGGCCGCCGCGCTCGTGCAGGAGGCGAACGCCAGCGCCCTGGAGAAGGTCGGGACGGCCGAGGCGCGCGTGATCGAGGTGAAGGCCGAGGCGAACTACAAGCAGGGCAGCGCCGACGCCCGCGTGCTCGCCGAGCGTCTGGCCGCCGAGGCCGACGGCGAGGCGAAGATGGGCAGCGCCCGCGCCGCCGCCACCGAGGCCCTGGGCAGCGCCGAGGCGAGCGCCACCGGCCGCAAGATGAGCGCCGAGGCCGAGGGCCTGACCGCGAAGTTCGAGGCGATGGGCCGCATGAGCCCCGAGGCCCGCAGCCACGAGGAGTTCCGCATGGCGCTGCAGACCAGCCTGGAGCAGGCCCTGGCGACCCTGGACACCGACAAGGCCGTGAGCCGCGAGAACGCCGAGGTGATCGCCAGCGCCCTGCGCGGCGCGAAGATCGACCTCGTGGGCGGCGAGGGCGGCATGTTCGAGGCGCTGAGCAAGGCCGTGTCGCTCGGCCGCGCCGTCGAGGGCTTCACCGCCAAGAGCCCGCTGGTGCAGGAACTGCTGGAGACGTACCTGGGCGTGAGCCCCAGGCCCGCCGACGCGCCCACGCCGCCCGCGCCGCCCACCGTGATCCGGCCCGTGGTCGAGCAGCGCTGAGGACCGGCCATCCCCGGCCCGCGGAGCCGACCGTGGGCCGGCGGGCCGACCCGCCCCGCTCCCGCCCCTCCCCCACCCGAGGATCACCATGACCGAACCGACCGCCCCACCCGCCGCGACCCCCGCCCCCGAGGCCGCCACCGACCAGGCCGTGGCGCAGGGCGGCGCGTACGAGGTGCTGCGCCGGCGGCTGAGCGCCCTGGCCGAGCGGGTGCAGGGCGTGGCGGACGACCTGAACGCCCGCCGGATCGCGGAGTTCGGCCGCAGCGGCATGACCCTGGCGGGCCGCGTACGCATCCGCACCGAGCACAACAGCGTGGGCCGCGACATCGTGGGCGTGGGCGACATGCTGTGCTTCGGCTTCAACGTGTTCCTGGGCCTCAAGGCGCAGACGCGCCGGGAGGACGTGTTCGCCCTGCACCGCCTGGTCGAGGTGGACGGCGGGTACGACGTGCAGCCGGTGGAGCTGGCCGGGTCGTTCCTGGCCGACCCCACCTTCGTGCGGGATTTCGAGGAGCTGTACGCGTATTACAAGGACGCGCGGCTGCTGCAGCTGACCGTGCAGGGCGGGTGGCTGCTCGCGGCGTTCCAGATCGGGGCGCGCAGCAGCGACATGCGGGTGTTCCGCTGGTCGCTGCCGGCGGCGGGCGGCGCGTCGTACGTGGACGCCCGCGGCGAGCGGGAGCTCGCGCCGCCCGCACCCTTCGACTTCGAGTGGGTGCGGGCCGGGCGCGAGCTGGAGGTGAGCGGCCGGCACCCGCACCTGAACATCCTGGACACGCTGTTCGTGGAGACGAGCGGCGGCGACCTGACGGTGAAGATCGAGAACAACACCGAGACCGGGCAGGGGATCTACGCCGAGCCGGTCGAGGACACCACGCAGTCGCTCGACGACGCCCGCTTCGAGTACGCGCGCGTGGGCTCGCTGATCCTGCTGCGGGTGCTGCCGTACCGCGAGACGGTGTGGCGCGGGCTGGTGTACAACACCGTCACGCGGCGGGTGGTGCGGCTGGACGCGATCACGCAGGCGTGCATCCAGCTTCCGGAGGATCACGGGATCATCTTCCCCGGCGGGTACTACCTGCAGGGCGGTGAGCACCGCGCCTTCGACGCGGCCATGCAGGGGATGGCGTTCCGGCGGGCGCTGCGTTCGCCGAACGGCGAGGACGTGCTGTACGAATTCTACGAGCGCGAGAGCGGGCGGTCGGCGCTGTTCGTGTACAACGTGATCCGCCGCGAGCTGGGCAGTCCGCTGTTCGCGCACGGCTGCGCCACGCTGCCGGACGGCCGCATGGTGCTGTTCCACGCCGAGGGCGACGAGGCCACCCGCGTGCACCAGATGCAGGTGTGGCACACGCCCTTCGTGAGTGACGAGTTCGCCGCGGCGCGCCCGCCCGCCGCGACGTTCCTGGGCCGGGTGGGCAACGCGGAACTCGTGCGCGGCGTGTCCGACCTGTACGACCTCGCGCGGAGCATGGCGCACCCGGACGTGTCGGCCGAGCGCTACGCCCGCCTGACCGCCGCGACGCGCCGCCTGCCCGAGACGCACCACTGGTTCACCGCCCCCGACGTGGGCGACCTGGGCGGGCTGCTGCACGAGGTCACCGCGACCGGCGAGGCGGTGCTCGACGAGTTCGAGAAGGTGCAGGCGATCCGCGCGGCCTCGGAGGCGGCGCTCGCGGAGGTCACGGCGGCGCAGCGCTCGCTGCTGGGGCGCGTGCAGCCGGAGGCGTGGACGCGCATCCAGGAGTTCGTGGACGTGCTGGGGGAACTGTCGGCCCTGCGCGGCCGGCTGCTGACGGTGCGCGAGCGCCGCTACGTGGACACGGACGCCATCGACGCCCTGACGGCCGCCGTGCAGGACGCCCACGCGCGCACGGGCGCGGCGACCGGCGCGTTCCTCGCGGGGCCCCGGGCCCTCGCGCCGCTGGGCGAGGAGCTGAGCACCGTGGAGGCCCGTGCCGGGGCCGCCGGGACGGCCCGTGAGCTGGGGGCGGAGCTGGAGGCACTGGGGCGGCTGTCGGGGCAGCTCGACACCCTCTCGGAGCTGCTGTCGTCGCTGCCGGCCGAGGACGCCACGCAGCGCACCGCGGTCGTGGAAACGATCTCGGCGCTGTACGCCCGCGTGAACGGCGCGCGCGCCCGCACCGAGCAGCGCCGCCGCAGCCTGGGCTCGGCCGAGGCGGTGGCGGGCTTCGCCGCGCAGCTGGGGCTGTACGGGCAGGCGGTGACGGGCGCGCTGGCGCTGGCGACCACGCCCGAACGCGCCGACGAGCAGCTCGCGCGGCTGCTGGTCACGCTGGAGGAACTGGAGGGGCAGTTCGGCGAGCACGAGGACTTCCTGCCGGACATCCTCGCGAAGCGCGAGGAGACGCTGGAACTGCTGGGCGCGCACCGGCAGGCGCTGCTCGACGACCGCCAGCGCCGCGCGCAGGCCCTGGCCGACGCCGCCGCGCGCATCCTGGAGGGCCTGGGCCGCCGCACCGAGCGCCTGGGCACGCCCGACGAGCTGAACGCCTTCTTCGCGGGCGATCCGCTGATCCTGAAGCTGCGCGACCTCGCCGGCCGCCTGCGCGACCTGAAGGACAGCGTGAAGGCCGACGACCTCGAGGCCCGCCTGACCGCCGCGCGCGACCAGGCCGTGCGCGCCCAGCGCGACCGCGCCGAGCTGTTCGAGGGCGGCGGCGCGGTGATCCGCCTGGGCCCGCGCCACCGCTTCAGCGTGAACACCCAGCCCCTCGACCTGACGCTGCTGCCGCGCCCGGACGGCCTCGCGGTGCACCTGACCGGCACCGAGTACCTCGAACCCCTGCGCAACCCCGCCCTGGACGGCCAGCGGGCGCTGTGGGGAGCCACGGTGGAGTCCGAGTCGCCGGAGGTGCCGCGCGCCGAGTACCTCGCGGGCGAGCTGCTGCGCGCCGCCGAGACCGGCGAGGGCGGCCTGGGCGTGGACGCCCTGACCCGTGCGAGCGCCGACCCGGCCGCGTGGGCGCGCACCATGCGCGAGTTCGCCGCGCCGCGCTACCGCGAGGGCTACGAGACCGGCATCCACGACCACGACGCCGCGCTGATCCTGCGGGCCCTGCTGCCGCTGCGCCGCGCCGCCGGCCCGCTGGTGTGGCCGCCCCGCGCCCGCGCCCTGGCCGCCTTGTACTGGGCCGACCCGGGAGCCGACCCCGGAGCCGATCACGCCGCGTGGGCCGCGCGGATCGCCAGCGCCCACGCCATGCGCGAGCTGTTCGGCCACGCCTCCGCCCTGGACGACGCCACCGCCGACCTGGGCGCGGCCATCGCGGCCCACGCTGGGGCGCGGGGCCTGCCGCACACGCCCGCCGACGTGCACCACGCCGCCGCGTCCCTGGTGGGCGAGCTGCACGCGCCGCAGCCGGTCATCGGTTTCACGCGCGCCGCCGCCGAGCTGCGCGCGGCGCTGGAGGCCCGCCTGGACGCCGCGGGGCAGCGGGACGGCTTCCGCGCGGCGCTGGCCGGACTGGAGGGCGACCCCGCCGGACGCTGGGCGCTCGTGACGCACTGGCTGGACGCGCTGGCCGCCACGCCCGAGTTCGCGGCCCGCGCGCGCTTCGTGCCGGAGGCCGCCGCGCTGCTGCTGTGCGGCGACGCCCTGCGCCACGAGATCCGCGACGTGACCCTGGACGCCCGCGTGGAGGGCCTGCTGTCCGAACACCCCCGCATCGTGGGCGGCACGCTTGACATGGCCGTGGACGACACCCTGGCCCGCCTGGACGTGCACCGCCGCGAGTTCGTGCCCGCGTTCCGCGCGTTCCACACGGCCCGGCAGGACGTGATCCGCCACGAGCGCGAGGCCCTGCGCCTGGACGAGTTCCGCGCGCGGCCCCTGACGTCGTTCGTGCGCAACCGCCTCATCAACGACGTGTACCTGCCGCTGATCGGCGACAACCTCGCCAAGCAGATGGGCACCGCCGGGGAGGGCAAGCGCAGCGACCTGATGGGCCTGCTGATGCTGATCTCACCGCCCGGCTACGGCAAGACCACCCTGATGGAGTACGTGGCGAACCGCCTGGGCCTCGTCTTCATGAAGATTGGCGGCCCGGCGCTGGGGCACGGGGTGCGCTCGCTCGACCCGGCGCAGGCCCCGGACGCGACCAGCCGGCAGGAACTGGAGAAACTGAACCTCGCGCTGGAGATGGGCAACAACGTCATGCTGTACGTGGACGACATCCAGCACACGCACCCGGAGTTCCTGCAGAAGTTCATCTCCCTGACCGACGGCACCCGCCGCATCGAGGGCGTGTGGCGCGGCGGCACGAAGACCTACGACCTGCGCGGCCGCAAGTTCGCGGTCGTCATGGCCGGCAACCCCTACACCGAGTCCGGCGAGGTCTTCCGCGTGCCGGACATGCTCGCCAACCGCGCCGACATCTACAACCTCGGCGACGTGCTGGGCGGCGTGGAGGACGCGTTCCTGCTCAGCTACATCGAGAACAGCCTGACGAGCAACCCCGTCCTGGCCCCCCTGGCCACCCGCGACCTGAACGACGTGTACACCCTGGTCGACCGCGCGCTGGGCCGCGACACGACCGGCCGCCCCCTGAGCCACACGTACTCCGCCGCCGAGGCCGCCGAACTGATCGCCACCCTGCAGCGCGTGATCCGCGTGCGCGACGTGCTGGCCCGCGTGAACGCCGCGTACATCGCCAGCGCCGCGCAGGCCGACGCGTACCGCACCGAACCGCCCTTCCGCCTGCAGGGCAGCTACCGCAACATGACCAAACTCGCCGAGAAGGTCTCCCCCGTCATGAACGACGCGGAACTCGACCAGCTCATCACCGACCACTACCGCGGCGAGGCGCAGCTCCTCACGACCGGCGCGGAGGAGAACCTGCTCAAGCTGGCCGAACTGCGCGGCACCCTGACCCCCGTGGAGGCCGAGCGCTGGGCGCAGATCCGGGCGGACTACCTGCGCCACCGCCGCATGGGCAGCGCCGACACCGACACCGGGCAGCGCATGGTCGCGCAGCTCGCCGACATCGCCAGCGGCCTCCAGGGCCTCGGCCACGCGCCCGCCGCCCCGCCGCCCGAGGCCCTCGCCGACGCGCTGGGCCACACCCTGGGCCCCGTGCTCGCCGACCTCTCCGGGGCCCTGCACGCCCTCGCGCAGGCCCGGCCCGAACCCACGCCCCTCCCCCCGCCCCCACCCGCACCGCCCAGCGACCTGCCGGACGCCCTGCGCGCCAGCATCGAGCCGCTCGTCGCGTCCATCGCCGCGTCGGCCGGACGGCAGGATCAGGTGAACGCCGCGATCCTGCACCTCGTCGACGCCATCCTCAAACGGCAGACGTACCTCAAGACGCCCACGCCACCCCGCCCCGGCGTGGGCCGCAGCGAGGACTGACCGCGGTCTTCCGACCCCGGGCGGAGCGCACGCCCCGGCCCTCACCTCCCGGCGGACACCACCACCTGCTCCGCCGGATCATGGGCCACCCCGGGCGCACCCGTCGCCACCGTGTCTGCCCGCTCCCACGGCCGTTCCCGCGCAAAGAAGGGGAACTCCTCGGCCATCCACTCGTCCCAGAACGTCAGGGCCTCCGGCGTGCCCCCGTCCCGCACCATGGCCCGCGCCTTCGCCTGTCCGGTGTCCGTCTGCACCCACACCACCACGTCCGTCCACGGCATCAGCTCGCGCCGGGCCGCGCCGCTGCCCTCCACGACCAGCAGCGGGCACCCGGCCGGCACCACCACCGCGCCCTCGCGACCCCGCGCGTCCCACGCCGGGGGCCGGTACTGCACGGCCTGTCCGGCGTGGACGGGCACCAGCACACCATCCCGCAGCAGGTTCGCCCAGTCGAAGAACGCGTGGTGCCACGCGAGGTCGTCCGTGTGCACCACCGCCGCCCCCGGCACCGCCCGCGCGAGTGCCGCCGCAAACGTGGACTTCCCGCTGCCCCCACGCCCGTCCACCGCCACCACCCCCGGCCGCAGGCCCGGCGCGGGGAGCTTCGCCCGCCACGACTCCAGCAGCGACGTCGCGGGCATGGCCGTCCACGGCCCGAAGGCCGGTTCTTCCGGTGGCAGGAGCATGGGGCGCAGCGTACAGGACGGGAAACGAGCGGGGTCGCTGAGGAGCGTTCCAAGGAGGGACGAAGCGCAGGTACACTCAATCCATGACGGAATCCGCCTTCCGCACCATGACCGAGGAGGAATACCTCCGCTGGAACGGGCCGCGCGACGGCAAGTGGGAGTTCGTGGACGGCTTCGTGTACGCCCAGGCTGGGGCGAGCCGACCCCACAACCGCATCTCCACCAACATCCAACGCGTGTTCCTGCCAGCGACCGACAACGGTTCATGCTGGACGCACGTCAGCGACCTGAAAGTCCGCGTGTACCGCGACAGCAGACCGCGGTATTACCTGCCGGACATTGTCGTGGTGTGCGATCCGGATTCGACCGGAGACGTCGAGACCGCACCATGTCTGATCGTGGAGATCCTGAGCGCCAGCACCCGCGCCGTGGACGAGTCGTTCAAGGCCAGCGACTACCGCCGCCTAGGCAGCCTCCAGGGCTACCTGCTCGTGGACAGCGAGGCGCGCGGCGTCGAGTTCCACCGCCGCGTGGGCGACGACTGGCAGATCGAGGTGGTCGAGGAGAGCGTTGACCTGCCATGTTTGAGCGTGACGCTCCGCGTGGATGACATCTACCGGGGCGTCGAGGTGTGACCCAGGCCGGGCAGGATTAGGGCAGCCACCCGCGCCGCCCGCCTGTACACCCGCAGCAGCGAAGGCTGGAGCGAGGAATATGCCGAAGGCAGGGGATGTTTGTGGTGCCATGCGTTAACGTTGGGATGTCACTGAATTTTGTTTATGAAGCGAACGCTTAATCATCTTACTCCACATCGAAGGTATACTTAAAATCGACAGTCTTTATATGTTAAGCAAAAACTAATTTAATAGTTATGCATAAATAATAAAACTATGGTTTTTGAGCCGAAAGAACAATTGCTTCACAATGTTTATCCAGCAAAGTATTTAGAGCTTCGCTTAGATTTTCGGCGAACTGTCTAAATTGCAGCACATCTGCTCTTGGTATGCCACCAGATTTAGCAGAATGGGCAACGATATTCCTTACTTTTATTAGCGAATCAAGTTTATCTTTAATATAAGTTTCTGCCACCGGCGTAGTTGTAATAGTTTCATAAATTGGCTTGATTTGAGCGAAAGGATCAATGATTCCCAAGTTCTTCAGCATTTCACTGACAGTATCAGGATTCGGATTTCCGCCTGTATTAGAAAATGCCAAAGGATCAAGCCGGTTGGCTGCAATATCTATGGCCGCCGTGTGGATATCATCTATTCTATCTTCCCTCTTCTTTCCATCGTATCCATTTCCCCTTGTCGCGTATTGCAATGTAAGAAAATAGTGGCTTGTTAAGAGTTTTATAGGCAGTCTTTTAAAGTCATATGTCCTATGGTCGGACATATGAGTATTTATGTATTTTACCGCCTCTTGAACACGTAGTTTTACATAATCTTCAAATGCTGCTACCGTAAGTACAACGGCGGCACCGCGCAGTGCTGCTACTTTCTCAATATCGGCCATAGGAGGCGGATCTTGATGTGTATTTTCTAAACCAATTAGAGCGTCAACCAATGCGATGCCCTCGCGTAGAGATGCAGCAGCACCCATCTATCTAACCAGCCTCAGTAATCATATCAATGACACGTTCGATCCTCTCGATGAAGTAAGATGGTATTGCAGCATTAATATTCTTTTGAAAATCGACATCGTTGAAGAGATCTTGCATACCAAGGACGATTTTCTCACGATTATCTTCTAAATATTCTAATGGAAACTTATCAACCGCAATCATTTGTGCATCGTACAAAGCGGCAATTATCGGTGCCCTCCATTTCCCCGTGGACTGATTCCACCTTCGAAAAGCATTTTCACCAAATACAATTTCAATCTTATTGACACTCTCAATAAATCTCCTCCTCATAGATTCAATTTTTTGATCATCCAAATGTCTAAATTCAGCCATATATTCATCCATCGTCCGTGCCACACCACCTCTGAATTTTTTCCAGTTGTCAACAAATGTGAAAAATCGGAGTACAAGTTCGGCATCCTTCATTTCTTTATATATTGTAGATTTGCTTTTGGCCGTGATCCTTAACAATCTATGGAATTTTGCATCTTCGCTGAGGTCTAAAATAAGATCGTTTAATGATCCAGTGAATGTACTGTTCCTAAGTTCTTGCGCGTTTAATTTGACGCCCCCAGTATTAAGTCTTTCAAATACCTCAAATTTAATATCAGGATCCGATTGACGTAAGATGATTATCGCGCGCAATGTCGGTCGAGTGGTAATCACCGTTTGCAGATCTTCAGGAAACTCGGAAAATTTCTTACCATTCAGTTCAGAGAAGACGTATAAACCTTTGATATCGAAGCGGTCATTCAAGAAGTCGGATATCGCGGTTAACCTCTGTTTCCCATCAATCACACTATACTTTCCATAAGTGTCCTCATTTAGAAATATAGGTGGTATAGGAACATTCATCAACAATGACTCTATAAGCCTTGACTTTCTTAGATCATCCCATCTAAATCTCCGTTGGTATTTAGGCTTAAGATCAATCATTTGCTTCCGTATTAATGTATCTAACGTGTCCAAGTTATAATCAACTACGCTTGTAACTATCTCCTTCTGCTTCTCCTCCCACAGAATAATTGGCTTTTTATCGTCCTTCAGCTCTATGAATGCACTATCATCATATAAAAGTATTTCCCTAGTCACCTCATACCCCCTATGCGAAAGTCCAAAATAAACACGGTAAGCTTTGAACATCAAAAGCTTACCGCAAGCCGAAATTTTTACAAGCAGGTTTGCTACTGCTTACGCCTTGACTTCGTTCCCCTTCGCCAGAATGCCGCGCAGCACGGTCTGGAGAATGCCGCCGTTCTTGTAGTAGTCGATCTCGACGGGCGTGTCGATGCGGCACTGCACGGTGATCTCGCGGGTGGCCCCGTTCTGCGGCGTGACGCGCACGACGACGTCCTGGCGGGGCTTGAGGTCGCCGGGCAGGATCACGTCGAAGGTCTCGTCGCCGGTGATACCCAGGCTGTCGGCAGTGTCGCCGTTCTTGTACTGCAGGGGCAGGACGCCCATGCCGACGAGGTTGCTGCGGTGGATGCGTTCGAAGCTCTCGGCGATGACGGCCTTGACGCCCAGCAGGAAGGTGCCCTTGGCGGCCCAGTCGCGGCTGCTGCCCATGCCGTAGTCCTTCCCGGCGAAGATGACCAGCGGGATGTTGCTGGCCTTGTAGTTCACGCTGGCGTCGTAGATGCTGCTGACCTGCCCGGTGGTGTAGTCGGTGGTGAAGCCGCCTTCGGTGCCGGGGGCGAGCTGGTTCTTCAGGCGGATGTTGGCGAACGTGCCGCGCGTCATGATGCGGTCGTTGCCGCGGCGGCTGCCGTAGGAGTTGAAGTCCTTGGGCGCGATGCCGCGCTCGGCGAGGAACTTCCCGGCGGGCGTGTCGGCCTTGAAGGAACCGGCGGGGCTGATGTGGTCGGTGGTGACGCTGTCGCCGACCTTCACCAGCGCGCGGGCTCCCTCGATGCTGACGATGTCGCTGGGGCCGCCGGCGAGGTTGTCGAAGAAGGGCGGGTTCTGGATGTACGTGCTGTCTTCCTTCCAGTCGAACAGCGCGCCCTCGGCGACGGGAATGGCGTTCCAGTCCTGGTTGCTCTTCTCGATGCCGTCGTAGACCTTGCGGAACATCTCGGCGTTGATCGCGCCGTCCATGACGGTCTGGATCTCACTGGCGGTGGGCCAGATGTCGCGCAGGTACACCGGCTGGCCGTCCTTGCCGGTGCCGATGGGGTCGTTGACGATGTCGTTCACGACCGTGCCGGCCAGCGCGTAGGCGACGACCAGCGGGGGGCTGGCGAGGTAGTTCGCGCGGATGTGCGGGTTCACGCGCCCCTCGAAGTTGCGGTTACCCGAGAGCACGCTGGCGGCCACGAGGTCGCCTTCCTGGATGGCCTGCACGACGGGTTCGGGCAGCGGGCCGCTGTTGCCGATGCAGGTCATGCAGCCGTAGCCGACGGTGTTGAAGCCGATCTGGTCGAGGTACGTCTGGAGGCCCGCGGCTTCCAGGTACTCGGTGACGACGCGGCTGCCGGGCGCGAGGCTGGTCTTGACCCACGGCTGGCTCTTCAGGCCCAGTTCGATGGCCTTCTTGGCGACGAGGCCCGCGGCGATCAGCACGCTGGGGTTGCTGGTGTTCGTGCAGGACGTGATGCTGGCCAGGGTGACGGCCCCGTGCCCGATCTTGAGGTCGGTGCCGCCGATGGTGCCCTGCGCGTCCAGCTTGTCGCTGCTCAGCTCGAAGCCGCGGCCCTTGACGGGCGCGGTGAGCGCGTCGGCGAACACGGTGTGCATGTCGCTCAGGTTCACGCGATCCTGCGGGCGCTTGGGGCCGGCAAGGCTGGGGACGATGGTGCCCAGGTCGAGTTCGATGGTGTCCGTGAACACGGGGTCGGGCGTCTCGTCGGTGCGGAACATGCCCTGGGCCTTGTAGTAGGACTCGACCAACTCGATCTCGTCTTCCAGGCGGCCGGTGCGGCGCAGGTAGCGCAGCGCCTCGTCGTCCACGGGGAAGAAGCCCATGGTCGCGCCGTACTCGGGGGCCATGTTGGCGATCGTGGCGCGGTCGGGCAGGGTCATGTTGCTCAGGCCCGCGCCGTAGAACTCGACGAACTTGCCCACCACGCCCTTCTGGCGCAGCATCTCGGTCACGCGCAGCGCGAGGTCGGTGGCGGTCGCGCCCTCGGGCATCGCGCCCGTGATCTTGAAGCCGATCACCTCGGGCATGAGCATGTAGATGGGCTGGCCCAGCATGACGGCCTCGGCCTCGATCCCGCCGACGCCCCAGCCGACGATGCCAAGGCCGTTGATCATGGTGGTGTGGCTGTCCGTGCCCACCAGGCTGTCGGGGTACACGACGACGCCGTCGTCCTCGGGGCGGCTCTGCACGCCCTTGGCGAGGTACTCGAGGTTGACCTGGTGCACGATGCCGCTGGCGGGCGGCACGACGCCGAAGTTGTCGAAGGCCTGCTGGCCCCAGCGCAGGAACTCGTAGCGCTCACGGTTGCGCTCGAATTCCAGGGCCATGTTGTTCGCCAGGGCGAAGTCCGTGCCGAACTCGTCCACCTGCACGGAGTGGTCGATGACCAGATCCACCGGGATCAGCGGGTTGATCTTGCTGGGGTCGCCGCCGAGTTTGACCATCGCGCTGCGCATGGCGGCGAGGTCGACGACGGCAGGCACACCCGTGAAGTCCTGCAGGATCACGCGGGCGGGCTTGAAGGGAATCTCGACTTCCTCGTTCTTCGGGCTCCACCCGGCGACGGTGGTGACGTCCTCGCGGCGCACGTCATAGTCGTTCGCCTCGCGCAGCACGCTCTCGAGCAGCACCCTGATCGACACCGGCAGTGTGCTGATGTCGTGGCCCTGGTCAGCCAGTTTGTGCAGGTTGTAGAAATACAGTTTCTGACCGGACTTCGTGGTGAGCGTGTCACGCGCACCGAACAGATTCATCGCCATGATGGAACTCCTCCTCGCCCTGCGGGTCGCGTCGGGCTTTTTTGCCTACCCATCATAAGCCTCCCCCACGTGTGGAAGGGCGTTACCCGCACAGGCACGAGTGGACAGGATGCGTAACCACTATAGGGACAACACTCTGCCCTCTGCCCTCTGCCCTCTGCCCTCTGCCCTCTGCCCTCTGCCCTCTGCCCTCTGCCCTCTGCCCTCTGCCCTCCGCCCTCTGCCCTCTGCCCTCTGCCCTCTGGTAGCCTTCGCCCCACATCCCACCCGACGAGGTTCCCGCCATGACCATGCCGACCCCCGCCCGACCCGACCAGCTCCAGCCCCACGAGCGCGCCCGCATGGACGCCCTGGAACGCACCGTCCGCGACGGCCTGCGCGACTTCCAGCGCACCGGCGAGGCCCTCGCCCAGATCCGCGACAACCACCTGTACCGCGTGGCCTTCGAGAGCTTCGAGGAGTATCTGGAACAGCGCTGGGGCTTCACGCGCACGCAGGCCGGCCGCCTGATCGACGCCGCCGAAACTGCAAAGGTACTTGAGCCCCTGGGCATCACCCCGCAGAGCGAGCGGCAGGCCCGCGCACTCAAGCCTGCCGCGAAGATCCTGACGGAGCTGGAGCCCGAGCAGCAGCGCGTCGTGGGCCGCCTGATCGAGGCCGCCGCGCAGGCCGCGGACGACGACGTGCCGTGGGACGCCTCCGCCCACCCCGCCGAGGTGCGGATCATGGCGAACGTCGTGCAGAAGCTCACGCCCGACACCACCGTCCACCACCCGGACAGCGGCGACGAGGTGCCCTTCGAGACCCTGAGCCCCCGCGAGCGGGACGAGGTCATCCGCACGCACGTCGACCAGAAGACCCAGGCGTACCGCGAGAAGCAGGAGGCGAAGGCAAACAAGGCCCCCGTCGAGAACGTGAACTGGACGGACTGGTGCGTGAACTACGCCGCGCAGGCCCTCGGGCCGGGGCAGCGCATCGAGATCGTCGTGGAACGCGACGGCAGCGGCAGCGCCCGCGCCCAGGCGAGGGTCGTGGACGCCACGACCGGCGAGGTGTTTGCCGAGGGGCAGGGCGCACCGTTTCTCAAGAAGGCGGTGCTGAACCTCGTGGCAGAGGTCAAGGGGTAGGCGGAAAAAGCCAACGGCATGTCTTCGGAACCCTGCATCGGTAAGGTTGGCCGGCCAGTCATCTTCAACCTCTCACCTACGGCCTGGTCACCCACGCCTCCTGCGGAGCGCGATCCACGTCCGTCCACCCGATGACACGCCGTGCCCCGAGTGAAGGCCGTATCTCTGCTTCGTCACCAGCCATCGGCTCGTTTCCCCCGAAGTGCTCGGCGCGATCCACCATCAGGTACCGTCGCGGGAAGAGATACTCGCCTACGGAGTGGTCGAAGAAGCGTTCGTACCAGCACGTGACGCCCTCGAAGCTGACGGTACCGTTCAGCGGCCCATCCCAGTAGTCCTCGAAGGTCAAGTCCTCCAGCCGGGTAGGCTCGATCGGCCGGAGGCGATCAAAGTCAGGATCGTCCAGGAACTCGGCGTACGTCACCGCCCGCCACTTCGCACGTGCCAGGAGGGCAACTTCCCACGCCGCGTGAAACTGCCGGACGTCGATGGACTGCTGGATGCCGTTGCCCTCACCGAGTGGGACGTCCGACAGGGGAATGTCCAGAGAGCACAAGAACGCACCGTGATAGAGATCGTGGTTCACCTGCCGGTGCGCCTTCCCTTCCACATATTCGATGTACCTCACCAGGGAGTCCGCGGGGTCGGCCGGCAGCCGGCGCATGTAGGACGTTGCGCGTGTGCCCCGCTGTTCCCAGCGCATCGGCATGATCCGTGGGCGGGTGGTGATCTCGTTCACCAGCCACCGCCGCTCTTCCGGTGTGAGCGGCCACGTGGCCCCCGTCCGCTCGTTGACCAGGGCATACCCGTCGCCGCTGCGGGGATCAGACGCGTCGCGGATGTGCCACGCCCAGCCCGGATTCGAGCCGTCCCACAGACACGCGAACCTGTCCTGCCAGTCGTCCTGCATGCTCCATGCTAGCCGGGGGCTGTCCCTTCCACAGCCCGTCTCCGGCGCAGCGGAAGGGCGGCGAGCCACCGCCCGCCGCTCCTCCGCTACCCTTTTCCCATGCCTGACCTGCTCCTCTCCGACCGGCCCGGTTTCACGCCCATGATCTCGCGGCTGGTCGGGATGATGGACTATGCGCGGGCCACGACGCTCCAGGCCGTGCAGGGAATGAGCGTGGAGGAACTCGACCTGATCCCGCCGGAGTTCGGGAACAGCGCGGGCATGCTGCTGGAGCATTTCGCGGCGGTGGAGCGGATCTACCAGCTGATCAGCACGGATCATCCCGATCCGGACGCCGCGCTGGAGGCGAGGTGGTGGCCGGGCCTGAACCTGGGCGAGCAGGGCCGCGAAACGATCCGGGGCCGGCCGCTGGGGCAGTACCTGACGCAGCTGCGTGAGGTGCGCGCGGAGACGCTGCGGATCTTCGCCGAAAAAGACGACGGGTGGCTGGACGAGCCGCTGCCCTTCTGGGGCACGACCGGGAACCGGCACTTCATGTGGTTCCACGTGCTGGAGGACGAGGTCAACCACCGGGGGCAGATCCGGCTGATCCACAAATTCATTCCGCGGCTGCGGGATCGCGGGATGCTGGGCGCGGGCTTCGATGCGGCGGGGCCGGACGGCCTGGGCCTGCGCTGCACGGTGGTCTACCCGGAGAGCCCGGCGGCCGTGGCGGGGCTGCGGGCGGGCGACGTGGTGCTGGCCTACGACGGGCAGGACGTGACGGGCACGCTGTTCGACGAGCTGCCGCTGGCGCAGGCGGCGGGCGTGGGCAGCACGTTCCGGGTGCAGCGGGAGGACGGCCCGCGGGACATCCGCGTGACGCGCGTGGCCCGGCCCGGCTGACACGCCGTTCGGGGCACAATGGGGGCATGCCCGGCCCGCTGCAAGGCTTTACGGTCGTCACCCTCGCGCTGAACGTGCCCGGCCCGGTGGCGGCGGCGAGCTTGCGGGACGACGGGGCGCGGGTGGTGAAGGTGGAACCCCCGGCGGGCGATCCGCTGTCGTGGATGGCCCCTGCGTGGTACGCGGAGCTGCACAGGGACGTGGACGTGCGGACGCTGCACCTCAAGACGCCGGAGGGTCTGACGGAGCTGCTGAACGTGCTGGCGGACGCAGACGTGCTGCTCACGTCGTTCCGGCCGTCCGCGCTGGGGCGGCTGGGGCTGGGGCCGGACATGCTCTCGGCGCACTACCCGCGGCTGTGCCGGGTGCAGGTGGTGGGCGACAGCCGCGCGCCGGAGGAGCCGGGCCACGACCTGACGTACCAGGTCATGGCGGGGCTGGTCGATCCGGCCGCGCCGGTCATGCCGCGCACGCTGCTGGCCGACATGCTGGGCAGCCGGGAGGCGTACGCGGCGGCGCTGGCCCTGCTGCTGGGCCGCGAGCGCGGGTCGGCGGAGCGGGTGCGGGTGGTGGGGCTGGGCGACGCGGCGCGCTTCGCGGCGCTGCCGTTCACGGTGGGCCTGACGGCGGGGGGCGGGGTGCTGTCGGGCGCGCAGGACATCTACCGGCTGTATCGCACGGCGGACGGGTGGGTGGCGGCGGCCCCGCTGGAGGCGCGGTTCGCGCAGCGCTGGGCGGAGGTGATCGGGCCGGACGCGGTGGCGACCATCGCCACGCGGCCGACGGCGCACTGGTTGGCCGTGGCGCGGGCGAACGATCTGCCGGTGGTCGAACTGGCGGCAAAACCATCGTCCTGACCGTGCGTTAATCCGACTTCTCCGCTCCGGTTCGTGCGTTGAGTCCGGGGGGCGGGGGGAGTAGACTGAGCTTATTGAGAATTATTCCTGTTAAGCCCGTTCCCCCCACTCCAGGAGCTTCCGTGACCACCTCCACCCCCGCGACCCTCCCCCGCGCCGAGGCCCCCGCCTCCGGACGCTTCGTCCTGACGCCCCAGCTCCGCACCGCCGTCACCCTGACCGCCCTCACGCTGCTGGGCCTGCTCGTCGGGCTGGTGGGCGAGTACGTGCTGCGCGTGCCGGCCGTCATGTGGGGGGGCTTTCTCGTCGCGTACCTCGCGGGCGGCATCCCCGCCGGGCGCGAGGCGCTGCACTCGCTGTTCGTGGAGAAAAAGCTGGATGTCGACCTGCTGATGGTGCTCGCCGCGCTGGGGGCCGCGAGCATCGGGCAGGCGGCCGACGGCGCGATCCTGCTGTTCCTGTTCAGCCTGAGCAACACCCTGCAGGACTGGGCGATGGGCCGCACGAAGAACGCCATCCAGGCGCTCATGGATCTGAACCCCGAGGGCGCGACCGTCCGCCGGGACGGCGTGGAGAAATGGTGCGCGCTCGGCGAGATCCGCATCGGCGACCTGCTCGTGGTCAAGCCCGGCGAGCGCATCGCCGCCGACGCCCGCGTGGTGCGGGGCAACACCAGCGTGGACGAGAGCCCCATCACGGGCGAGAGCGTGCCCATCGACAAGGCGGTCGGCGCGGCGCTCGCGTCGGGCACCGTGAACCTGAACGGCAGCGTGGAGGCCGAGGTCACGCGCCCCGCCGGTGAGAGCACCCTGGCTCGGCTGGTCTCCCTGATGGAGGAGGCGCAGACGCAGAAGAGCCGCACCGAGAGCGTCACCGAGCGCTGGGAGAGCCCCTACGCCCTGATCGTGCTCGTGAGCGTGCCGCTCGTGTACGCGCTGCTCCGCTACGGGTTCGGGCTGGGCGTGGACGTGGCGTGGTACCGCGCCATGACCTTCATGGTGGTCGCCTCGCCCTGCGCGGTCGTGATCTCCACGCCCGCCGTGATGCTCTCGGCCATGGCCGCCGCCGCCCGCCACGGCGTGCTGTTCAAGAGCTCGGCGGCGCTGGACGCGCTGGCGGGCGTGCAGACGGTCGCCTTCGACAAGACCGGCACCCTGACCCAGGCGAAGATGACCCTCACGCAGATCGTGGCCGACGACGAGGGGGCCGCGCTGTCGCTGGCCGCCGGGCTGGAGGGCCACAGCGAGCACCCCATCGCGCAGGCGGTCGTGACGGCCGCCCGCGCGCGCGGCGTGACCCCCGAGCCCGTGCAGGACGCGCAGGCGATCCCCGGGCACGGCATCGCGGCGGTGGACGGCCGCGGCGAGCGCGTGTGGGCCGGGAACCTGCGGCTCGCGCAGCGCGAGGGGGCCGCGCTGACGCCAGGGCAGCAGGCGGCGCTCGCGACCCTCAGTGCCCAGGGCTCCTCCACCGTGATCGTCGGGCGGGGACGCACGGTGCTGGGGGTCATGGGCGTGGCCGACGCGCTGCGCCCCGGCATCGCCGACGCCATCCGCGGCCTGCGGGACGCGGGCATCGCGCACCCCGTCATGCTCACCGGCGACAAGCGCGAGGTCGCGCAGACCGTGGCGGCCAGCGTGGGCCTGACCGAGTTCCGCGCGGAACTGCTGCCCGAGGACAAGCTGCGCATCATCGGGGAACTGCCGGGCCCCGTGGCGATGGTCGGGGACGGCGTGAACGACGCGCCCGCCCTGGCGCGCGCCGACCTGGGCGTGGCGGTCGCGTCCGGCACGGACGTCGCCATCGAGAGCGCGGACGTGGTGCTCATGCGCAGCGACCTCGGGAAGCTGGCGGGCGCGGTGCGGCTGGCCCGCGCGGCGCGGCGCACCGTGATCATCAATCTCGCCTTCGCGTTCGGGATCATCCTGATCGTGGCCCCGCTGGCGGTGGCCGGGAAGGTGCCGCTGCCGCTGGGCGTGGTCGCGCACGAGGGCGGCACGGTGTTCGTGGTGTTCATGGGCCTGCGCCTGCTCGCGCGGCGGCTGTGACAACCCTCAGCGTTCGCCCAGCGCCCCTTCACCCGGCCCGGGCGGGAATGTGCGGGAATCGGGGCATGCCCACGCCCGCCGGAGGACTGCCATGCGCCTGAACCGAACCCGCCGATCCCTGCTGCCCCGAATCCTGCTTGGCCTGGTCGCCGCGTTCGTGCTGATCCAGCTCGTGCCGTACGGCCGCGCGCACAGCAACCCGCCCGTGACCGCCACGCCCGCGTGGAGCGACCCCGACACCAGGGCGCTGTTCGCCCGCGCGTGCGCCGACTGCCACAGCCACGCGACCGTGTGGCCGTGGTACTCCAACGTGGCCCCCGTGTCGTGGCTGCTCACGCGGCACGTGGAGGAGGGCCGCAGCAAGTTCAACGCGAGCGTCCCGGGCTTCGGCCGCGAAGCGCGCGAGGCGGCCGAGCAGGTGGAGTCCGGCAGGATGCCCGACCGCTCCTATCTGCCCCTGCACCCCGAAGCCCGGCTCAGCGCAGCGGAGCGGACACAGCTCTCCGAGGGTCTGGCGCTGACCTTCGGCCGGGACGAGGATCGAGGGGAGCAGGACGGCAACTGACGCGGCCAGGGCGGGCGGACGCCACGGCCTGGGACAAGCCGCAAGCTCTCATAAACGCCCGCCCACCGAAAGCCAACGGGGCGGGGGGTACGCTTGGCGGGCAGACACAACACGCGCCCCGACCGCGGGAGCAGGGAGGCTGGATCATGGGAGAAGGCAAGCCGAGCAGCGAGGCCCACGCAAACGTCTCGCAGGACACCATCAACGACCAGTCGCAGTGGAACACGGGCACGCCGAAGAATCCCGGCGATCCGGCCACGACCGGTCAGTACACGGGCGTGAGCGACGCGAATGCCGATGCCGGGGCCGACACGTCCCAGGCACAGCAGGTGAGTTCCACGACCGATCCCCGCCCCGCCGCCAATGACGGCCAGGACGCCAATCCCAGCACCTACGGCGGCATGAAGGACGGGATGCCCGCCAGCGGCGCGGCCACCAACCCCGACAAGACCGTGGACGGCGACCAGGGCGCGTAAACGCACCGGATCAGAGGGGCAAGTCCAGTGTGACTTGCCCCTCTCCTATTCGCCGGGAAATTCCAGCAGCACGTGTTCCGCGCTGAAGCCCGGCCCCATGGCGCTCAGGACGGCGCGGCCGGCGGGACGATCCCGCAGTGTCTCGGCCAGGACGAACAGGACGGTTACGCTGCTCATGTTGCCGAAATCGCGCAGCACTTGGCGGCTGGCGTCCAGTGCCCCGGCGGGCAGGCTCAGGGCCTCCTCGTAGGCGGCGAGCACCTTCACGCCGCCGGGATGCACCACGAAGCGCGTCACGCTGTCCCGGCACCACCCATGCGCGGCCAGCGCCTCCTGCACGTTCTCCCGCATCATGCCGCGCACCAGGGTGGGAATGTCACGGGAGAAGCGCACCTTCAGGCCGTCGTCCACGACATCCCAGCCCATGATGTCCTCGCTGTGCTCGATCAGGGTGGAGTACGCGCCGCAGAGTGCCGCCAGTGGGGGCGGGCCGGGCACGTCCGGCGCGGTGATGACAAGGGCCGCGCCACCGTCCGAGAACAGGGCGGTGCCCACAAAGTTGCTCTTGGATTCGTCGCCCTTCACGAGGGTCAGCGAGCATAGCTCCACCGCCACATACAGCACGCGGCGGAAGCCGGCCCGCACCAGATCGGCCGCCCGCGCCAGCCCGGCCGCACCGCCCGCGCAGCCCAGGCCCCACACCGGCAGCCGCGCCGCGTGTGGATTGATCCCCAGGAAGCCGATCAGGTCGGCATCCAGACTGGGGGTGCTCAGGCCACTGGTGGTCACGACCACCACGGCATCGACCTCGGCGGGCGCGATCTGGGCCTGGGCCAGCGCCTCGGCCCCCAGCCGCCGGATCAGGGCCCGCGCCTCCCCGATGAACACGTCATTCTTCTCGCCGAAGCTGCGCGGTTGGAGATACCACGCCAGCGGCCGGGCCAGGGCACGGGTGTCGATCTGGGCGTTGTCGAACACATCCAGCAGCTGTGGGCGGGCCGCCAGACGCGGAAACAGCGTGCGGGCCGCCTCGCGGATCTCGGTCTGCGGGGTGTGGTGGGGCGGGGTACCGGTCACCAGGGCACGGATGACCGGCACACGGGAAGGAGTCATGCCGGGCATTCTGCCGTCCGCACGGTGGACGCAACCGTACCACGAGGTTCAGTCGGCCCCGCAGGGCAGGGAAACGCCCCTCCACGCAGGGCGCAGAGGGGCGTACCGGGGCGGCATGCTCAGCTCTGCTGGCTGTCCTTCGCCCACTCGGCCTTCCCGACCTCGTCCAGCGAGTGGAAGTCCTCGTCGGAGAGATCCACGTTGGCGGCGGCGACATTCTCCTCGAGGTGCTTCACCTTGCTTGTGCCGGGGATGGGCAGCATGACCGGGCTGCGGCGCAGCACCCACGCCAGGGCCACCTGCGACGGGCTGGCGTTCACGCGCTTCGCGACCTCGGCGAGCACGCTGCCCTCCCTGGCCAGACTGCCGGCGGCCAGCGGGAACCACGGGATGAAGCCGATGGTCTCCCGCTCGCAGTAGTCCAGCACGTCCTCGGACTTGCGGTTGACGAGGTTGTAGAGGTTCTGGACGGTGGCGACGGGGAACACCTGCCGGGCGGCCTCGATCTCCTCGACACTGACCTCCGAGAGTCCAGCGTGGCGGATCACGCCCTCGTCCATGAGTTCACGGATCGCGCCGAACTGCTCCTCACGGGGTACCTTGGGGTCGATCCGGTGCAGCTGCCACAGGTCGATGACCTCGACCCCCAGCCGGCGGCGGGAGATGTACGCCTGCTGCTTGAGGTACTCGGGGCGACCGACCGGCGTCCACACGTCCGGGCCGGTGCGCGTCAGGCCGCCCTTGGTGGCGACCACGACCGAGTCGTAGGGATGCAGGGCCTCGCGGATCAGTTCCTCACTGACGGCCGGGCCGTAGGAGTCGGCGGTGTCGATGAAGTTCACGCCCAGTTCCGGCAGGCGTCGCAGCGTGGCGAGCGAGCCCTCCCGGTCGGCGGGATCGCCCCAGATGCCGTCGCCGGTGATGCGCATGGCGCCGTAGCCCAGGCGGTTCACGCTCAGGTCGCCGCCGATCTGGAAGGTGCCGCTCTGCGCGGCGTTCAGGGATGCGGTGGTGTTGGTCATGGGTGATGCCTCCGGGCGGCATTCTGCGCCCGTGTCTGCGGCCGTGCCCCCCCCGGTTCCTGAACGTCCCTTCACGATCCGGGACGCCGCGCGGTCACGCCTCCAGCAGCTCGGCCAGCGGCACACCGCGCCGCTCCTGCGCCGAGCGGATGGCGGCCAGGGCGAGCGCCAGGCTGCCCAGGTTGTCCCGCCCGCTGCTCTGCGGCTCGCGTCCCTCGCGCACCGCGTGCACGAACTCGGCCAGCGCCCCGGCCCGGTCGAGGTCGACGACCGGCGGGAGCGGCAGGGCACGGGGGCGCTTCCCGACGGGGCGCACGGTCGCGCGGTCCGCCGGAGGATCGTCGCGGCCCGTCCACGTCAGTTCGGCGTCCGTCGCGTCCAGCCGCCACTCGCCGGCCCACGGAGTCTTCACGCCGGAACTCGCCCACGTGCCCCGGTAGCTGACGACCACGCCGCCGGTGAAGTCGATGGTGGCGACTGCCGACGCCGGATCGCGGAAGGGGCTCCACGGGGGGTTGAAGGCGTGGCAGTCGATGCTCACGGCCTCGCGGCCCAGCACGAAGCGCATCAGGTCGAAGTGGTGGATCGCCATGTCGAGCAGCAGCGGGTGCGGCAGCAGGTGGTGGGCGCTGGCGGCGGTGCGGGCGCTGTCGCGGCGAAACTCGACCACGGCCGCGCCGACCTCACCGTAGGGCGCGGCCTTCACCCACGCAGCGGCGGCCTGCGCCGCCGGGTGAAAGCGGTAGTTCTGGCTGACCATCAGCGGGAGCCCCTTCGCGGCGGCGGCCTCCACGACCGTGCGGGCCTCCTCGATGCTGGTGGCGAAGGGCTTCTCGATCAGCACCGGCAGACCGGCCTCCAGCGCGGCCAGCGCCACGGGAGCGTGCCCCACGGCGTTCGTGGTCACCAGCACGGCCTGTGCCCCGGCGCCGTGCAGGGCTGCCTCCAGCGACGGGAAACAGCGGTCCGGGGCCGCACCCTGCGCCTGCGCCAGGGCCAGCGCCTCCGGGTGGGCATCAACGTGGCCGACGACCTCGACCTCCTCCTGCGCCGCCGTCACAGTCATCCAGCTGCGGCCCCACCCGCCCAGGCCCACGTGGAGCAGCTTCAGCGGGGTCACGCGGTCACCCCGTCCACGGCCTCCGGCCGCCCGGCCTCGGGGACGTCGCAGGTCTCGCGGAACACGAACTGGGGCAGGGTCTTGCGGTGACGGCTGCTCCAGTCGATGCTGGGCCGCGCGTCCCCCTCGGGCAGGTAACCCAGGCGGTACACCGCCATGAGTTCCAGCTCCGGCGGCACCCGCAGCAGCGCCTGCATGGCCTGCCACTGGCGGGGAATCTCCATGGGCGTGCTGATGAACTGGATGCCCATGCCCAGCGCCCCGACCGCGTTCCAGATGTTCTCCATGGCAGCTCCCAGCCCGAACACGGAATAGAAGCCAGAGAGTTCGCCGGGCCGGTATTCCTCCCGGTCGAGCAGCGCCGCCAGCAGCAGCGGACTGCCCGCGACCAGCCGGCGGTTGTCCTCACCGAGTTTTTTCGGCACCCCGAGCTGCCGCATGAGCTTCAGGCCCGCGTCGCTGAAGATCTGCCGCGTGAAGGGGCGCAGCGGCCCCGGCAGGTGGTCGATGTGGATGCCGTCGCGGCGCTCGTCCATCTCCTGCGCGTTGAAGCGGAAGTACTTGCGGTAGCGCTCGAAGAACACGCCGGCCTCGATGAGCTCGGTCATGCTGTCCCCACTGAGCTGCGCGACGCGGGCGATGGTGTCGGGATGCTCGATCAGCACGAAGCGCCACGGCTGCGAGTTGAAGTGGCTGGGGGCCGCCTGCGCCACGCGCATGAGCGTGTGCTGGTGCTCCCGGCTGACCGGCTCCGGGCGGAACGGGCCGTTGGTGGTACGCCGGGCCAGCATGCCCTCGATGAGTTCCATGCGGCCCAGGCTACCAGCCCGCCCCGGCCCCCTACCACGCGCCCCAGGCACCCAGCACATAGGCCATGAGCACCAGCGCGGCCAGCCGCCAGTGCCCGGCGCGGCCGGGCCGGGTGCGGGGCATGGCGAGCAGCAGTGCCAGCGCGGGTCCCAGGGCCAGGGCCGCCGCACCGGCCCGCCACCCCAGCAGCGCCGAGACCGCCGTGCCCGCGACGACCACGAAGTACAGCGCGTGGTGCGGCCAGCGGGCCGCCGTCCGGCGATACCCGAGCTGCAGCGACAGCCCCAGCGCCATCAGGACGAGCAGCAGACCGCCCGTCACGGTCAGCAGGGCGCGGTGGGCCTCCATGCCGGGATGTTTGCACATGGCCGACGGGAGTGCCGGGACGTATGGTGCGGCCATGACTGTCCTCCGCGCGTCCCTGGTGCTGGCCGCACTGCTGGTGGGCTGCCAGCGCAATCCGGCAGCCGACACGCTGGAGCAGCGGCTGGTCTTCACCGCCAACGGCACCTACGACGCGCAGTCCGACCGCCGCGAGCGCGTGGGCGGCGGCCTGCGCACGGTCGTCTGGACGACCCGCCCCCCGCTGGACGCCGCCGCCATGACCATCACCTATGACGGTGACTCCCGCGCCCAGGCATGGGATCTGGTGATCACGCGGCCGGAGTTCAGCGCCCGGGATGCCGCCGGAGCCGGCGCCCGCTCGGTGTCCACGCCCCAGGGCGAGGGGCTGAGGCCGGCGGCGACCTCGGCCCTGAAAGACGTGCTGGTGCTGCGCACAGCGGACGGCGTGCACCTGCTCACGCGGGGCTATGCGGCCCAGCGGGCGCCGGCTCTGCTGGACGCCTTCCGGTAACGCTCACAGCACCCGGAGCGGCCCAGGGGGGTGCGTTCCGGCCCTGGGTGCAGCGGATGACCGCGGTCAGCGCACCGCGTTGCGCCCGGAGCGCTTGGCCTCGTACATGGCCATGTCCGCGCGGCCGAACAGCTGATCCGGCGTGTCGCCCGAGCCCCGGTACGACGCCACACCGAAACTGGCGGTGACCGGCAGGCCGGCCAGGGGGGTGTCCCCGATCTCACGGCGCAGCCGCTCGGCCAGCACCAGGGCGTCCGGTTTTGCCACCCCCGGCAGCAGCACGATGAATTCCTCGCCGCCCCAGCGGCCCACCATCCCGCCGATCCCGCCCACGTTGCGCCGCAGCCGCTTGCCGACCGCCCGCAGCACGTCGTCCCCGAAGGCGTGGCCGTGCTGGTCGTTCACCTGCTTGAAGTGGTCGATATCCGCCACGACGATGCTCAGGGGCGAGTTGATGCGGCGGGCATGATCCATCGCGTGGTGCAGCTCTTCCTCGATGGCCCCGCGCCCGTACACGTCGGTCACGGCGTCCAGCCGGGCCGCGCGCAGCTTCTCGCTGTCCTCGGCGTGCTGCAGCATGTTGTTCTCGATGAAATTCATCAGGGTGTAGGCAATGATGCCGGTCACGCCCATGACCACCGCCACCGTGACCCAGTCCGACAGCTGCGGCGGGGCCAGGGGGCCATGGACGATCAGCGCTCCCAGCATCACGGCGACACTGACCGCGATCAGTGCCGCGCCCTGCCGCGCTCCAAAGACGACGAAGGACACGAGGACGTTCAGCGTGAGCCACAGCGTCAGGTGCATGGGCATCGCGCCGTAGCTCACGGCCCTCGGGATCTCGACGATGGTGGCCAGGAGGTACCCGACCGTGGTGAGCACATACAACTGCTTGAGCCGGTGCGGGGCGGCAGCCACCGCAACGATGGTCGCCAGCGCGAACAGCGCGGCCCAGTATTTGGGCACCTGATACGCCACGGGGAACACGCCAGGCGGATCGATCAGGGCGGTCAGCAGGGCGTACACGATGTACGCCGCACTGGCGGCATACACGATGTACTGCTGGCTGCGCAGCAGCAGTTCATAAAGTGGAGTGGTGCGCCTGGACATGACCCCTGGGCGTGATCCTACGGGCCGAAACGTCACAGGAACCTTGCGGCCGCCGTCCTGGGTGGGGCCGCTGCGACTCCTCCGGACGGCGGCGGTGCGTGCTCGGTGACGCGACGGGGTCAGTCCAGCAGTTCGCTGGCCGCGAAGAACAGCCCCAGCTCACGCTCGGCACTCTCGGGACTGTCGCTGCCGTGCGTCACGTTCTCGCCGGTGGTCGTGGCGAAATCCGCGCGGATCGTGCCGGGCGCGGCATTGGCCGGATTGGTGGCGCCCATCATGCCGCGCCAGCCGCTGATGGCGTTCTCGCCCTCCAGCGCGATCGCGACCACCGGCCCACCCGTGATGAAGGCCACGAGTTCGCCGAAGAAGGGACGCTCGCGGTGTTCGCCGTAGTGCGTCTCCGCCACGTCACGGGGAATGACCATCTGCTTGAGGCCGACCACGCGGTAGCCCTTGCGGGCGATGCGGGCGAGGATCTCCGGGGTGAGGCCGCGACGGACACCGTCGGGCTTGATCATGGCAAAGGTGCGTTCCATACCGCCCGCGAGCATAGCAGCCCGGGTCACGCCGGCGCGTGCCGCCGAAGCTCGCCGCGATCCGGGCCGGCCCGTACAATGACCGCGTGACCTCCGTTTCTGACAATCGGCCATCTGCGGACGGCGCACGCATCGCGCTGACCGCCGCTGCCGTGGCGGCCGCCGGCATGCTGCTGTTCCCGCTGGCCACCCTGGGCCGGGGCGGCACGGACGCCGACGCCGTGCTGCTGCACCTGGGGGGCAGCGTGCTGAACCTCTCCTCGTACCGCGACGCGCCGCTGCCCCCCACGGCCACCGTGCTGGGCCTGGGCTGGGCGACCCTGGCGCTGCTGGTCGCCACCGTGGTCGGGGCGCTGCGCCGCGCGCCGTGGCTGTGGATCACCGCGCTGCTGGCCTTCGTTCTGGCGGGCGCGGCCGTGCTGCGGCTCGACGCGACCCTGAGCGACCAGGTCACGCGGGTGGTGGCCGACACGACCCTGCGCCCCGGCGCGAAGCGGCAGCTGCGCAACTTCTACGCGGGGGGCGGCATGAACCTGGGCCTGTTCCTGCCCATGCTGGGCGGACTGGTCGCGGCGGGAGCCGGCCTGAGCGGCCGCACGTGGTGGTCTGAGCGCCTGAACCGGCTCCGGGGCCTGCTCGTCCCGGTCAGCGCCATTGCCCTGGCGATCGCCGTCGGGGCCGTGGTCGTGCTGATCGTGCAGCCCGCCGTGAACCTCAGCGGCGCTCCCCTGTCGCTCGCGGAGGGCTGGCTCGCCAAGAGTGACGTGGTGTACTTCGTGTACTCGGCGCTGTTCGCCCCGGTGACCAGCCTGGGGCCCCTGCTCGACTCGCTGAAGCTGGCCACGCCGCTGATCTTCACCGGTCTCAGCGTGGCGTTCGCGTTCCGCACCGGTCTGTTCAATATCGGTGCGCCGGGTCAGCTGACCATGGGCGCGGTCGGCGCGATGCTCGCGGGCGTGTACGGCCCCCCGGCCCTGGGCTGGGCACTGCTGCCCTTCTCGGTGGTCGCCGCCGGAGCATTCGGAGCACTGTGGGGTGCCATTCCCGGTGTCCTGAAGGCCCGGTTCGGCTCCAGCGAGGTCATCAACACGATCATGCTCAACTACATCGCGTCGGCGGTGTTCCTGTTCCTGATCGGCACGGAGACCTTCCCGTTCCTGGGGCGCACCTACACCCTGGGCCTGAAGGCCGAGGGCTTCGAGGCCCGCAGCGAACTGCTCCAGGAGGGGGCACGCCTGCCCACCATGCTCCAGCTCCTGAACGTCGGCAGCGGCGGGCAGACGGCCATCAGCATCGGGCTGCTGGTCGCGCTCATCGCGTTCCTGATCGCGCGGGCCGTCCTGAAGACCCGCCACACCGCGCTGGGGCTGCTGATCGCCGCCGTGGCCGGCGCCGTCACGTGGCGCATCGGCATTCCCGTGACCGTCGCCGGCTCGCAGCTCAATGCCTCGTTCCTGATCGCGCTGCTGTGCGTGGCGTTTTTCGGCACCCTGATGTGGCGGACCTCGACCGGCTATGCCCTGCGGGCGGTGGGCCTGTCGCCCAAGGCCGCCGAGTACGGCGGGATCAGCGTGGCGCGTGGCACCGTGCTCGCCATGACCATCGCCGGGATGTTCGCCGGGCTGGCCGGGCTGCACTACGTGAACGGCGGGGCGCTCGACGAGTACCGGCTCAAGGGCAACATGCCGGTGAATGTCGGTTTCGACGGCATTGCCGTCGCGCTGATGGGCCAGAACACGCCGTCCGGCGTGGTGGTCTCCAGCCTGCTGTTCGGCACGATCGACACCGGCGGCCTGGAAGTCTCCCGTCAGCTCGAACGCGTGAACAAGGACATCGTGACCGTCCTCAAGGCGCTGATCGTGCTGTTCATCGCGGCCGGCGGCTTCCTCAGCCGCCGCATCACCGATCCGCCGCCCCCACAGCTCGCGCAGGCCGCCGCATCTGGCCCACCCCCCGGCGCCGCCCTGACAGCGTCGCAGGCCGCCGCCGAGCGGGCCACGCCCAGCCCGAATGTCGGGCAGACCAGCGAGACCATCACCCGTGAAGGGGGCAAGGAATGAACGACCTGGTGGCACAGATCTTCACGGCCGCCTTCCTGGCGACCTTCATCCGCTCGGTCGTGCCGCTGCTGCTGACGGCCCTGGGTGGCCTGTTCAGCGAGCGCAGCGGCGTGGTGAACATCGCGCTGGACGGACTGATCATCTTCGGGGCGCTGGCCGGCGCGGTCGCGGCCAAGAGCCTGGAACCCAGCCTGGGCGCACTGGCCCCGTGGTTCGGCTGGCTGGCCGGCATGATCGTCGGCGGCCTGGTCGCGTGGATCCACGCCGTCCTGAGCATCAGGTACCGCGCCGATCAGGTCATCAGCGGCACGGCCATCAACCTGCTCGCCACGGGTGTTCCCGCAGTCATCCTCACCGCGCTGTACCAGACGTCCACCGAGAGCCCCAAGCTGGAACAGGGGCTCCCGCTGTGGGGCGTGGGCGAACTGCGCTTCTCGCCGCCGGTGTACTTCGCGTTCGCGGTGGTGGCGCTGACGTGGTACGTGCTGTACCGCACCCCCTACGGGCTGCGCCTGCGGGCCACCGGCGAGCAGCCGGGCGCGGCCGCCAGCATGGGCGTGAACGTGCGGCGCATGCGCTACTCGGCCGTGATCCTCTCGGGCGTGCTGGCGGGTACGGCCGGGGTGTTCCTGAGCATCGGGAACCTGGATTCGTATGTGCGCAACATCAGCGCCGGCAGCGGCTTCATCGCCCTGGCAGCCCTGATCTTCGGCCAGTGGAAACCGCTGGGGGTGCTGGGGGCCACGGTGCTGTTCGGCTTCCTGCAGGCCCTCTCGATTGCGCTGGGCGGCAGCGACCTCCTGCCGCCCACGCTGGTCAGTGCCCTGCCCTACGCGATCACGATCCTGGCCCTGATCCTGACGGGCCGCAGCCGGGCTCCCCAGGCACTGGGACGGCCCTACGATGGCTAGGCCGGCCACGCTTCCAGCAGGCCCAACATTCAAAAAAGGTTAAGGTGGGGATCATGAGCTTCGGCAGCACGCTGAAACAGGCCCGGGAGGCCCTGGGCCTGAGCACCCAGGAACTCTCGGTTCGCACCAAGATCCGTGGCGACTACCTGCGTGCCCTGGAGGACGGCAACACCGCCCTGCTCCCTGAACGCACCTTTGCCCGGTCGTACCTGCAACGCTATGCCCGTGAGCTGCAGCTCGATCCCACGCCGCTGATCGCGGAATTCGACCGCAGCGTCCCCCCCACGCCCGAGGTGGCGCAGAGCCTGCGCGGCGCCGGCAGTCCGGTACGAACCACGAACGGTGTCAATCCTGCCCTGCTGGCGGGTCTCCTGACCGGCGTGATCGTCCTGGGGGCCGGCGGCTACTACGCCTTCGTGTCCTCACGGCCCGCACCGGTGGCCGTCGCTCCCGTCTCCGAGACGGCACCCGTCCAGACCACACCGGCGCAGACAGCGCCGGCCCAGACCACGCCGGCCGCCACACCTCCGGCGGCTCCGGTGCCGACCACCGTGCGGCTCACGGTCAAGAGCGTGCCCAGCGGCGCGCGGGTGTACCTCGACAACCGCGACCTGGGCACCACGCCGCTGACTGCCTTCCCGGTCGACCGGCGCGACCGGGCTGAACTGCGCGTGGAACTGAGTGGCCGCCAGCCCCTGAAACAGACGGTCACCCTGGATCGCGGCCGCAACCTGCGGGCCACCCTGCCGGTCGCGGGCAGCGGCCGGAGCGCCCTGGCCGACCTGAACCGGCCGGGCAGCGCCCCCACCGTGACCCCCGCTGGCACCACCCCGGCGGCGACCGGCACCAGCACCCCGGCTGCACCCCGCGCCGCCGTCAGCGTGACCTTCGCTGCGCCCTCGTGGACACGCGTGACGGGCCCTGGCGGCGTGATCCTGTACCAGGGGACGCCCCCGGCCGGCAGTGTCAAGGGCTTTCCGGCAGGCGTGACCATCCGTGCCGGAAACGCCGGCGGCGTGCGGGTCAGCGTGAACGGCGCGGCGGCACAGCCGATGGGCCAGAACGGACAGGTCGTCACGCGGTCGTACTGATCCCCATCCGGCCTTTATCCGCCGGCCATCCTCTACTGAGCACCGGGCCACGTACCGTACAGTGAACGGAACGTGAGTCCCCGTCCCCCTCCTTCCGGCACCCTGCGCCCCGCGCGTCCGCCCACGGCCTTCGAGTACGCGTGGGCCAGTCCGTGGATCCGGCTGATCGTCTTCCTGCTCGCCGCGTATCTTGCGTGGCGCATCACCGGTCAGATCCGCTCGGTGCTGGTCGATTTTGCCGTGGCCTTCCTGATCGCGTATCTGGCCAACCCCCTGCTGGTGTGGCTCCAGCGCGGCCGGGTCAGCCGGGGACTCGGCGTGTTCTTCGTGGTGCTGATCTTCCTGGGCGTTCTTGGTCTGGCGGGCGCGCTGCTCGTCACGGTGAGTACGCAGCTCGTGCAACTCCTGCAGAAGCTGCCGGGGCTGATCGGCTCGGCCGGCGACACCTTCGACTCGATGACCCGGTGGCTCACCAGCCGGGGCGTGAGCGGGCTGGACGGCGCGCGGGAGCGGATCGTGGAGGCCGCGCAGAATTACGTCCAGAACCTCGGTGACAACATCGTGCCGATCCTGCAGAACGCGCTGAGCTCGACCGGCACGGTCTTCAGCGGGCTGCTCTCGATCGGCGGCGCGGTGGGTCAGGTGCTGCTGATCCTGCTGCTGAGCATCTATCTCATGCTCGACTACTCCCGCATCAACGCGACCCTGCTGGGCATCTTCCCCCGGCCGTGGCAGCCGCGGGTGCTGGAGCTGTCGGATCTGGTCGGCACCTCGGTCGGCGGGTATGTGCGTGGGCAACTGCTGATCGCCGCGTTCATCGGCGTGTTCGTGTGGCTGGGCCTGACCATCGTCGGGATTCCCAGCGCCGCCGCCATCGGCTTCCTGGCGGGGGCCTTCAATATCGTGCCGTACCTGGGGCCGATCATCGGCGCGACTCCCGCCCTGCTGCTGGCCTTCACCCTGCCCGGCGCCGGCCTCAAGGCCATCCTGGTCATCGTGGTGTTCGTCGCCGCCAACCAGATCGAGGGCAACTTCCTGAGCCCGTACATCCTGAGCCGCACCACCGACCTGCACCCGGTCACGGTGCTGGTCGCCATCCTGATCGGGGTCGCGCTGCTGGGCTTCGTGGGGGCGCTGCTGGCTGTTCCCACTGTGGCCCTGGGCAAGCTGCTGCTCCAGAAGTACTACTACCCCAGCCGGATCTACACGGACGGCCCATAGCCGGGGACAGAGCACCGGGGCGTCTCATGCCCCGTCCTCCAGCAGCTCCACCTGCCGTCCGTCCGGATCGAGCACGAAGGCCATGTCCCGCCCACCGGGGCTGGGCTGGAGGTCGCGGGTGACGGTCACGCCCGCCGCCCGCAGCTGGGGCAGCAGGGCCCGGAGGCCGCGCACGTGCAGGGCGATGTGCTCGGCCCAGTGCGGGTGTGGCCCGGGCTGTTCGCCAGGGATCTGGAAGAACTGCAGCCGCCCTGCCCCCACGCGCACCACCGCCCGGCGGTAGCCCTCGGCGGTCACGACATCCTTCTCGGTCATGCCGCCCAGCCGCCCGTAGAAGGCCAGGGTCGCGGTCAGGTCGCGGGTCAGGAACGACACGTGCTTGAGCATGCGCCGAGGCTACCAGAGGCCATGAAGGAGGCCGCCCGGACGAGCAGGGCGGCCCCTCGTTCCCGCCGGACCTACGGCAGGACGCGCACGGTACCGGTCGGGCCGCTGCCCACGATCCGGCCCAGCGGGTCGACGTTCACGGAGGTGATCGCCTCCGTCACCGTGACATACCCGCTGCTCTGGCTGCCGAAGGCGGTGTCCAGCGTCAGGTCGGCGTTCAGGCGGCCCAGGTTCTGGCTGTTGGGCGACCGGGCACCGAAGACGATCTTCCCGTCGGCCTGGGCGGCAAGGCTGAAGATGCTGCCCTGCTCGTAGAATTCATCGGCGATCTGGAATGTCCGGCCGCCATCGGGAGCCCCGGCCTGCGTGAGCCGCTCGACGAAGGCCGCAGTCTGGAAGCGTTCGGTCGCGCCACCGATCACGATCCGGCCATCGGGCTGGATGACCACGGCCCGGATGAAGTCACCGTAACCGCCGCTGACCACGGACGCATCAGCCAGGCCGTCGCCCGAGAAGCTCGGATCGAGCTGTCCGGTGCTGCCGACCCTGAGGATCAGCGGGATGTAGCCGCCGGTGCAGTCGGAATTCCCGGTGGCCACGATCTTGCCGTCAGCCTGGATCGCGACCGCGGACATCACGTCCTCCAGCTCACCACACGTCGTGCTGGAGACCGCTGAGGTTGCCAGAGCGATCGTCCCGGAGGCGCCGAACCCCGTATCCGGCGTTCCGTCAGGATTCAGACGGGCGATCAGGTGGTCGAGCGTACTCTGGTTGTCGTCCGGGTAGGGCTGGTAGGCACGCGACAGGGTGCCGACCAGCACGACCTTCCCGTCAGACTGCACGGCGACGTCCGTGGCCAGAGACTTCGCGGGCACACTGTTCACCGCGTCTCCGTACTGCCGGATCACCACGCCGCCCGTACCGAAGCTGGGATCCGGCTGGAGGTTCGGCAGGTACCGCACGGCGACGACTGCGCCGCTCGCCTCGCCCACCGCGACCAGAGTGCCGTTCGACTGCCGCGCCAGGGCGCGGGCCGTACCGCCGGGAACACTGACCGTGCCGGTGCCCGCCAGCGTGCCAGTCGCCGACAGGCGTGTCACGCTGAAGTCCGCCCCGAGCAGCACCACGGCGCTGTCCGGCTCGACGACGCTGTCCACGCCGCCCACGGTGGCGTGGCCCTGCAGCCCGAAGCTGGCGTCCGGGGTACCGGCCGTTCGGCCCGGGTTGCAGTACAGCCGCGCGTCGGCCCAGTCGGCGTGGTCGAAGGTCTTGCCGTCGCCGCCGTCAGTGACGACCAGTTTCAGGGCGTGGACGCCGGTCACGTCGGCGCGGGCAATGACCGGGGGTTCCTGAGTCCCGGGCGACACCGCCGGCACCCGGCCACTACCGTACAGCAGCTTCCCATCGCCATACACCGCAAAAGCCGCGCTGCCCCGGCCCTGCGTCTCGTCGTCGATCCCCACGACCGCTGTGAAGGCCTGGCACGCGCCGCCCAGGTCATACGTGACCGTGGAGTTCGCGTGTACCCCCAGACCCCTTGCGTAGACGTTCTGGCCGATGGTCAGGGGACGGCCGTCGCCCTGTTTCTGCTCGCCGTTGCTGGCGTCGATCTCGACCGGCCCCCAGTTGTTGGTGGCGCTGGTATACGCGAGGTCGCTCACATAGACCGTGCCGGTCGGCGTGGGGGCCTGACACATCACCCTGGCCTCGGCCCAGTCGGCGTGGTCGTAGTAGGTGTTCGCGCCCTTCAGGACCTTCAGGGTCAGTTCCCTCACGCCGGTCACGGCCACGGTCACGGCCCTGGCGGCATCCACGCCGGTCAGTTCCGGGCTGGTGTACAGCACCCGGCCGTCCCCCACCACCTGAAAGGTCACCCGGCCCCGCGTCCCGACCTCGTCGTCGATGCCGACCGACGCCGTGAAGGTGCTGCACTGGGCATTCAGGGCATAGTTGATGCTGCTGTCAGCGTGCACGCCCAGCCCCTTGGCATAGGTCTTCCCGCCGATGGTCAGGATGCGGCCGTCGTTCACGTCCTGCTCGCCGTTGCTGCGGTTGCGGGCCACCGGCCCCCAGAAATTGGTGGCCGACGTCCATGGCAGGTCACCCAGCTCGTTCACGCCGCTGCGCACCGCCTGGGTGTCCAGCGTGCTGGCGGCCGTCGGAGATGACCACGGGTAGTCGCGCCCCGCCGCGTAGGGATCGGCAACCGGCGCCTCCAGCCGGTCGCTCCACGGATACGCCGCACCGTTCGCATACGGGCTCCCCGGCGGCAGGACGGACTCGTCGTCCGGGTGTGGGGCCGGCGACTGGCCACAGGCGGCCAGGAGTGCACTGAGCAGCAGGGTGGGGACGACGCGGCGGGGGGATCGGTGCATACGGTCTCCTGGGCATGGGGAGGGTAAGAGGAGGATGTGCAGGGTATGAGTCAACTATGACATCAGGGGCGGCCGGAGGGTGCCCCAGATGGGGGGGGCAGGGTTCATTCCTTCACAGCCGAGTTCACATCATCCCGTCAGCCCTGGGCATTCATCCCCGACCGCAGGTGGAATAGTGCGGGCATGGACTACCGCACCTTGCAGGGCACTGATCTGACCGTGAGCGCCGTGGGCTTCGGCGTGTGGACCGTCGGCACGACGTGGTGGGGCGTCAGGGACGAGGGCATGGGCAAGGCCCTGCTGCGCCGCGCCTTCGACTCGGGCGTCACCTTCTTCGACAACGCCGACACCTACGCCTCGGGCCGCGCCGAGGAACTGCAGCGCGAGGCGCTGGGCGACGTGCGGAGCGAGATCGTGATCGGCACGAAGTTCGGCTACGACATCTACACCCACCCGGATCGGCCGGGGCAGCAGGAGCGTCCGCACGACTGGTCGCCCGCGTACCTGCGCAAGGCGCTGGAAGGCAGCCTGAAACGGCTGGGCACCGACTACATCGACTACTACCAGCTGCACAACCCCCGCATCGACGCGATCCGGGCCGACGACCTGTGGGCCGAGCTGGAGAAGGCGAAGGCCGAGGGCCTGATTCGCGCGTACGGGACGGCGCTGGGGCCAGCCCTGAATGACCGCCAGATCGAGGAAGGAATCGCCAGCCTGCGCGAGCGCCGCGCCCCGACCCAGATCATCTACAACCTGCTGGAGCAGGTGCTGGGCGAGCCCATCCTGGCCGCCGGGGAGCAGGCGGGCGTGGGCGTGATGGCCCGTGTGCCGCACGCCTCGGGGCTGCTGGAGGGGTACATGACCCTGGAGACCGAGTTCGAACCCGGCGACCACCGCAACTGGCGCATGACCACCAACGCGCGGCGCAAGGCCTGGATGGAGGACGGTCTGAAGAAGGTCGAGCAGCTGAATGCCGAATTTGTCCAGGGCCGGGGCCGCACCATCGGGCAGCTCGCCATCCAGTTCGCGCTGCGGTCGCCGGTCATGGCGAGCGTGCTGCCCAACATCTACTCGCAGGAGGGGCTGGACGAGTACGTCGCCACCTTTGGCGCCGCGCCCCTGACCGACGCCGAGTATGACGCCATCCAGGCCCTGTACCGGCAGAACTTCGGCATGGCGACCGATCTGCGCGGCGAGGTGGTGGCCCAGTGAGCGGCCGTCCGGACACCACGGCCCCCGAGAGCGAGGCCCCGGCCGCACCGCGCCCCAGTGGCGGCCGCCCCAAGATGATGGTGGATCTCGACCCCAGCGGGCAGGTCACCCAGCGCGAGGCCGACCGCTCGACCCGGCAGTTCCTCAATTACGCGTTCTTCAAGCTCGATCCGGCGTTCCGCCGGCTGCCGCAGGCCGAGCGTGACGAGCTGAAGGCCGAGTTCCTGGCCGCCGCGAACGGCTGGGTCAGCGACGCCCCGGCCGAGAAGGGCCTGATCCTGCGGCCGTACTCGCTGGTGGGCGTGCGCAGCGACGTGGATTTCATGCTGTGGCGCATCGCCTTCGACGTGCGCGAGTTTCAGGACGCCCAGGCCCGCCTGAACCGCACCCGGCTGATGGGCTACCTGACCCAGCCCTTCAACTTCGTGTCGATGAACAAGCGCAGCCAGTACGTCAACCGCGTCGAGGGCAGCGGACACGGGCTGGAGATCCTGCCGGGGCAGGGGCAGTTCCTGTTCATCTATCCCTTCATCAAGACCCGGCCGTGGTACGACCTGACCCCGCACTCCCGCCAGGGCATGATGGACGAGCACATCTACGCCAGTGCCCCGTTCAAGGGTGTGCGGATCAACACCAGCTACTCCTACGGCATCGACGACCAGGAGTTCGTGGTCAGCTTCGACAGCGACCACCCGCAGGAATTCGTCGATCTGGTGCACCGCCTGCGCTACACCGAGGCCAGCATGTACACCCTGCGCGACACGCCGATGTTCACGTGCGTGAAGAAGGATCTGGACGCCGTGCTGGACGACCTGGGGTAAGCACGCAGGGGCGGGCGGCGGACATCGACGGTGTCCGCCGCCTTGCCGTCCCCCGCCGCATGAGCAGCGTCGTCCCCGTTCGCCTCAGCCCAGCCGCTTGTAGTAGATCAGCGTGCCGTTCAGGCGACCGTCCGGCGTCAGGGCGTAGTCCGGGATCTCCCCCACCAGGGTGTAGCCGGCGCCCTCGTAGAGTCGGCTGGCCCCGCCGTCCACGGACGTGTCGAGCACCAGCAGCGTGCGGCCCCGGCGGATCGCCTCGGCCTCGGCCACGCGCAGGAGCGTGGTGGCAATCCCCCGGCCCCGGCAGGCCACACGGGTCATCATCTTGGCGATCTCGGCGCGGTGGGGCTGGTTCGGCGGGCAGTCGAGCAGCAGCGTGACCGTGCTCACGAGCTGGTCGCCGTCCCACGCACCGTACACGACACGGCCACCCCGCGCGGCGGCGTCCAGCGAACCCTGCCAGAACGCACGGGCCTCTGGGGGCGGCAGCGGGTGCAGGAAGCTGACCGAACCGCCGGCGGCGACGGTCTCGATGAGCAGGTCGGTGAGCGGGTCGATGTCCTGGGCACCCAGCGGCGCAATACGAAGGTCGGTCATGGTCAGCTCCGGGCCAGGGCAATGACGTAGGTGCAGGGCGCTGCGAGGTCGTTGGCCAGGGTCACGTCGGCGGGCGGGCCGAAGCCCAGCGTGTCGCCGGGGTGCAGCTCGTGACGTTCGGTTCCCTCGGTGACCGTCAGGGTTCCGGCCAGCACCCACAGCACCTGCCGGATACGGGCATAGCTGGCGGCCGGCAGGGTGGCGCGCTGCCCGGCAGGCATGACCACCTGCACGACCTCGACCGGATGATCGGGCCGCATGAAGACCTGGGTGCGCGTGTAGCCCGTCTCCGGATCGCGCCACACGGGCTGGTCGGCAGCGCGGGTCACGCGTTCCCCCCCGGTCTCGGCCCGGAGCAGCAGCCCGGCCAGCGTCAGGTCGAAGGCCCCGGCAAGGCGCACCAGCAGCGCGGCGGTGGGACTCATCTCTCCGCGCTCGACCTTGCTGATGCTGGCCTTGGCCACACCGCTGCGCTGGGCAAGGTCGGCCAGCGACCAGCCCCGCGACTCCCGCTCCAGCCGGAGCCGCTGGGCCAGCTGCACCGCCGCTTCGTCCTCTATAGTGGTCATATGTCCAGCATAGTGGACGCAGTGACGACCGGCAAGCTCAGCCGGGCCGGCTCACAGCTCGACGCCGTCCAGGCTGGCGATGCCGTATTTCAGGGCGTACAGGGCGGCCTGGGTGCGGCTCTCCAGGCCCAGCTTGCCCAGCAGGCGGCTCACGTGCGTCTTGACGGTCGCCTCGCTGACGCCCTGGTCGGCGGCGATGTCGCGGTTGCTGTGGCCATGCGCGATCAGCTGGAGCACGATCGTCTCCTTGGGGGTCAGGGTCTCGCGCATCTCGCCGCCCCGGAAATCCCGCACGAGGCGCTTGGCGGCCTCGGGGTGCAGGCGCACCTCACCCCGCGCCGCCGCGTGGATGGCGTCGGCCAGCGTGTCGGAACTCGCGTCCTTGAGCATGTACGAGATCGCGCCGGCCTCGATCGCGCCGTTGACCTTGTGCTCCTCCAGGGTGCTGGTCAGGGCGATGATCTCGGTCTCGGGCAGGCGGCGCCGCAGGTGGCGGGTAGCGGTGATGCCGTCCATGACGGGCATCATCAGATCCATGACGATCACGTCCGGGATCAGGGCATCGGCCTCTGCGAGGGCTTCCTCGCCATTGGCGGCCTCGCCCACGACCTCGATCCTGGGATCCAGGCCCAGGAACAGGCGCAGTCCCTGGCGGACGACGGCGTGGTCATCGACGAGCAGGACGCGAACGGGAAGAGTGGTCGGGGGCATGGTCATGGGCTCTCCTGGAAGCTGGACGTCTGGAGGGGGGGGACGGCGGGCACGCTGGCCGCCGGGAGGGGCACGTCCGTACCGTCCGGCCGCTCCAGGCGCACGTCGCCGCTCCCGCTGTCGATAAACACGTCGAGCTGCGGCGCGGTGCCCGGCGGCGTGCCTTCCGGCAGCACCACGGTATCCCGGTCCGTGAAGCGGATCCGCACCCGCAGCTCCGGGGCCACGTTCAGCACCACCGCCCCGCTCTGGGTCCGGATGTCGAGGTTCCCCGCCCCCAGGGTGGCCGGCGCGGTCACGACCACGTCACCGCTGGCGGTGGTGACCGTTCCACGCGCGAAGGACTCAGGCAGGGTCAGCTGCACGTCGCCGCTGAGCGACCCGGCCCCCAGGGCCAGGGTACGGGCCGTGGCAAGGTTCAGGCTCAGGTCACCGCTCTGGGTGTTCACGCGCAGCGCCTCGGGGCTGGACCGGGCCGCCGCCTGCACGGCGATGTCCCCGCTCCCGCTGACGAGCGAGAACGCCCCCGCCGGACGATCGGGCAGGGTCACGTCCTGGGTGCCGCTGTCTGACCGCAGGGTCAGCGCCCGCAGGCGCAGCGGGGTGAGGTCGAGGGTCTGGTCGCCGCTGCCCGTCCGCGTGGACAGCGACAGCGGCAGCCGCCGCGCCAGCGCCACCGACACGCGGTGTTGCAGGGGCTCCGGTTCGCCCACGATCACGCCTCCCCGGTCAAACCCCCGCACACTCAGCGACACGGTGGCGCTGAGCATCTCGTCATCGCGGCGCAGGTCGACCGCGACCGGATTCCGCCCCCGGTGCAGCGCCGACCCCTGCAGCAGCCACGGACTGGCCGTGTCCAGGGGAGTCACGTTCAGATCGACCCGGTCACCACGCAGGTAGACGCTCGCCGCGCCGGGCCAGCCCTGCGGCGGAACGCCACGCAGCGGCACACTCAGGGGCGTGCTCAGCGCGGCCATACCGGGCGTGGGACTGAACCCGACGCTCTGCCACGCCACCACGCCGCCCGCCGCGGCCACGAGCAGCCCGATCGCCATGCGGCCCAGCACGGGCGGAAGCGGCCGGGACGGCGGCGTGACGGTCACGCGCTCCCCCCCGCCGGGCGGGCGACCGGCACGGACAGCGTGACCGTGGTGCCCTGGCCGGGGGCGCTGCGCACGTCCAGCGTGCCGCCCACGCCGGCCGCCCGCTCCCGCATGCCCCGCTGGCCCAGGGTGCCGGCGACCGGGCCCCCCGGATCAAAACCGCGTCCGTCGTCCCGCACGCTCAGGACGACATGTTCCCCGCCCGCCGGCAGCGCGACGACCTGCACGTCCAGCCACACCTGTCCGGCCCGCGCGTGCTTGACGACGTTGTGCATGGCTTCCTGGGCCACGCGGTAGGCGGCAGCCTGCGCGTCCGGCGCGAGGGGCGGCTCGGCCCGCAGATCGGCATGGACGTTCAGGCCATGCCGGGTCTCCAGCGCATGGGCGTGCTGGCGCAGCGCGGCGACCAGCCCGCCTTCCTCCAGCGCGTCGGGACGCAGGCTGAACAGCAGGGCCTTCATCTCGGACACGCCGCCCTCGGCGAGCCGGATGGTGTACTCCAAGCTCTGGCGGGTGCGGGCCGGATCGGAGTCCAGCGTGGCGCGGGCCGTCTTGGCCCCCAGCGTGATGCCGTACAGCGCCTGCGCCACGCTGTCGTGCAGCTCGCGGGCGAGCCGGGCCCGCTCCAGTTCGCCCGCCCGCGCGCCGGCCCGCTCGATCAGGTGCGCCGCGTGCAGGGCCGTGCCCGCGTGATCCGAGATGCTCAGCAAGAAGGCCAGCTCGTCACTGCTGGGCCGCACCCCCGGTGCATAGCGGGCCCGCAGCACCCCGCCGTCCGGGCCACCCGCCGACACCGGCAGCGTGACCGGGAGGGTCGCCAGCAGCGTGCCGTCGGGCGTGCGGCGCACGTCGGCCGCACCGGGGCCGGGCAGGCGCTCCGGCATCCCGGCCTGCACATCCGGCCACGGCCCACTGCCGGCCAGCAGCGTGCCGTCCGGGGCCAGCAGGATCACGGCGTCGGCCGTGCTGGCCGCCCGCGCCTGCGCGGTCAGGTCGAGCAGGGTGGCGTGCAGGTCGTCGCCCAGCGCCACCCGACCGGCAGCGCGGCGCAGCGCCACCACCTCGCGCCGCGCCGCCTCGGCACCGGGGTCACGTGCCAGGAGCGCCACCGACAGGCGTGTCCACAGCCGCCCGAACAGGTCGATCACGCCGCCCAGCACGATCACGCTGCCCAGTCCCAGCAGTAGCAGGCCCAGGACGGCCTCCACGCTGGGGGTCACTGTCCGCTCGCCCCACACGACCGGCCACGCCTCCGGATTCAGCAGCCACAGCGGCGACGCGAGGCTGAGCACCATCACGCTGAGCAGGGTGCCCAGCGCGACCCAGCACAGCAGGGCCAGAGGCGGCTGCACCAGCACGAACAGCAGCGTGCGGTACGTGACCGGGTCGGCCAGCGTGGTGCGCAGCCACGTGAGCAGTCCTCCCGACACGGGCGGCAGGGGCCGGGCAAAATAGACGCCCAGCAGGCCGGCCAGCACGCGGTGCAGCTCCCCGATCGCGCCCACCAGCCACAGGCAGCCCAGCAGCACGGCTGCGCCCACGAGCAGCGGCAGGGTGAGCACCCCGCCGATCACGCCGCCCGCCAGGAGGGCGGACGCGAACAGGCCGGCGGGCAGCGCCAGCAGCAGATAGATCGCCGTCCGCCACGTGCGCGGCGCGCGCAGCTCGGTCAGCAGCGACCCGGGCCGGGCCGGGCTGGGCGGTGCCGCGGTGTCCATGGGCACCATCATGCGCCGAGCATAGCGGCAGCAACTGGACACCACGTCCCACCAAAGGCGGAACCGGGCGTCCAGTGCAGAGCAGAATTCAGAGGCACCCCAGGGTTCCCTCACGGCCTCTGCATCGAGCGGAGCGAGCACCTGCAGGAGACCGCGGGTACACGTGGAAGTGAGGGGCATCGGTGTCGCCCCTCGACGGAACCGAACACCGCTGTCAGAAGGAGAAGGTGCCGCTCAGCCGGGAATACGGAGCTTGTCGCCGGGGTGGATCAGATCCGGGTTGCTGATGTTGTTGTAGTGGGCGATCTTCTTGTACTCCATGGCGTCGCCGTAGAACTTCTGCGCGATGGCGCTCAGGCTGTCGCCGGGCTTGACGGTGTACACGGTGTCGCCGGACGCCTCGTCCTTCTCCTTGGCGAGTTCCTTGGCCCCCTGGGCCACCCGGATCCCCTTGACGTCCACGCCGGCCACGCCACTGACGCCGCGGGCGACCTGCTCCAGCAGCCGCAGTTCGTGGTCGTTGTCCACGACGCCGCGGAGGATCACCGACTTGCCGCTCTGCAGGACATCGATGGGATCGTCGGACAGCTCACCGTTGTTGCGGATGGCCCGGTGGACGGCCTTGGCGATCTTGCTGGCGTCCTCGAGTTCCTGGATCTCGGCGTCACTGACCGGCGCGGGCGCGGCGGCCTTCGGGGCAGGACGGGCGTTCATGTTGCCGGTGCTGACGGTGGCAGGCGCCGAGGGCTGAAGCTCGGGTGCGGCGTCCACGGCCGGCTCGGGGGTCTCCGGGGCGGCCTGGGCGGGCGCGGCCACCTCCTGCTCGAACGTCACCCCGCTGGTGTCGACGGTCTTCACGCCGTTGATGCCCTCGGCGACCACCCGGATCAGACCGAGGTAGTGCTCGGTGGGCACCATGCCGCTGATGCTCACGTCGCCGCCGCGCTCGGTGACCTGCAGTCCCAGATCCTTCAGGCGGGGTTGCTCGTTCAGGGCGTCCTTGACACGGTCAGCAGTGTTCTTTCCGAATGGCCACATGGCCGCAGCGTACCACCGGCACGGTGCGGATTGTGAGCGTTTCCCCCATCGTACTGGCTGAGGGTGCACGGGCTAGGTCAGGTCGGTTCGCTCAGATCGGGTAGTACGCCCGGGGCTGCCCGCGCAGGAAGTCGCGGGTGGGCACCCAGATCAGCGGGTTGCGTTCCTCGACCTCGGGCGGGGGGCCATAGCGCACCAGGGCCTCGACCTGTTCGAAGGGCACCCACTTCAGGCCCACGACCTCGGGATCGGTGGGGGCCAGGTCACCGCTGAAGTCGGCGGTGAAGCGGGCGAAGGTCGCGTAGCACTCGTTGCGCGTGCCGGTCAGGAGTTCGCCCTCCAGCAGGCTCACGAAGGCCAGATCGGTGACGTTCAGCCCGGTCTCGTGGAGTACCTGCCGCACGGCGGCGTCGCCCAGGGTCTCGCCGGCGTTGGCCTTGCCGCCCGGCAGGCCGTAGAAGATGCTGCCGTCATCCATGCGTTCCTCGACCAGCAGCAGCTGGCCGGCATGGACGAGATAGACGTGCGCGGCGCGCTTGATCGGCAGGGTGCGCGACAGGTGACTCATGTGCCGCGCAGTGTAGCGTGCCTCAGGGCACTCCGGCACCGAGCGCCACGAGCACGTCGTCCGGCAGGCGTGACGGCCGGTAGGCGTGATCCGTGGCGATGTGCCGGGTCTCGCCGGTCGCCAGCAGCTCCTCGCCGCGCAGCACGCGGTAAGCGAAGGTCACGGTGCGGCTGCGCAGCTCGGCCACACGGGTTACGACGGTCACCGTGTCCCCGTACCGCGCGGCGCGGCGGTACTCGACGGTCAGGCCCGACAGCATGAGGTAGTGCCCGCGCGCCTCGATCTGGGTGTACGGCAGCCCGCACGCCAGCATGACGTCGGTGCGGCCCACCTCGAACCACACGGGATAGGTGGCGTGGTGCACCACGCCCATCATGTCCGTCTCGGCATAGCGCACCGCGAGGACGCTGTGAATCTCGGCGGGGCCGACGGTCACCAGCGGGCCTCACTGGCGGCATGGAACTCCAGCGTAGGCGTGCGCCGCATCCGCACGTGCTCGGCCACCTGACGCTGGAGGTGCCCCCGGGCGTGGTTCAGGGCGTCGACCAGATCGTCCACGTTGCCGGTCATGGCACTCACGTACACGCGGGCCAGACCGTAGTCGGCGGTCACGGTCACGCGCTCCACGGTCACGATCATCGGCACGCGCGGGTCGCGCAGCCCGGCGATGGCGTCCCCGAGCACGCGGGTGATCTGGGACTGCACCTGCTCGGGCTTCATGGGTGGCCCTGCGCGGGGTCACGGGCCGGGTGGGGGGAGAACACCATCATCCCCGCATGGTACAGGCCCGCATGCTCCAGGGCTGTGCCCACCGGTCACGCTGCGGTCAATGCCCGGTCACGGCACCCGGCGCACCCTGACCGTGCCAGCGCGGATGCGCGGCAGGAGGCAGGACATGCGACACGACAGGACGACCACCGGACGAACCCGCCAGATCGCCCGCACGCTGCTCACCGTGACAGCGCTGCTGGGCGCAGTGACCACCCACCCGGCGGTGGCCGCCCCCACCCCGGACGCGGCCGTGACCGCCCTGCTGAGGGACGCGCAGCCAGGAGCCCGCTACACCATGTCCGGCAGCGTGGCCGAGACCTGCGACCGGCTCGCGGCGGCCGGCCTGACGCTGCTGGGCGTGGGCGACAGCTCGCGCGACCAGAACCTGCACGTCTTCCACGACGCCACGCGGGGTCAGTACCTGAGCGTCCTGGCTGGCGAGCAGACGGTCATCCGGGTCACGTCCGACCCGCCGACCGCCCGCATGTGGCTGTGGGCGGAGTAGTGCCCGGATTCAGCGCAGGTAGCGGCGGCCGGTGTAGCCGGTGAACACGCCGATGCCGTAGCTGACCTTGCGGACGCTCTCGAGCACGGGCGCCCCGTTCCACGCGATCCCGGTCGAGCTGCCACCGTCGAGCAGCAGCGCGTCCCGGATGCCCAGGCGGGCCATGACCTTGCCCATCTCGGTGGTGGTCAGCCGCGTGTGCGTGCTGACCAGCACCAGATCACGGTTGCTGACCAGGCCCACGGCGCTGCGGGCGGCGCGGCCGAACAGCGCCGGATCGCGGAAGGCGCTGCTGTACCCGGCCGTGAGTTTCCCGCCGGACAGGATGCGCGGCCCGGTGGCGATCACGGTCTCCATGCCCGCCCAGCTCGTGTCCAGCGGCCGCCGCAGCAGCGGGGTGGTGCTGGCCCGGATGGTGGCGCGGTTGTCCGGCGTGATCGCCAGCGCCATGGGAATCCGGCCCCACGTGAGCATCCGCCCCTGCATGACGATGTCGCCGGCCGGCGCAAAGCTCAGCGGGTGGAAGTACGACCCGTTGATCAGGGCACGGGCACTGCTGGCACGGGCGAGCTGCCCCACCCGTGCCCCCCGGCCGAAGGTGTCGGCCGTCGACGGCAGCACCGGCGCGATCAGGGTCGAGCGGTAACGCAGATCCACCGTGATGATCTGCACCCGCACGCCCAGGGGCCGCAGCGTCTTGAAGGTCACGGGCTGGTGCAGCGGGGCCGGCGGGATCGGCACCGGCACGCGGGTGGGCACCAGCAGCTTGCTGCCGGGCACGATGTAGCGGTACGACGTCAGGCCGTTCAGGCGGCGCAGGGCGTCCACGCTCAGGTGGTAGCGGGCCGCGAGGCGCGTGGGCGTGTCGCCGGCAGTCATGCGGACATAGGTGTACAGCGTGCGGACTTCCGTGGTGGGGCGGGCCTTCGGGCGGGCAGCCACCGCGGAGACAGTTCTGGCCGGCACGATCAGCTTCTGACCCGGCCGGATGACGGTCGTCTTCAGCGAGTTTGCCTTCACGAGGGCCGGGACGGTGACCCCGAAGCGGGCCGCGACCCGGCTCAGCCAGTCACCTGATTTCACGGTGTACACGCCCTGTGGCGCGGGGGATTTCGTGGTGGACACCGGCCCGAGCCGCAGCACCTGACCGCTGATCAGCCCGCTGCCCTTCAGGCCGTTCAGGGCACGCAGCCGGGCCACGCTGACGCCGGTCCGCGCCGCGATGCGGGGCAGGGTATCGCCGCGCCGCACGGTGACCGTCCGCGTGGGTGGCGTGGAGGCGATGGTCGTGCTGGACGGAGTGATCTTAGAACCGGACGTCTTGACCGCGAGAGACGGACTGGCAGCGAGGAGGGACGCGACGAGGGGGACGGTGAGCAGCAAGCGTCTGTGCGTAGAGCGTGTGGGCATGGGTTCCAGACAGGGGAGCATCAGCCTGTGACCGCAGCATGAGGCCCGGCCACGGCGGCGTCCACCATGTTCCGGGTGGACACCCGCCGGATGAACGCCGTACCACCGGGCGTGACCGTCACGTGCCCGGCGTGCTGCCCGGAAACACGGCCACCCGGCCGATCATGAAGGTGCAGCCGTACATGAACAGCGTCGCCACCGGCAGGAATTTCAGACCGAGCCGGTGTTCGATCACGCGCCCCTTGATCAGCACCTCGATCACGTACAGCGTCAGCAGGGTGAACGCCACGTACATCCAGTGCTCCCAGTCACGGCTGGGATCGACCGGGAAGCCGTAGCGGGTCGTGCCGCCGCCCGCGTCGGTGGCGCTCGCCACCTTCATGCCGCCCAGCGCGAGGATCACGCCCGTGACCGCCGGCAGCAGGAAGGCCGCCCACGTGACGCGCAGCCACACGATGAACCCGGTACTCACCCTGCCCTTGACCGTCGGGGCAACGCTCCACAGAAACAGCACCAGCGCCGCGACCACCAGCGGCCCGGACAGGAAGAGGCCCAGGGGCGTGTCGAACCGGATGTCGTGAATCTGCCGCAGCCACTCCATGGAGGCAGCCTAGAGCATTTGTCGTCATGGGCGAACCGGATCGGCGGGTGCGCCCGGGCACGGGCGCAGAGCATGGCGCCGCACCCCGGCCGACGTCAGCGTGTCACGTCGCCGGGCAGATCCAGGGTGAGCATGCCGCTCAGCGCGGTGCCGGGCCGGATGGACTCTCCCTCGCCGGGACGTCGCAGGCCCAGGGAGTCCGGGCGCTCGGCCAGCAGGACGACGCCACCCGTGACGGCCAGCCGCAGGCCACGCAGGGCCGGGGCGTCCAGGCTGTCACCCACGTCGGTCAGGCCGGGGCGCAGGGTCAGGGCGTGCTCGCCATACGGCCCCACGACGTGGACGGTCTGCCCGTGCGTGCTGAGGGTCAGCGGCAGCCCCAGGCCCGCCAGCGACCCCAGCGGCAGGGACGGGGCCCGCGCCGGGCGGGCGACGGCCACGCCCAGCAGCGTGGCGGGCCGCACGATGTCCCCGGCCCGCAGCAGCCGCGCTCCCTGGCTGACCTCGATGTCCGGCGGAATCTGCGTGCAGCGCAGGCCGTGCAGGTGCTGCTCGAAGCGCAGGCCGCTCAGGTGTGGCACCCGCGCCAGGTGTCCCACATCAAAGGGGCCGTCCAGCGGGGTGGACACGCCTGTCACCTCTCCATTCACGCCGACCAGGGACAGAAGGCGATCCTCGCTGTATTCGATGCCCTCGACAGCGGGCACGCCGGGCGCGGCGGCCACGGGCGGCGTGGGGCGGACAGGACGCACCGGGGCGCCCCGGGAACGCCGCCGCAGGCCCACCACCGCCGCAGCCCCCAGCAGCAGACACAGCAGCGCCCACGGCAGCCAGCGTGTCCAGCCGGCGCCAGCCGCCGGGGCCGCCACGGCCGAGCGGGAGTCTCCGGTGGCGGCGGGTGACACCAGCGGCGTCCGGCCGCCGGGGGCACCCGTCACGGTCGGCACGGTCACCCCCAGACCGCCGGGAAGCAGCAGCGTGGGACTCACGCGGGTGCCCACCCCCAGGCCGGTGTTCGTCAGGCGCAGGGTGATCAGGCGGGAGCCGGGCGGCGCCCAGACCTCGGCCCGCAGGCCCGCCGGCGCGTTCACGATCCGGGTACCCTCCACCCGCTGCCCGATCGGCGCGGCGTAGCGCAGCACCACGTCCTCGCCGGTCGCCAGGGCCCGGTCGGCGGCGGGGTTCAGCAGCCGCAGCCGTGCGGTGCCGGGCAGCGCAACGCGCAGCAGCACCTGCCCCGGCCGGACACCGTTTCCGACCGGGGCCGCACACAGCAGTGCCGGCGCACCGTAGGGCACGTTGCCCGCCAGCGTCAGGCGCACCCGGCCGCCCTGGACGGTCGGGGTGGCCAGACGCACCGGGGCGCTGGCCGGGCCGGTACCGAGCTGGAGCGCCGTGCCCGACAGGAAGGGCACGGGCAGGCCAGCGGTGTCCGTCACCGTGAGCAGGCCGCCGCCGGTGCCGGTGCGCACCAGATCCGGGGATGTACCGACCGGCAAGGTCACACCGTCGGCGTAGCCGCTGGCCTCCAGTGCACGGCGGGCGGCGGCCGGAATCCCGGTGCCCAGCGCCACGTAATGCAGCCGATCCAGCGGGCCGCGCCCTGCGAAGGCCGCCAGCGCCCGATCCGGCGTGACGGACTGCTGCGGATCGTTGTCGATCCCGTCGGTCAGGACGAACACCGTGGTCAGGTATGTGCCGGCCCCGGTCAGGGGACTCAGGGCCGCTTGCACGCTGCGGTAGAGGTGGGTGTTGCTGCCGTCGGCCTTCAGGGCGGCCAGCGCCGCGTTCCAGCGGGCGGTGCCGGCCGGCGCCTCAAAGCTCTGGCGCGACCGCACTCCGGCATCAAAGGTCAGGAGTTCGACGCGATCGGGCCGGGTGGCCCGCACATAGGTATTGATGGCCGCCGTGACCCGCCCGAAGATGACAGCCTTGCCGTCGCCCAGCCCCTGCATGCTGCCGCTGGTGTCGAGCACGAACACGGCGCGGGTACGGGTCGGGAGTGGCCCGGCCGGCAGAGCACACGCCGCCGCGTCGCTGCGGGCCGGGCCAGAGGTGGTCTGGGACAGGCCGGACGGAACCAGACCGAGCAGGGCGGTGAACAGGGCAACGCGGCGGATCATGCGCCGCCCATTCTGACGTGTGCTGGCCCACGTGAGGTGACGGCGGGAGTCACTCTCCGTGTAGCCTGACCGATCAGCCCCGTATGGGACGGGATTTACCAACATTGAACCGACTCCATCCTATTCTGTTTACAGCGTAATTTATTTGACCGGTTTCAACTGAGGTAGTATACTGAACAGACACTGGACGGTGCCTGAACGCACCCTCCCCACTTCCCTTTCGCAGTCCTTCCCACCGCCCCTGCCCCGGCAGGCCGCGACGCAGGAGAGCCATGACCCAACTGAACGACACGCCCGTGAACGACCTGGTCGAAGAGATCACCACCAATGCCCAACCCAACGCCGACTACACCGCCGCCGACATCTCCGTGCTGGAAGGCATGGACGCCGTGCGCAAGCGCCCCGGCATGTACGTGCAGGGTGGCACGGGCATCGACGGCTACCACCAGCTCCTGACCGAGATCATCGACAACGGCATCGACGAGAAACTCGCCGGATTCGCCACCGAGCTGAACGTGATCCTGCACGCCGACGGCAGCGCCACCATCACCGACGACGGGCGCGGCATTCCGGTGGACATCATGAAGAGCAAGGGCCGCCCGGCCATCGAGGTCATCTTCAGCGAGCTGCACGCCGGGGGCAAGTTCGGCGGCGGCGCGTACAAGGTCTCCGGCGGCCTGCACGGTGTGGGCTCCACGGTCGTGAACGCGCTGTCCACCTTCCTGGATGTCACGGTCAACAAGGGCGGCCAGCTGCATCGCATCCGCTTCGAGCGCGGCATTCTGGTCGAGCCGCTGCACGTGGTCAGCGACACGCCCAGCACCGTGAAGTGGGCGACCAGCGTGAGCTTCCACCCGGATCCCACGATCTTCAAGGAGTTCGAGAACCAGTTCAACTACGACCGGATCCGCAATCGCCTGCGCGAGCTGGCGTACCTGACCGGCATGAAGATCATCATCCGCGACGAGCGCACCGAGCTGCACGCCGGGACCGTCAAGGAAGAGACCTTCTACGAGCAGGGCGGCATTGCCAATTTTGCGCGTGCCCTGGTCACGGACGACAGCAAGCTGCTGTACGACCAGCCCATCGTCATGCGCGGCAAGAACAGCGACGTGGAGGTCGAGGTCGCGTTCATCCACGCCAACACGTATGCCAGCGACAACATCCTGACCTACGCCAACATGATCCGCACCCGCGACGGCGGCACGCCGCTGACCGGCTTCAAGACGGCGTACACCCGCATTCTGAACAAGTACGCCCGCGACAAGAACCTGATCAAGTCCGGCAACCCGGTGCCTACCGGCGACGACCTGCTGGAAGGCATCTACTGCGTCGTCTCGGTCAAGCTGGGCGAGCCGCAGTTCGAGTCGCAGGCCAAGGTCAAGCTGCTGAACTCCGAGGCGCAGACGGCCGTGAACGCGGTCGTGGGCGAGAAGTTCGCGGAGTTCCTGGAAGAGAACCCCAAGGTCGGCAAGACCATTGTGGAGAAGGCCGCCGAGGCCGCCCGTGCCCGCGAGGCCGCCCGCAAGGCCCGCGACATCGTGCGCCGCAGCAACCCGCTGGAAAACGACGATCTGCCGGGCAAGCTGGCCGACTGCTCCAGCCAGGATCCCGCCGAGTCCGAGATGTTCATCGTGGAAGGGATTTCCGCCGGTGGCAGCGCCAAGGGTGGCCGCGAACGCCGCTTCCAGGCGATCCTTCCCCTGCGCGGCAAGATCCTGAACGTCGAGAAGGCCGAGCTGAACAAGATCCTGAAGAACGCCGAGATCCGCGCCCTGATCGCGGCCATCGGCGCTGGCGTGGAAGGCACGGGCGACCGCATGCACTTCGACCTGAGCAACCTGCGCTACCACAAGATCATCATCATGACCGACGCCGACATGGACGGCGGGCACATCGCCACACTGCTCCTGACCTTCTTCTACCGCTACATGCGCCCGGTTGTCGAGGCGGGCTACCTGTACATCGCCCAGCCGCCGCTGTACCGCATCATGGTCGGCCGCGAGAAGAAGGGCACGTACCTGTACGACAACGACGCCCTAAAAGAGCACGTGGCCCGTGCCAACAAGGAAGGCAAGAAGTACGAGATCCAGCGCTTCAAGGGACTGGGCGAGATGAATGCCGACCAGCTGTGGGACACCACCATGAACCCTGAGACGCGAGCGCTGAAGCGCGTGGGCATCGAAGACCTCATTGTCGCCAACGAAGTCTTCGAGAACCTGATGGGCATAGAAGTGGGGCCGCGCAAGACGTTCATTCAGGAAAACGCGAGGTTCGCAGAAATTAGCGTATAAATGTAGAAGATTTTATTCTGGCCAGAGGGGGACGCTCATTTCCAAGCTTCCCCCTCTATAATTTTACTATCACTTAGACAACATCTAGTTTCCAGGTCTAGTATGCCAATACTACGCTCTATCTTACTAGAGATGATAAATGATTATCTTCCGAACACGCAAGATATGAAGACACATCGTATGCACTTAATCTTCACATTATTTGCAAGCAGACAACATTGTATCAAGGTTCAGAACGCCATCCCCACCTTGTTTCCAATCGGCTATATTCTTAGCCATTGGCCAGGGAGTACCTGGGGGCTGGCACTCACTCCACAACGCTAGAGCAGCGCTTAGAATAGGCGTGGCGAAGGAACTGCCCACATAGAGCCGGAGATCCGCTGCCCTGCCCGCCTCTTTCGCAGGCAAATAAAAGACACCAGGCGCGAAGACGGAGGGGCGCGAGACAAGCGTGTTGGATGAAGCTCCTATGCTCGACGTGAGTCCCATAGAGCCAACACTGTATCCACCCTTCCAAGGTTCGGCAGCGTTTGGATCACCAAACCATTGCGCTGGGAACTGATTACACGCGGTGCCTGATGAGCCACAGCGGTCATCATTGCCTGCAGAAGCCACCAGAGCTACGCCGGCATCTCGGGCATCTTTCAGGGCGCCCAACAAGATCTCCTTTCCATTTTGGCTACCGAAACTCATATTGATGATAACTTTGCGCCCGCTTACAGCCTCAGCCACGCCCACGCAAATCGCCTCTATTATCTTCTCTAATTGACATCTACCCTTTGCACATACTCCATAGTAGCGTACGTCACGACCTGGAGCGAGACCAAAAGGTTCCGAGTTAATTAAACGCCCCACCTGAAGCCCATGAAATGGAGAGCTCTCTAATTTTTTTATAATTTGATTGCCTTCTCCTCTAATACTGACCTCCCTACGTGTTGAATGCTCATCATAGATAAGAGATTCGTATTTATATGCAGTATCTAAAACTAAAATGAGCGGTGCATGTCCATAAGGCGGCTCGCTACTTTTTATACTAGATGGTTTTTTGATTATTTCCCACATATACAAATTGTGCTTGATGCGCTCTTCCGTAGTGGTAGGAACAACATGATCCGTAGGTACGCTTGAATCTGACGGGTATGGCATGGTGGTCGGATCAACCAAAAGTAAGTCTTCATGCTGGCCCTGGCCTTCTGTTGCCGCCTGACGCAATGCATCCAAAGTAGGGCTCTGCTGACTTGAAAGTATATCGCCGGTTATATACAAATTTTTGCCACATACTTGACCACGGCCAGGCAGTGACATGATCTTGCTAATCGGGCTGTTCTGTATTATTACTCTAGATGTGTCAAACCTAGCTAGTTCGCGATGTTTTTTGACAACTTCTGGAGATAACAAATCGGCAATTCTTGATGGAGCAGAACTGCTAAAAAGTAACAAGAATCTACCTTTCGCTACTGGATTGAAGCCTCCAAGAGCAACTGGATCAGCAGGCTGAACATCAATAATGACTCCACCAAAAGCTCCATTCGAAGCCGGCCGTAGCAGTTGATAACCCAGAGGAGTGGTCTTAGGGACAGCAAACGAGTACCAATTCTGCTGAGAGGGAATTCGCCTTGCAACGACCGACTGCACCCCCAAATTGAGCGCAACTTCTCCAGAACTGGATCGCAACTGGACAAACCCAAGCTGACCTACCTGCACAGTCCGGAAAGCAGATTGAACAATTTGCTGAGCCATGCCGATACCAGATAGCATAACAAAGAGGATGGGCCACAACCGTTTTAATCGCACCATAATGACCTCCAAAACTCAGGCTAAGAGTGTTGAATGATCGATCTGCGACTGCCACCTTTCACCCAAATTAAGTTTAATCGTGCGGATGAGATCTTCATGGCCCGAATCGCCAAGTATTGCTATTGCAGATCGGAATTCCCCTTCTGACATATCTAATTCACTAAGATTACATGCAATCGCACCGAATAATCTCAGGTCTCCTGAGTTTTCACATCTTATTAGCGCCTTTCTATAATATTCCGCCGCACTATCCAGACGACCAGCAATGTGATCTATCACAGCCAAGTTATTTAGCGCGGTCGCGTGCCCGATGCAGTTCTCTGCTTGCTCAAATGCTTGGCAGGCAAGAATAATAAAATCTTTCGCTTCAGCTGATCTGCCACATAAGTTTAGGGCGTGGAAATAGTTATTCCACAGGATCGCCTGATAGGCAGCAGGGACATCTTTCTTCTGTAATACACTGTCAAATGCTACTTCAGGTCGTATTCCCAGATGGACTTGCGCAAGTGCCAGTTGGATCTTGGCGTTAAACTGAGGCCAATGAGCTCCAGTCAAGGCGTATCTATGAGCAGCAATTCTGAAACAACTTGCTGCAGTTGTCCAGATGTGAGAATACCTTGCCTCCTGGCCCTTAATCATATCTATGTGAGCTTGGATGAGATGGTGACCCTGTCCAACTGTAGGCAAGATCGCCAATGCCTGAAGCTTGTTTCCTTGCCGCATTAAGGCCGTCGCCCAACACACAGCTTGCTCATCACTTCCCATTGCGTCCTGTAAAATCTCGCATACCCTATTAGCCTCGCCCAATTCAAGCAAAGCCCATCCCCGCAGCAACTTCACCGCATCCGTCTGCGGGGCCACCTCCAGCGTCCTTGCCGCCCTAGCCGGATAACCCCGCTTCATCTCCTGATCGGCATACCAGTGTGCATCAACAGCACATTTAGCCTCGTCCTGCCCTTCCCACAAGTCCTTCGCCTTCAGCCAGTAGCGCCATGCACCCTCTTTCGGGTAGGCGCGGGCCAGGTGCAGGTGCACCAGCGACGTGTCCAGCGGATGCACGTCCAGCAGGTCGCGGGCGGGAGTGGTGGCGCGGATGTGCCCTTCGGGCGTGGTCAGGCCCTCGCGGGTCAGACGATCCAGGGCGTGCGCGAGGTCAGCGGCACCGATGCCCAGGGCGGCGCGGGTGGCGTTCAGGTGCGGGGTGTCCTGCGCGGCCAGGGCCAGAAACACGCGGCGGGGCGTGTCGCCCAGCAGAGTCAGGTGCGCGTCGAGCGTGCGGTCGGCGGGCGTGCCGCTCAGGAAGGCCGACAGCAGCGTGGGGTGCCCACCTGTGGCGGCGTGGGCACCGGGATGCACGTCCAGTTCCTGTTCGCTCAGCGGGTGCAGGGGCAGGTGCTGGGTGACGGGCAGAGCGGGCGGTTGCCGGGCAGTGATCACGATGGTCGCGCCGGGATGCTGTCGGGCGGCCAGGGTCAGGGCGGAGCGCGTGGTGTCATCACAGTCCTCCCAGCCGTCGATGGCGATGTGCAGGCGGGTGTCGCGCAGGGTGCTGATCGCGTCGGCGGTGCTGGACAGCGGGTGCGTGGCCAGGGGTTCCAGGGTGCCCAGCGGCAGGCCGTCCACACCGGGGAGGATGCGCCAGCCGCCGCCCGCCGCCAGGGCACGCAGCAGGGCGCTCTTGCCGATGCCGGGGGGGCCGCTGATCCACGCGACCTGTCCGGGGGGCAGGGCACGCAATTGCGCCAGTTCCGCCGTGCGGCCGACGATGCTCACGGGGGCAGGAATCGGCTCCGGGGCCGTGGGCAGGGTCACGCCGAACTCGGCAGCCTCGCGGCGCAGGGTGACGGCCAGGGGGTGGTCAGTGCGGCCCAGCAGCCGCCACACACGGGGAATGTCCTCGGGGTCGATGGGATCGGCCCCCGGCGCGGCGTAGGCGAGTTCGGCGTGGTGGGCGGCACCGGCCGGGTCGCCGCTGGCGTGATGGTGCTCGGCCACGGTGAGCCACGCGGCGCGGGCCTCGGCCCCCAGAGCGGCGCGGGTGTCGAGGAGCCATTCCTCCAGATCAGGGTTCAGGCCCCCCACAACGCCGTGCAGGAACGCGCCCCGGTACGAGTCCACAGCGTCCTGAATTCGCCCGGCGCGGTGGTGGGTACGGAAGTCGGCGGCGTCACAGCAGATCAGCGGCTCGACCCAGCGGTCGTTCTCGCTCACCACGTCACCCAGGGGGCGCAGCCGGATCAGGTTCTGCGCCAGCGAGTTCATGGGATTGGCGGCGTCGGGCCAGAACAGTTCGGCCAGGTGCTTGCGCGGCTGGGTACCCTCCAGGCACAGGTAGGCCAGGAGGAGCAGCGGTTTTTCACGGCGATACGGGGCACCCTCGATGCTCAGGCCCCCCAGCGTGAGCAGCTTCATAGAACAGTGTAGACCCGCCCCCAGAGGGGAAATCAAGAGGAAATGACCGATCGCTCAAGTGGGTCGGATACCCCCTGGCTCGGCCGGACGACCGGCACCTGAACCAGCCTGGGCGCAGAACCATCGTCACCGGGCGGGTTTATCCATCACCCATCGGCGTCCTGGCGGGCAGAATCAGCGGCTGCCGCCTCGCCCTGCTTCTGATCCATCCGTAACAATCGGGAACAGATGAACGGTTGGTCGGCAGGGCAGGTTCGGCGGCCCGTGGAACCGACACTATCCGGGGTCAGGGGCAGGCGTTCACGACACTGGCCAGCGGATTCTGGTGTGGTGTGGTGACCAGCGGCACCACGGGGATGCCGGGCCGGCACGACATCCAGCCCGCCAGGACGCCCGAGACGACCGGGGCCGCAAACGAGGTGCCGAAGTAGGGCAGGCCACCGGACCAGAACTCGCCGGGCGCCTGCACGCTGGGCAGCGGCGTCTGTGCCCACGGGATCACGACGGCGCGGTTGTACGTGGCGAACTCCTGGAGCTCGTCGCGGATATCCCACCCCGCCACACTGAGGAGCATGGTGGGCGATCCCGGCACCATGCCCGTGACGAACTCGTCAGACCAGTCGGCCGGGTAGTGGTGGCACTGGTCGCCCGGCGCGTGGCCCACGCAGTCGTCCCGGTTCCCGTATGACGCGACCGTCGGCACCCCCACCGCCGCCACCTCACGCAGGGCCAGCTTGAGCCCCAGCGTGGGATACGCCCCCCCCAGACTGAGATTGACGACATGGCGTCCACCCTGCCGGGCCTCCTGAGCCACGGCACACAGGGCGTTCACGGTCTCCAGGGTCGAGCAGTCGCCCGGCGCGCGGCCCGGCAGCGTGCAGACCTGCCGGAGGGTGACCGTCGCGTCCGGGGCGACCGCCTGCGCGATCTCGCCCACCACGCGGCCGTGGTAGGGCCGGTTCGCCACGGGCGGCAGGTCGTAGTACAGGACGGGCGTGTCCATCGTGAAGTCGTCTGCGGTGGGACTGGCCGTGTCGAGGACATGAATGGTCACGCCGGCGCCGGAGCCCTGTCGGATTCCCAGCACCGTCTCGACCACGGTGCGGGGCTGTTCGTTGTGGTACGGGATGGCCGTTTGGTAGGGATGTCCGGCGGTGGTGGGATCCACCGACAGGTCGCCAGCGAACAGCAGTGTCAGCAGCGAGATGACCTGACCTGTGGGCACCCCCTGGGACGCAGATCTCAGCAGTCCCGCCATCTGAGTGCAGAACCCTGCGCTGCGACCAGCGACCACGGCAGGCGAGCGGAGGGGTTCGAGCCGGAACGCAGCGTTCCCGCCGGGCATGGTCAGCAGCGGCGTCGCTGGGCCCGGCGACCGGAACGCAGGCAGCCGACGGACTCCAGGCCGGCCCGTGACCGGTTCCGGTACGGCCGTCCCCAGCGGCTGGAGCTCTGGAAACGGAACCTGCGACGTCAGGCGCTCGATGGCTGCGGTGAGTTGCTGAGGACAGCGTCGCTGACATCCGTCCAGCAGCCGCTTCAGCCGTCCGACATACTGCTGCCGGATGTCATCGGCAGCGCCCGGATTGACGTACAGGACGACATCCTCCACAGCCATGCCGGGTGGGAGCACGGTGAGGACGGCCGCTCCCCTCGCCGGTGGGGCCTGACCACCGACCGGCTGCGGTCCTGGGGCCGCCGTCTTCGGGACGGTGAAGGTCAACCACCCCGACGTCGGATCCCGGCTCAGTCGCGCCGGGTGGCCGCCCACCCAGATGGTTCCAGTCTCGGCACGCCCACTCGACCCGGTCAGCCAGACCGGGTCTCCGGGCGCGGCCACCGACGGAAACAGACCGAACGGAGCCGGGGCGGCGGCCGGTGCAGGCTGAGCCCGCGCTGCCGTGAGTGCCGCGCATGCCACGCAGACGAGCAGCCCCAGCACGAGGGCCCGCACACCGCGCCACACGCCCGGACGGAAGTCGATGATCGGGTACATGGTGTCCTCCTGAACCGTACTGTGCTGGACGACGTGTGATCACGCCATGATCACGCACGGCGCTCAGGACGGCAGCGCCCGGAGCGGATCGCCGTCACCCAGGGTGGTGTTGCGGCGGATCAGGGCCACCAGGTCGTGCTGACCGGCCCCGACCAGCAGACTGAGCGAGTCCTCGAAGGCGCTGAGATCACCGTCGATCTCGCTGAGGTTGCTGAGCGCCAGCCCCAGGTGACGGATATTCCCCGTGCCCTGCAGGGTCACCACGGCCAGACGGTAATGCTGCGCCGCCTCACCGAGCCGCCCCTGCAGGTGCCGCCGGACACCCAGGTTGATCTGGGTCGCCGCCAGGCCGAGTTGATCGCCGGCACGATCGAGTTCTGTCAGGGCTTCGACCATCACCGGATCCGCCAGATCCGCCTGACCGATATCGATGAGCACCTGGGCGTAGTTCACGAGCGCGGTGCCCCGCACGCTCGGGACGCCCCGGCTCTCCTCCAGCACGTCCCGGAACGTCTCTGCGGGCGCGCCGCCCAGGCGAACCTTCGCCTTGGCCACAAAGGCCAGCTCGGTCAGCCGCGCTTCCCGGTTTCCGTGCACCTGCCAGACATCCGCCGCAACCTGGCTGTGCCTGCGCGCGTCCTCCCACTCGCCCCTCAGAAACGCGGCTCCCGCCAGCACACTCGCCGCCCTGGCGGCCTCGGGGCCACTTCCCGAGACCCGGCTGGCGAGCTGCACGGCCTCGTCGGCCCGGCCCAGCCGCACGAGTGCCGTCGCGCGTGCCACCGCGGCTCCGACCGTCTGCTGCTCCTGACTGCCCAGCCCCTCCAGCCGGGCGAGGGCCTCGGCGTAGCGGCCCACGCCCAGCAACGCCCAGGCGTGCTGCACCGCCAGATCAGTACGGTCGGCGAAGGCGTCCAGCAGCTCGGCCGCGCGTCCCGGGTAACCGCGCTTCAGGAGGTCGGCGGCGCGCAGGCCGGCGGCCACCGCCGCGCCATCCTCGTCGCTGTCCTCCCACAGGTCGCGGGCGGCCTCGTAGTGGGGCCACGCGGCCGGGCCGCTCAGGGCGCGGGCGAGTTTCAGGTGCAGCAGCTTGGCGTGGACCGGCACCTGCTCCAGCAGGTCGCGGGCGGCGGCGGCGGCATACACGTGCCCGCCCTCTGCGGTCAGTCCCTCCTGCGTGAGGTGCGACAGGGTCAGCGCGAAGGCGTCGGCACCCATGCCGGTCGCCCGCCGGGTCGCCCGCAGATCCGGGGCATCCTGGAGTGCCAGCATCAGGTAGGTGTCGCGCACCGGGGCGGGCAGGGCCCGCACGCGCGCTCCCTGGCGCACGTCGAGCGGCTGCCCGCGCAGGGCGGCAGCCACCAGCGTCGGGTGGCCCTCGGTGCGCTCGTACAGGCCGGGGTGATCGCGCAGATCGTCCGGGGTGAGCACGTCCAGCTGGAGGTGCACATCCACGTCGAAGGCCGGGTGCAGCCGGGAGGTGATCACGAGGGCCGCGCCGCGCCGCTCACGGGCCGTGTCCTCGATGAGCTGCCGGGACGCACCGTCCGTGGCCTCCCAGACATCCAGGGCGACGCGCAGGCGGGGATCGCGCAGGACACTGGACACCGCGCCGGCCGCCGACGGCCGCTGACGGGTCAGGGGATCCAGGGTGGCGAAGGGCGCACTGTCCTGGCCGTGCAGGACGCTCCACCCGCCGCTGCGGGCCAGCGCCTCGATCAGGGCGGTCTTGCCCATCCCGGCGTGCCCGGTGATCCACGCGACGTGCCCAGGGGCCAGATGCGTCAGGATCCGCAGCGGTGCCTCGCGACCCACGAAGGGCGTGGCCGGCGGCACCGGCGCGGCATGCAGGGTCAGGCCCAGGTCACGGGCCTCACGCTCCACCTGGGCCGCCAGCGGGTGGCCGGTCAGTGACAGCAGGTGCCACAGCTTCGGGAGTTCCAGTTCGTCGGCGGGCGGCGCGCCGCCCACAGTCAGGGCGCGGGCCGCGAGATCGGCGGCCTGGGTGGCGTGGCCGTGCGCCGCCGCCTGGGTCGCCAGCACGATCAGGGCCCCCCGCGTCTCGCGGGCCAGCGCCTCGCGGGTCTCGTACAGCCACTCCTCCAGATCCGGGCCGAGGGGCACGGTCAGGCCGTCCAGGTACGCGCCGTCGTACTCGGCCACGGCGTCGGCGTGCCGGCCCTCGCGGATGGCCGCGCGCAGGGTGCAGGCGTCGCACACCATTCCCGAGGCGACGCGGGTGCCGTCCTCGATCAGGGCACCCGGCAGGCTGCGCAGATGCACGAGGTGCTGCGCCAGCGAGTTCATGGGATTCGCGGCGTCGGGCCAGAACAGTTCCGCGAGCCGCCGCCGGGCCTGTGGCCCCTCAATGCACAGGTACGCCAGCAGAAGCAGCACCTTCTCGCGCCGGAAGGTCATGCCCTCCACAGACAGCTGACCCAGCGTCCGCAGTCTCATGAACGTATTGTGGGTGACACCACGGAGCGGCGCAATATGCGTCATCACGTATGTGCCGGGTACAACGGGCCGGGCCGCTGTCCCCCGCCCTGGCTCTGCCCGCGCGATGATGGGGCCATGTCCGACCTGCACGTCATCGATATCTCCCGTTCCCTGACGCCCGACCATCCGAACTGGCCGGGCGACGCGGCCTTTACCGTGGCGCCCGGCCTGCGGATCGCACAGGGCGAGACTGTGAACACCGGCATCCTGAGCACCAGCACCCACACCGGTACCCACGTGGACGCCCCGTGGCACTACGACGACGCCGGCCTGCGCCTGCACGAGATACCGCTGGACGTGTGGGTGGGCCCGTGTGTGGTACTGGACGTGCGTGGACGTGCCATGGATGGTCTGCTTGCGGCCGCCGTGCTGGACGCCCTGCCTGACGCCCCGCCGCCCCGCGTTCTGCTGCATACCGGCGAGCCCGACCACTGGACGGAGTTTCCCCGCGACTTCGTGGCCCTCTCCCCCGCCCTGATTCGCGGGGCGGCGCAGCGCGGCGTGCGCATGATCGGCACCGACGCCCCCAGTGTCGATCCACTGGAGAGCAAGACCCTGGACGCCCACGCGGCGTGCCGCGACGCCGGCATCTTCATCGTCGAGGGCCTGAACCTCAGCGCGGTACCGGCAGGGTCGTACACCCTGATCTGCCTGCCCCTGCCGCTACACGGCGTCGATGGTGCCCCGGCAAGGGCGGTGCTGCTGCCGGAGTGAGAGGAGCAGAAGAAACGTCGACCAGCACGACCGTCTTGGCCCGCTTTCAAGATGGAGCTGTCCCCAGAGGTGCCTGACTCGGAGAGCAGCGACGCAGCGGGGTCACACGCCGCGTCACCAGATCCACCACCTCTGCGACATTCCGCTCGTCCTGTCCGGCTGAGCGGATCCCGTCCGCGGGCTCGGCCCGATCCCGTACACTGTCAGGGTTGCCCCGGCCGGGCCTGGACGCCCGCCGAGTGAAGGAGTCAGGAACATGGGACTAGCCATCGGGATCGTCGGACTGCCGAATGTCGGCAAGAGCACGCTGTTCAATGCCATCACACGCGCGGGGGCGCTGGCCGCCAACTACCCGTTCGCGACCATCGAGCCCAACGTCGGTCGGGTGACCGTGCCGGACGAGCGGCTCGCGGCGCTGAGCCGGGTCTTCACCAAGGGCGAGCGGGTGCCGCCGATCATCCCGACCTTCGTGGAGTTCGTGGACATCGCGGGTCTGGTCAAGGGCGCGTCGCAGGGCGAGGGGCTGGGCAACCAGTTCCTGGCGAACATCCGCGAGACGGACGCCATCGCGCATGTCGTGCGCTGCTTCGAGGACGGCAACGTGATCCACGTGGCGAACCGCGTCGATCCCATCGATGACATCGAGACCATCAACACCGAGCTGGTGCTGGCCGACCTGGCGGGCCTGGAAAAGCGCGTGCAGGGCCTGAGCAAGAAGGCCAAGGGCGGCGACAAGGACGCCCGCGAGCAGCTCACGCTGGCCGAGGCGATCCTGGCCGTGCTGGGCGAGGGCAAGCCTGCCCGCGCCGGGTCGTACGACGCGCCGATCCCGAAGGACTTCGGCCTGATCACGACCAAGCCTGTGATCTACGTGGCGAACGTCGGTGAGGACGACCTGACGCAGGACAACGAGCACGTCCGGAAGGTGCGCGAATACGCGGCGGCCGAGGGGGCCCAGGTCGTGAAGATCAGCGCCCAGATCGAGGGCGAACTCGCCGAGATGCCCGAGGACGAGGCCCGCGTGTTCCTGACGGATCTGGGCGTCGAGGAGAGCGGCCTGGATCAGCTGGTCAAGGTCGGCTACGAGACGCTGGGCCTGATCACCTTCATCACGTCGGGCGAGAAGGAAGTCCGGGCCTGGACGATCCACCGGGGCGAGACGGCCCCAGAGGCCGCCGGTGAGATCCACAGCGACCTGCAGCGGGGCTTCATCCGCGCCGAGGTCATCGAGTGGGAGAAGATGGTCGAGGCCGGCGGCTGGTCGGCGGCCAAGGGCAAGGGCTGGGTGCGCACCGAGGGCAAGGACTACGTGATGAAGGACGGCGACATCATGAACGTCCTGCACAACATGTAACAGAGAGGATGGAGCTGCCCGGGGGCGTCGGTCGGAGTCGGCGGACGCCCCCGGGCCGTGTGCTGATGCGGTGGGCCGGTACCCCGTGCACGCCCCGGCGCTCCATTCGCGTGACGTGCCGCCCGGTACACTGCTCGGCATGACAGGGCCAAGAAAAGGATCCAGGGGTCGAGGCCCGAAGAAGACGACCGCGCAGGGACGCGGAGGCATCACGCGGGACACGGTGCGCCCGGCCCGCGAGCGCCGCAGCGACGCCGCTTCCGGGACGGACAGCGGCGCGGGCAGCAGCGCCAGCGGAGGCCGTGGCCCCAGGAAGGCGGCCCAGGGCACCGGGGGCACGGGACGCGGACGCGCGGCGGACAGCAGCCGGGCCACGGGGCCGGGGGGCCGCGGCAGCGGCGCGGCGGGCGGCACCCGTGCGGGCGGCGTGCGCCGCGCTGCCACCCCCGGCGGGGCACGCGGCGACGACAGCACCGGAGCTGCCAGAGGGTCAAGAGCGGGCAGCGCAGGTACCGGCAGCGCGGGCACCAGCCGGGCCGGGCGCGGCCGCAGCGAGGGTCAGGCGCGGGGCGGCGGGAGTGCGGGAGGTGCGGCCAGGGCCGGCGACCGCCGGCCCCCGCCGAAGGTACGCAAGGCCCTGCCGGAACTCAAACGCGTTCAGCTCGACGCCCCCGCGCCCGACACGGTGTTCGTCGACCGCGACGGCGAGCGGTTGACCTTCCCCGACAGCAACCTCAAGCGTGTGGCGGCGCGGGTGCTGACCGAGAAACGCAAGGCGTGGCGCTACCGGCCCTTCGCCTTCCCGCTGTTCACCGACCGGGGCCACGAGCAGACCTTCCACTTCGACTTCTATGTCTACGACTACGAGGACAGCGTGATCCGCCTGATCCTGGTGATTCCCTTCGAGTCGCGTGAGGTGTGGGATCGGGTCGGCCGGTTCAAGCGCCAGTACCCCATGTACGCCTACGAACTGTGGACGCCGGAGAAACTGGCCTTCCTGGACGGCCCGCGCGGTCGTCTGGAGTTCTGAGGCCGGGAAGCACGTCCGCAGTCGGCCCGGCTGACCCTACGCACCGGGGCGCCGGGCCGTGGGCTCCACCGCTCCGGCCGGTGGAGCCCGCATCGGTGATGGCCCACGGCGGGCCGTGGCACCAGCTGCGGTCGCCGGCGGCGACGTCCGGCCCATCCACCGCGATGGCCCGCCGCGTGGCGGGTTCCGCCTTCATGCAGGCGCAGGATTCCGGCACGTGGCCGGCAGACGGACGACGGAGCCCAGCGCAGTGCAGGGCGTTGCCGCCCATGAGAACCCTAAGAGCACGTTCATGGATAGGGCAATTCTATAGCCGGTTTTACGCTTGCCCTGAAAGCAGTCTGGTAGCGTTTCCGGCATGAGCGGCGGATCAGGAATCGTCTGATCCGTCTCGACTTGCCACCACCTCCACTCTGTCCTGTGGACACGCACCGCCAGGAGCTGTCATGACCATCCAAGACCGACCATCGACCCCGCCCACGTCTGAACACCTGCGCCTGCGCCCCGGCTCGCCGTATCCGCTGGGAGCGACCTGGGACGGCCAGGGCACGAACTTCGCGCTGTACTCCGAGAACGCCTCGGGCGTCGAGCTGTGCCTGTTCGATGCCGATGATCAGGAGACGCGCTACCCGCTGACCGAACAGACGGCTTTCGTGTGGCACGGCTACCTGCCCGAGATCGCGCCCGGCCAGCGCTACGGCTACCGGGTGCACGGCGAGTACGCGCCAGAGAAGGGCCTGCGCTTCAACCCGAACGTGGTTCTGCTCGATCCCTATGCCAGGGCGCTGGCCGGCACCGAGGAGTTCGACCGGGGGGTCTTCGCCTACGTGACCGGCGAGGACGATCTGGTCATGCAGGAGGAGGAGCAGCGCGGCACGCCGCTGGGGATCGTGACGGCCCCCGACTTCGACTGGCAGGGCGACCGCCGCCCGAAGATCCCCTTCCACCAGGCGGTGATCTACGAGACCCACGTCAAGGGCCTGACCATGACGCACCCGCTGGTGCCCGAGGAACTGCGCGGCACCTACGCCGGGATCGCGTGCGAGCCGATCCTGTTCTATCTGCGCGAACTGGGGATCACCAGCATCGAGCTGATGCCGGTGCACCAGCATGTTGACGACCCCTTCCTGATGGACAAGGGCCTGACCAACTACTGGGGCTACTCCACGCTGTCCTTCTTCGCGCCGGACGTGCGCTACTCGGCCGAGGCGCGGCGCGGCAACCCGGCCGGGGCCGTGACCGAGTTCAAGGAGATGGTGCGGGCCCTGCACAACTCGGGGATCGAGGTGATCCTGGACGTGGTGTACAACCACACCGCCGAGGGAAACAACATGGGGCCGACCATGTCCTTCAAGGGCATCGACAACCCCACGTACTACCGGCTGGTGCAGGATGACCCGCGCTTCTATTTCGACTACACCGGCACCGGCAACAGCCTGAACGTGCGCCACCCCCAGACGCTGCAGCTGATCATGGACTCGCTGCGCTACTGGGTCACCGAGATGCACGTGGACGGCTTCCGCTTCGATCTGGCAAGCACGCTGGCCCGCGGCCTGCACGAGGTCGATCAGCTGTCGGGCTTCTTCACGATCATCCACCAGGATCCGGTCATCTCGCAGGTCAAGCTCATCGCCGAACCGTGGGACGTGGGCGAGGGCGGCTACCAGGTCGGGAACTTCCCCGTGAACTGGGCCGAGTGGAACGGGATCTACCGCGACGACATGCGGGCGTTCTGGAAGGGCGACGGCGGGCTGGCCTCTGAAATCGGCTACCGCCTGACCGGCTCCAGCGACCTGTACCAGAACGACGGCCGCAAGCCGTACGCGAGCATCAACTTCGTGACTGCCCACGACGGCTTCACGCTGCGCGACTCGGTGACCTACGAGCAGAAGCACAACGACGCCAACCAGGAAGGCGGCAACGACGGCCACAACCACAACATCACGTGGAACTGCGGCGTCGAGGGCGAGACGGACGATCCGGCCATCAATGAGCTGCGCGCGCGGCAGATGCGCAACTTCCTGGCGACGCTGCTGCTGGGGCAGGGCACGCCCATGCTGCTGGGGGGCGACGAGTTCGGCCGCACCCAGGGCGGGAACAACAACGCGTACTGTCAGGACAACGAGATCAGCTGGTACGACTGGACGAACCTGGACGAGGGGCTGCTGGCGTTCACCAAAAAGGTCATCGCGCTGCGTAAGGCGCATCCGGCCCTGCACCGCCGCAAGTTCTTCAGCGGGCGCACCATCCGGGGCGAGGACGTGCGCGATCTGGTGTGGCTGCGCTTCGACGGCGGTCAGATGACCGACGAGGACTGGAACAACCCGCAGACCCAGTCCATGGGCCTGTTCCTCGACGGCGACGGGCTGGACGACGTGGATGCCCAGGGCCAGCCGATGGTGGACGACCACCTGCTGCTGCTGCTGTCGGCCACGCACATCGATCTCCCCTTCGTGCTGCCGGGTCTGGGCGGCTGCACCGAGTGGGAACTGCTGCTCGACACCACCGACGACGCCGCCGGCGGCTCCGAGCAGGCCGGCGAGGAGACCACGCTGCACGCCCGCTCCGTCAAGCTCTACCGCTGCCGCCGCAGCTGACGATCCACGCACCTGCCAGACCGGTCAGGGCGGCGCACCACGGGCCGCCCCTGCCCATCTGCCCCGGAAGAGAGGATCCATCATGACTCCACTGTCTCATCTGACCTCCACGCCCGGCGCCCACGCGACACGCCTGGGCGCCCAGCTCCTGCCGGACGGGCGCGGCACGCGGTTCCGCCTGTGGTCGACCACGACCACCCTGGCACACGTCCGCGTGGACGGCACCGTTCACGCCATGGAGGCGCTGGGCCACGGCGCCTTCGAGGTGATCCTGCCGGTCGGCGCCGGAGCGCGGTACATGTTCGTCCTGGACGGTGCCGACCGGCCCGATCCCTACGCGCGCTTCCTGCCGGACGGCGTGCATGGCGAGGCCGAGGTCATCGACTTCGGGGCGTATGGGTGGCAGCACACCGACTGGCGTGGCATCGCGCTGCGCGACTGCGTGTTCTACGAGCTGCACGTGGGCACGTTCACGCCACAGGGCACGTACCGCGCCGCGCAGGAGCAGCTGCCGTACCTGAAAGAACTCGGTGTGACCGCCGTGCAGCTCATGCCGGTCGCGGCCTTTCCCGGCCAGCGCGGCTGGGGCTATGACGGCGCGGCCCTGTATGCCCCCTTCGCGCCGTATGGCCGTCCCGAAGACCTGATGGCCTTCGTGGACGCCGCGCACGGTCTGGGACTGGGCGTGCTGCTGGACGTGGTGTACAACCACTTCGGGCCGGACGGCAACTACCTGAAGGCGTACTCGCCCACGTATTTCACCGACCGCTTCCAGTCCGCGTGGGGCGAGGGGCTGGACTACGCCGAGCCCCACATGCGCCGGCTGATCACCGGCAACGCCCGCATGTGGCTGAGTGACTACGGCTTCGACGGTCTGCGGCTGGACGCCACGGCCACCATGCAGGACGACAGCGACGTCCACATCCTCAAAGAACTCGCGCAGGAGGTGCACCACCTGGGCGGCACACACCTGCTGCTGGCGGAGGATCACCGCAACGAGCCCATGCTGGTCACGGACTACGGCCTGGACGGCATCTGGGTGGACGACTTCCACCACGAGGTGCGCGTGACCCTGACCGACGAGCACGAGGGCTACTACCGCGGCTTTTCCGGCAGCGCCCCGGAACTCGCGCAGGTCATCACCCGGGGCTGGAAGTACGAGGGCCAGTTCTGGAACGTGGAGGGCGAGGAGCACCAGCGCGGCAAGCCCGCCGACGCCCTGGAGGCCCCCAGTTTCGTCTACTGCATCCAGAACCACGACCAGATCGGCAACCGTGCCACCGGCGACCGCCTGCACCACGACCCCCAGGTCACCCCACAGGAGTACCGGGGGGCCTCGACGCTGCTGCTCACGCTGCCCATGACCCCGCTGCTGTTCCAGGGTCAGGAGTGGGCGGCGGGCACGCCCTTCCTGTTCTTCAGCGACCACCACGGCGAACTGGGCCACATGGTCAGCGAGGGCCGGAGGAAGGAATTCGCGTATTTCAGCAGCTTTGCAGGCGAGAGCGTGCCCGATCCGCAGGCAGAGACGACCTTCGAGGCCTCGAAGCTGGACTGGAACGAGCGGGACAGCGGTGAACACGCGAAGACGCTCACGCTGTACCGCACCCTGACCCGGCTGCGCCGCGAGGATCCGGTGCTGTGCCAGCGGTCGCGGCGGCCCCTGAGTGCCGGCAGCGCCGGGGACGTGCTGTGGGTGCGCACCCGGACGGACAGCGGCGAGCGGCTGCTGCTGTGGAACGTGGGCAAGCAGGACGCCGTGCTGGAGGCCCTAGATGTGGCCCGGCCCGCCAATGTGATTCTGCACAGTGAAGTCGGCCTGACCGAGACCCTGCCGCGCCCCGGCATGCTCGGCCCCGGCGAGGCCGCGATCTTCGGAGGTGCGCCGTGACGGCCGCCCTGCCCCCCCGACCTGAGGCGATGCCGGAGTCCGCCACCCCCACCCCCACAGCCCACCTGCCGGGGAGCACGTACCGCATCCAGCTGCACCGGGACTTCGACTTCGCGGCGGCCCGGCGGGTGTTGCCTTACCTGAAGCGCCTGGGCGTCACCGACGTCTACCTCTCGCCCATCTGGACGAGCACGCCGGGCAGCACACACGGCTACGACGTCACGGATCACTCGCAGGTGAATCCGGAACTGGGCGGTGTGGCCGGCCTGCGGCGCTTGTCGGCGCGGGCCCGCGACCTGGGCCTGGGGCTGATCGCGGACTTCGTGCCGAACCACATGGGCATCCAGGGCGGCCACAACCCGTACTGGGAGGACGTCCTGACCCACGGACAGGCCAGCCGCTACGCGCATTTCTTCGACATCTCGTGGCAGCCGCTCAAACGCGCCCTGGAGGGCAAGGTGCTGCTGCCGCTGCTGGGCGACCAGTACGGCCGGGTGCTGTCACGCCGCGAGCTGGTGCTGGAGCGCGACGGCGCGACCTTCACGCTGCGCTACTGGGAGCGGCGGCTGCCGATCTCGCCCAAATCCCTGTCTGGCCTGCTGGTGGGGGCGAGTGAGCAGCTGCCGGCCCGCACCGCCGATCTCATGCGGGCCGAGCTGGCGAGCATTGCCCGCAGCGTCGCCAACCTGCCCAGCTCGACGGCGCGGCACCTGACCGACGACGACCGCGAGGAACGGGCCCAGGAGATGGAGGTCATGACCCGCCGGCTGGCGGCCCTGCTGGACGCCTCACCAGCCATGCGCGGAGCGCTCGACGCCGTGATCGCCGCGACGAACGACGATCCCGAGCGGCTCGACGCCCTGATCTCGGAACAGAACTACCGGCTGGCGTCGTGGAAGGTCGCCTCCGAGGAGATCAACTACCGCCGCTTCTTCGACATCAACGACCTCGCGGCGCTGCGCATGGAGGACTGGCGGGTCTTCGAATGGGCCCACCGCACGCTGTTCGACCTGCTGCGTGACGGCGTGCTCCAGGGCGTGCGCCTCGACCACACCGACGGCCTGTACGACCCCGCCGGGTACTTCCGGGCCCTGCAGGAGGGCGCGGCGGCGGCGCTGGGCGTGCCCGCCGGGCCCCACCTGCCGGTGTACGTGGTGGCCGAGAAGATCCTGGAACCCGGCGAGAAGCTGCCGGAGTCGTGGGCCATTCACGGCACGACCGGCTACGACTTCCTGGCGCAGCTGAACGGCGTGTTCGTGGACAGCGCGAACGAGGACGACCTGAGCGCGGTGTACCGCCGCTTCACCGGCGACCGCCTGAGCTACGGCGAGCACCTGTACCGGGGCAAGCACCTGATCCAGCGCGTGAGCCTGCCCGGCGAGGTCAATGTCCTGACCGAGCACCTGGAGCGGCTGGCCGAGGCCGATCTGGGATCGCGCGATTTCACGCTGAGCACGCTGCGCGGCGCGATCCGCGAGGTCATCGCCACCTTCCCGGTGTACCGCACCTACCTGCGCTCGGACGGCATGCGGGAACCGGGCGACAACGCCAAGATCGAGCACGCCGTCCGGGACGCCCGCACCCACAACCTGCGCGACGGCCAGCCGCTCGACCCCAGCGTGTTCGAGTTCCTGCAGGGCGTCCTGACGCTGGACACCGACGACGGCCGGCGGCGGGCAGACGACGCGGACTTCGCGCTGAAGTTCCAGCAGCTGACCGGCCCCGTGACCGCCAAGGGCGCCGAGGACACGGCGTTCTACCGCTACGGCCGCCTGATCTCGCTGAACGAGGTGGGCGGCGACCCGGCGCTGTTCGGCACCCCGCTGCGTACCTTCCATGCCATGGCGCGGCAGCGGGCCGAGCACTGGCCGCACGCCATGCTGGCGCTGAGCACCCACGACACCAAGCGCGGCGAGGACACCCGCGCCCGGATCAGTGTCCTGAGCGAGATCCCGCAGCTGTGGAGTGCCTTCCTGAACGCGAATGCTCCGCTGCTGCTGTCGCTGGCGCAGGAGCACGACCTGGGCCGCATTCCCAGCCTGCTCGACACCTACGTGCTGCTCCAGACCGTGGTGGGGGCCTACCCGCTGGACGGTGCACTGGACGGCTTCGCGGAGCGGATCTCGGCGTACCTGGTCAAGGCGGCGCGGGAGGCCAAACTGCGCACGTCATGGGCCTCGCCGCAGCCCGAGTACGAGGACGGCCTGAACGCCTTCGTGACTGCCCTGCTCGCCGACCCGGACTTCCTGGCGCGGCTGGGCGAGCTGCACGCCCGGATCAGCCCCGCCGGTGCCCAGAACAGCGTGAGCGCCGCGCTGCTGCGTCTGACCGCTCCCGGCGTCCCTGACACGTATCAGGGCACCGAGGGGTGGAACCAGAGCCTGGTCGATCCGGACAACCGCCGCCCGGTGGACTACACCGAGCTGTCCCGCCGCGTGGCCCGGCTGGAGCGCCGCCATGATGTGGAGGTGGCCCGCGCCCTGCTGGGCCGCTACGAGACCGGCGAGGTCAAGACGCTGGTGACGTGGGCCGCCCTGCACGCCCGGAACGCCCACCCCGAGCTGTACACGCACGGCACGTACCGGCCCATCGACGCCGGGAAGTACGTCGTGGCCTTTACCCGCGAGCACGGCACCGACGCGGCCGTGACCGTCGCCCCGCGCCTGACCCTGACCCTGACCCGTGGGCGCACGCCATGGGCCCTGGGCGAGGCCTGGGGCACGCGGCAGCTCACCCTGCCGGGGGCCGGCACCTACGAGAACGTCCTGACCGGCCAGCGGCTGCGTGCCCGCAGCAGTCGGGTGCCGCTGGCCAAAGTGCTGGAGGACTTCCCGGCCGCGCTGCTGGTGCGCCGCTGACCGCGTGAATGGGGGGAACTTCCCATCCGCTCCTCGCGTACTCTTGGTGTATGCAGACCTATCCCACCACCACCGGCCGCACCGCCGATCTGGTACGCACGTTCATGGCCCGCACCTACTCGTGGATGGCGGCGGGCCTGGCCCTGACCGCCGGCATCGCGTGGCTCACCGCCCAGAACGACGCCCTGGCCCTCCAGGTGTACCAGCTCCGCCTGCCCCTCATGTTGGCGCAGCTCGCGCTGGTCTTCGTCCTGAGCATCTTCGCGCAGCGCCTGAACAGCGTGGTCGCGGGGGCCCTGTTCATCGCCTACGCCGCCCTGACGGGCCTCACCTTCAGCTCGCTGCTGCTCGCCTATGACCGCAGCGCGGTCACGGCGGCATTTGCCACCACGGCCGGCACCTTCGCCGCCATGAGCGTCGCGGGCTACGTGATCAAGCGCGATCTGAGCGCCATGGGCCGCTTCTTCATGTTCGCGGTGATCGGCCTGTTCATCGCCATGATCGTGAATCTGTTCGTCGCCAGCAGCGCCCTCACGCTGGGCATCTCGGTCGTGGGCGTCCTGCTCTTCGCCGGCCTGACCGTGTATGACACCCAGATGCTCCGCAAGCTGGCCCTGAGCGGGATCAGCGGCGAGAGTGCCGAGCGGGCCGCCATCAACGGCGCCCTGGCGCTGTACCTCGATTTCATCAACATGTTCCTGTTCATCCTGCGCCTCTTCGGTGGCAGCAGCCGGAACTGAACACCTGCTCTCCGCTGCACCTCGCCCCCACCCGTGACGGTGGGGGCGGTTCAGTTCGCCCCGGTTACGGCACCACATCCCCCCGCCCGTCGAAGCGGCCCGAACGCAACAGGGCGTCCTCGAAGGCCCCGAACGGCGAGTGGGTCATGGCCCACCGCACCGCCGCGTCCACGTCGTAGGGCACGGCGCGGAAGTCGGCCGTCCAGCGTCCGGCGCGGCACTCCAGCAGCGTCCAGCGGGCACGGGGATCGCCGTCCACCTGATCGCTGACGGCGCCCGCGTTCACGACCAGGGTGTCCCCCACCCGCGTCGCGCCGGGGCGGTGCGTGTGGCCGCACACGACGACTCCGGCGTTCAGCGGAGCGACCACGTGCCACAGGTCGAGCGGATCGCGGGAGCGGTAATAGCCCGTTACGCCGTCTGCGTTCCACTCCCACACCCACAGCAGGCTGTCCCACGCGCTGTCCGGCGTGCCATGGCAGGCGAACACGTCCCCCACCCGCGCCGTGAGCGGCAGCGCCGACAGATGGGCCAGGGTGTCCGGGGTCAGCTGCGTGTCCAGCCACGCGCCGATCTGCTGCGACAGCCGGGTACGCCGCCCACCGGGCCACAGCTTCTCCTCGTTGTTGCCACGCACCTCGGTGGCGTTCAGCTGCGCCTGCACGGCGGCGGCGCGGGCCGGATCGGCGCTGCCCTCGACCTGATCGCCCAGGTTCAGCACCGCGTCGGGCGAGCACATCCGCAGGTCGTCCAGCACGGCATCCAGCGCGAACGCGTTGCCATGCACGTCACTGATCACCGCGACCCTCACGCGGCGCAGGCTAGCGCGTCCCGGCTAGGGAACCTATCCCGAGCACGTCCGCCGATCACATTCCCAGGTAGCATGCAGGCCATGAGTATCCTGCCCGACTGGCGTATCCGCGAACTGGCCCACGCGGGCATGATCGACCCCTTCGAAGACCGCCTGGTACGCACCGCCGAGAACGCGCAGGTCATCAGCTACGGCCTGAGCAGCTTCGGCTATGACCTGCGCTGCGCCGACGAGTGGAAGATCTTCACCAATGTGAACAGCGCCGTGGTCGATCCCAAGCACTTCGACGAGCGCTCCTTCGTCGACATCCAGGCCGCCGAGATCATCATCCCCCCGAATTCCTTCGCGCTGGCCCGCAGCCACGAGTACATGCGGATTCCCGACAACGTGATGGTCGTGGCACTCGGGAAGTCGACGTACGCGCGCTGCGGCATCGTGGCCAACGTGACGCCGCTGGAGCCCGGCTGGGAGGGCCATGTGACGCTGGAATTCAGCAACACCACGCCCCTGCCCGCCAAGATGTATGCCTTCGAGGGCTGCGTGCAGCTGCTGTTCTTCGAGGGTGAACGTCCGGAGGTCACCTACGGAGACCGCAAGGGCAAGTACCAGGGCCAGCGCGGCGTGACGCTGCCGCGCCTGTAGCACCGCACGACGCAGGCGGCCCCTCCACGTTCCGGAGGGGCCGCCTGCGTTCAGGGAACGGTCAGGGGTACTCGACCACGTAGCTGGGCACGCCGACCGCGTCGCCGTTCACCGGAGCGCCCACCCCGTTGATGACGTGATCGATGGTGCCTGCGCCGAGCTGCACGGTGAGCAGGTTGTGCATCTTCACGCCGGGCGTGACCGGCACCTCGAAGCCCTGGGTGGCGTGGATGCTGGGATCGACATTGGTGTAGATGTAGCTGCCCAGGCCCCAGGCCTCGTGGGTCTTGACGTGATCCGCGACCTTGTACGCGGCGTAGCCCAGCACGCCGTCATGCTGCCACGCGGCCTGGTTGGGTGGATCGTAGGGCATCTCGTTCTGGAACATGATGGTCTTGCCGCGTTCGCCGTTCCACACGGTCTGGTACTTCTGGTAGTGCTCGACGAACAGGCCAGTGGCCGTGACGTCGTCACCGTTCACGACGACGCCCTGGTCAGCCGTGTTCAGCGTCCAGCCCACGCCCTGGCCGTGATCGGCCCGCCACGCCCACAGGTTGTCGAGGATGACGTGGTCGCTGTTCACGGCCAGACTCAGGTCGGCCCTGCCGACGTGTGGGCCGCCGATCCGGAAGAACACGTCCTGCACGGCCGTGGGGGTGGCGGGATCGCTCCAGTTGTTGTGGTCGCGGGCCTGCCCCCCACGGGCACGGTTCGACCCCACCTGCATGAGCACACGTGAATTCACGGGGCCGGCGTCGATCATGATCCCGGCGACGGTCACGCCCGGCACGTCCGCCACGCTCAGGGCGGTCACGCCGTTCTGCGGGGTCAGGGCGGGCAGCCCCAGACCCAGGACGATGGTGCCGGGGCGCTTGACCTCGATGGTGCGGGTCAGGTCATACGAGCCAGGAGTGATCAGCAGGTGCCGGCCCTGGGCGAGCTGGGCATTCACGTGCTGGACGCTGTCGCCGGGACGCATGACGTAGAAGTCGCGCAGCGGCACGAAGCGCCCGGCGGCGGGGCCGGCCTGCCACGTGGTGCCGCTGGAGGTGCGCCGGGTGGCGGGCACGAAGACCTGATACGCACCGGCACTGTCCACCGTCAGGAAGGGCTTCTCGCGCGACACGGGCGTGGCGGCCACCGTGGTGTAGGGCGGGTTGGGGAAGCTCTGCGCCGGGGCACCCACGACGCCCGAGAACACGGCGTTCCACACGCCGTTCGACCACCCACCGATACTGCTGTCGCGGGTCAGGAACTGCTGCTGGCTGCCGTTGATGACAAAGCCCATCGCGCTGTCGGCGATGAAGCCGCCGCTGGCGTACTGCGGGCCGGCGGTGCAGTAGTCCATCAGGGTGAGGTTGCCGCCGGTCACGTTCACGCGGCGCATGGGCGCGGCCTGCGACACCGCCCAGAAGTTGCCGCTGGCCCGGCAGCCGTCCAGCCCCTTGCTCTCGATCTGGATGGTCAGGTTCGACAGCGAGCGCCAGAAGTTCGTCAGGGCAATGCAGCCGTTCGCGTTGCACTGGTTGTACACATCGACATGCCCGTTGATCTTCACGTCGGTGGGCGACGCGCCCAGGCCCGCGACCTCGGTACCGTAACCCACCTGCACGATCAGGGGATCGTCGGCGGTGCCGTAGGTGCCGGGCTTGAACAGCAGGGCGTAGCGCTCAGGGCCGAACTCGTTGGAGACCTGCTGCGCGGCGATCTGATCGACGACCGCACGGATCTGCGCGGTGCTCATGCTGGGATCGAAGATCCGGACGTTCGGGCCGAGATCCACGGAGCCGGGCTTCACGGCGGCAGCGGACAGGGTCGCCGTCTCGCTGGCGGCGGGACTCTGACCGCAGGCAGCGAGCAGCAGACCGGTGCCGGCAGTCAGGGTCAGCGCGGCGGCGCGGCGGGACAGACGGAGGGTTCTGGACTGTAGATGGGTCACGGGCGGCCTCGCAGGGGTGGAGCGGGAGCGGCAGGACGGGTCGGAACAAACTCTGGTGGCTCGGAGTCTGTGGGCGCGCGACCTCCTGGACTGGGGTGAGGACATGGCGAGCCACATGGCAGCCCAGGTGGTGCTGCGACACAGCAGAGCCAGCGTCCGGCGGTGGACGGTGGAAACCGGAGATTGTGATGCCTGGAGTATGACACACCGGTGCCCGGTTTGAAAACGCTTTCTCGGTGGCCTGACCAGACGTCTCACCTGGGCCTCTTGAGCTGCCGTTCATGTCTGAACAGAGCGTCAACGCGGCAGCATCCGGCCACAGGGAGCCGGTGTCAGGGTGGAGCCATGCCAGACAAGGACGACAAGAACTCGGGCCACACGAGCAAGCCCCAGGAATACGACCGTTCCAAGACCGAGGTGAGCGGGATCGACGACGGTCACACGCCGTCGTTCAAGGACAACAACGACCGGGAGGCCAAGGCCCCCCGCAACACCGAGGACGGCCTGAGCCGCAAGGAACTGAAGGATCGCGAGGACGCCCGCAGCGTTCCGACCAGCAAGTAAGTCCGTCCGGCGGCCGGAGCTGACCTGATCGGCTCCGGTTCGCCCTGGAGGTTCCAGGGGGTCGCATGCCCACATGGGCGCCTGTCCGTCCCACCCGGAGCGCTGCGCTGCTGGGTGGCCTGTTCATCGTGACCGGGACACTGCACTTCGTCCGGCCCGGTCTCTTCGACCAGATCGTCCCGCCGGGAACACCGATGTCAGCGCGCCACGCCACGCTGATCAGCGGCGCGGCAGAGATCGCGGGTGGCCTGGGGCTGCTGCATCCGGCCACGCGTCCGGCGGCCCGCTGGGGGCTGCTGGCCCTGCTGGTCGCCGTGGTTCCTGCAAACGTTTTTATGGCCCAGCACCCACAGCGGTTCGGCCTCCCCGCGTGGGCGCTGTGGGCACGTCTGCCGCTGCAACCGCTGCTGATGTGGGCCGTGTGGCGGGCGGGACGTCCACCCTCTGCGCCACGCTGACGGCAGGTGGCGCGTCTCCCCTGCCGGAATCAGTCCTGATCGTCGTCGTCGTCCAGATCGTCGGTATCGAATCCGGGTTCGTCGCTGTCCCAGCCGGCCCCACGCGGCTCACGGCGCAGGTCGTCGCGCTGCGCGCTCAGGCGGGCGTCGCCGTCGTCCTCGCCGCTCAGGACGGCCTGGGCGCGTGCCAGCACCGGCAGGTCGGCGGGGCTGGCGCCGTAGCGCTCGGCCAGGTATGCGGCGACCCACGCGCCGAAATACCACAGGGCGAGCTGCGCCGGGTAGCCCTGGGCCCCGTCCGGGAAGCCCACATGGATGATCTCGTCGATGCGGCTGTCGAGGATCTCGCGGGCCAGCAGCAGCGTGGCGTCCGTGTCCCCCAGGATCAGCGCGACCTTGGCGTCGCCCTTCTCGTGGATGGCCTCGAACGCTCCGGTGGTCAGCGGCAGCGGGTCGCCCAGCAGGGGGATCGCCAGGGTCTTGCCGATCCGGGCCAGCAGCTGCTGCCACGCATGCGGCAGGGCCTCGGCGTCCGGGGCGGCCAGCAGCAGCGGCTGACGGCCCCACAGGCTCCACGCCAGGTCACGGGCGGGATTGTTCTCCTCGACGTGCGACGCGCAGCGGGCCGCCAGATCCGAGATCAGGGCGTCGGCGGCCTGGGCCTCGGTGGCGTGGCCGCTGGCGTACGCCACGTACTGCGCGAAGTGGTAGGTGGCGAGCGGGCCGCCGGGCATCAGCACATCGATCTCGCCGGGGGCACCGCCCGTGCTGGCATGCCTTACGCTGGCCCCAGCGACCTCGGCCAGATCGGCGTAGTCGGTGGCGGCGCTGCGGGCATCGGGGCTGCCCAGCACGAACTGGGTGCCGCTGCGGGCCAGGACGCCGGGCACCAGGGTCTGGGCCAGGTGGGCGGCCACCGAGCCCTCGCCGGTGCCGACCAGGCCGTACGGGCCGTTTTCGGGGCGGGTGGGGCCGGCGTAGCTGCCGCCCAGGGTCTCCAGGAGCGTCAGCAGGGAATGTGCGGGAGCAGTCATGCCTTCCAGGGTACAGGCTGCGCGGGCCGGCCCGGCCGGACAGGCGGCGGAAATTTCACGTTGCGAACGCCGTTTACGGCTTCATTTCCGTTTAACCTTGCGTGCTAGAATCCTGCGCGTGTCTTTCCCGGTGCTGCCGCGTGTGCGGAATCAAGTGAACGCCGCCCCCTCACAGGTTGTGGGGGGCGGCGCGGGTGGTGCACTCGACTGGGCTCGAACCAGCGACCTTTGGCTTCGGAGGCCAACGCTCTATCCAGCTGAGCTACGAGTGCGGTCGGCTCCTCCAGCACCTGCGGCACCTCAGAGCCCCGGTAACCTAGCACCTGCCTTAAAGGAGTTCAAGTGAAGCGTAAACCACTCGTGAACGGTCTGCTGATCGTTCTTGCTGTCCTGCTCGTGGCCGGGATGGCCTATCAGTTCACGCCGGCCCTCCAGGGCGGGTCTCTCTTCGGCCAGAAGGAGCAGGGCATTCCTGCGCTGACCGTGAACGGCCAGACCGTGACGGTCGCGGAACTCGACGCCGTGAAGACCAATAATCCCGTGCTCGCCAGCACCGACACCGGCGTGCTGGCCGACGACTTCAAGACCTACATCGTGCAGAGCAAGGTGCGCGAGACGCTGATCACCGAGGGCGTGAAAGACGTCCGGGTGAGCCGCGACGACGTGAACGCAGAGGTCAAGAAGATCCGTGAGTCCAACCAGCTGACCGACAACGCCGCGTGGACAAACGCCCTGCAGAGCCGGGGTTTCACCGACTCCTCGTTCCGCGAGCAGGTGCGCACCAGCCTGGCCTACCAGCGCAAGACCGACGAGCTGAAGAAGGCCGTTCCCGCCGCCACCGACGCCGAGGCGAAGCTGTACTACGACCTCAACCCGCAGGCCTTCCAGAGCGACGCCCGTATCGTGGGCCGCCAGATCGTGGTGAGCGACAAGGCCAAGGCCACGGCGCTCCTGGCGCAGGCCAAGGGCGGCGCGGACTTCGCCAAGCTGGCCAGCGACAACAACGCCGCCGGCGACTTCAAGGATCGCGGTGGGGCGCTCGGCCCCATCGAGAACGGCGCTCCCCGCCCGGTCGCGCAGGTGGCGCTGCCCACCGAGGTCGGCCCCGCCGCCTTCGCGCTGACCCAGGGCGGCGTGACGGACGTGATCGCCAGCGGCGGCAAGTTCTACATCGTGAAGGTCGAGAAGTACCTGGCCCCGGCCGTCAAGCCCTACGCCGAGGCGAAGGCCGACGCGACCACCGCCGTGACCGAGCAGAAGAAGAACGCCGCAGTGGAGACCTGGATCGCCGGCCTGGAAAAAGACGTGAAGATCGAGTACAAGGATCCCAACTGGAAGGTCGAGAACCCCACCGTGGCGACCGTCGCCGGTCAGAACATCCCGTACTCGGACGTGCTGGAACAGGTCGTGAACAACCAGCAGTTCGGCCAGCTGCTCCAGCAGGTGCCCGCCGATCAGGCCGCGCAGCTCGTGAACGGCATCCTCAAGCCGCAGGTCATGCAGCAGCTGATCCAGGGCTACGCCGCCGCCGACATTGCCAGGAAGCTGAAGCTGGATCTGGTGGGCAGCCGCCAGGAGATCGCCGCCGGTCTGGCCGCGTACGGCGCACGTGACGTGAAGGTCTCGGACGCCGACATCCAGGCGTTCTACGACCAGAACAAGACGCAGTTCCAGACGCCCGCCGGCGGCACGGTCGCCGAGGCGAGCTTCAAGGATCAGGCCAAGGCCGCCGCGTTCCGCAGCAGCTGGAACGGCAGCGGCAGCTTCACGGCCGCCGCCACCAAGGCCGGGGGCACCGTCAGCGAGCAGGGCGCCGTGACCGCCGGCGACGGCAAGCTGGCCGAGGATCTGAACGCCGCCGTGTTCACCGCCCGCAACCTGCGCACCGCCGGCGAGGGCAGCCTGACCGACGTCGTGAAGTCCGGCGAGCGCTTCGCCGTGCTGTACGTGACGGATCTCAAGGCCGCGACCACGCAGCCCCTGAGCGCCGTGCGCAGCCAGATCGAGACGCAGGTGCTGTCCAGCAAGAAGCAGGAGCAGGGCCAGACCTTCCTGACCCAGCAGGTGGCCGCCCTGAAGCCCGTGGACAAGCTCAAGACGGTGCTCGAGGCCCAGCAGAAGCGGGTCGCTGCCGCCACGCCCAAGCCGACCACTCCGGCCACGGGCAGCGGCACGGCCACGCCCGGCAGCACCACGCCGGCCACCGGAACGCCGGCCACGGAGACGCCCTCGACCGGAACCCCCGCCACGACGCCCGACTCCGGCAGCACGCCGGCAACGGACGCGCCCGCCGACAAGTAAGCCTGTCCATCCAGGGGCGGCCTCCCGACGAGGGGGCCGCCCCTGACTGCTGCTTCTGGCTGCCCAGTCCGCCACGGTGAGCCCACGCCACCGCGCCCCCAGACCGGCCCGCTACAATCCCCTGGTGATGTCGCGCGTGTTTTCAGGGATCCAGCCGACCGGTGAGCCCCACATCGGGAACTACTTCGGGGCCATGCAGAACTATGTGAAGCTCGGGCGGGAGTACGGCAAGCAGAGTCTGTACTGCGTCGTGGATCTGCACGCCCTGACGAACCCGGCCGCGTTCGACCCGGCGCTCCTCGCGCAGCGCACGCTGGACATGGCGGTGGCGAACTTCGCCGTGGGCCTCGACCCCAGTCAGGTGATCTTCTTCGTACAGTCGCACGTGCCCGAGCACCAGGAGTTGTCGTGGGTGTTCACGACCATCACGCCGGTCGGGGATCTGGAGCGCATGACGCAGTACAAGGACAAATCCGGTCAGCTGGAGAGCGTCCCGGCGGGCCTGCTGATGTACCCGGTGCTCATGGCCGCCGACATCCTGCTGTACCGGGCCGACACCGTACCGGTGGGCGAGGATCAGACCCAGCACATCGAGCTGACCCGCGAGATCGCCCGGAAGTTCAACCACAGCTTCGGGGAGACCTTCCCGGAGCCCCGCGCCGTGTACAACAAGCAGGCCCTGCGGATTCCCGGCGTGGACGGCCAGGGTAAGATGAGCAAGAGCAAGGGCGAAACGAGCACCCTCGGCCTGTTCGAGCCCATGGACTCCATCTGGGCCAAGCTGCGCGTCGCGCCCACCGATCCGGCCCGCGTGCGCCGCACCGATCCCGGCAACCCCGACGTCTGCCTGATCTTCGACTACCACAAGCTGTTCAGCGATCTGGACACCATCCAGATGGTGGACGTGGAGTGCCGCCGCGCCGGGATCGGCTGCGTGGACTGCAAGAAGGCCGTCATGACCGGCATCACGGCGCACCTGACCCCCATCCAGGCGCGGGGCGAGGAGCTGCGGGACGATCTGGACAGCGTGCGCGACGCGCTGGCGCAGGGCGCACGCGAGGCCCGTGCCATCGCCGCGCCGGTCATGGAGGAAGTCCGGACGAAGGTCGGGTTCCTCAAGCTCTGATGGTGGCCGTGCGCCTGTGCCCGTGACCGCCCCGCCACCGACAGCCACCTTCGAGGTCACGCTGCCGGTCTTTCACGGCACGCTGACCGATCTGGCGGCGGCGCTGCGGACTGGGCGGGTGCTCCCGGCCGAGGTGCCGCTGCTGCGCCTCACGCGGGACGTGCTGGCGTGGGCACAGGCGCTGACCGGCCCGCTGGACGGCACGCACCCGGAACTCCTCCCCACGCTGGCCGGCGTGATCGCCCTGAAGGCGCGGCTGCTGCTTCCGGCCCCCGACCCGGACGACCTGCCCCCCGAACACGACGACCTGCTGGACGACGTGGTCGAGGGCGTGGAGGCGCTGGCCGAGCTGGACGCCCTGGTCAGCTTCCTGGCGACCCGCCGCCGCGAGCGTGAGGGGCTGCTGCCGGGTCGTCCGGTGCCGGTGAACCTGCCCCGCCGTGAGCGGCCCCGCAGTCCGCACACCAGCCTGGAGAAACTGGTCAGGGCCGCGCAGAACGCCGTGCGGCAGGTCGACGTGCCGCTGCTGTCCCGCGAGCGCCTGACCCTGGCAGACGCGCTGGGGGCCCTGCGATCCTTCGGACGGCGCCTGCGCACCTTCACGTTCCGCGGCATTCCCGCCCAGGACTGGGGCGAGCGCACCACGTACTTCGCCGCGCTGCTCGAGGGCGTCAAGGACGGCAGTTTCAGCGTGCAGCAGGACGACTGCTACGGGACATCGCGGTCGTGTCTCACCTGAGCGACGAGTAGGGCGGGATCCCACTTTAAGGAACCCCGGCGGCATGCCCTGTCAGGGTTCTGACAGGGCATGCCGCCAGAGCCCACCGGGGCGTCGGGGGCGTACCAGCGTGTCGTACCGTCCAGCACGCATCCGGCCCCACATGCCGCACCACGAATCCGGGTCTGTCCGGACGCCTCAGCGAGGCCACACGACCCCAGGGGTCGCTGCGCGGCGGTGACGCTGCTGGAATCGTTCTGCATCGAACCGCTGCACGTTCACCGGCCTGAGTCATAGGCGGTCACGGCAGCGGCCACCCGACACCTTTAAGGATCCCATGTAAGCACCGGGTGAGGGGTCTGGATCTACGGTCTTGACAGTCGCTCTGTCCCCACCGCGCGAGAGGAACCTTCCATGACCCGGATACCTGCCTTCCTGACCCTGTCGATCACGGCCATCCTCCTGAGTGCCTGTGCAGCCACGCCACCCGGCACCCCGCTGGCCAGCACGCCCCCTGCACCCGCCGGACTGACCGTCGAGCCTATCGCCCTGCCGGATCCGACCGTGAACCACCCCGGACAGGTTGCCCCACGCTTTGACTACGTGGCAACCGTACCAGTCCACTCTGGCGACACCGTTGCCTCGCTCCAGACCGCGAGCGGCGGCACCGTCGTGAGCATCACGGGCACGGACTGCGCCGACACCACCTGCCACGCCGTCATCGGCCTGAACGCTGCAGCGGGAGCGCCGCCCCCCAGTGCCCACACCCTCAGCACCGCCCTGAACCGCAGTGTGACTGTCGACACCAGCAGGGATCAGATCAGCGGCGGCGGTGCGACCACCGCCAGGATGGGCGGCATGAAGATCGCGTGGGCCAGTGGTGAGCTGCAGGCCTGGGCCGGCGGCATGAAGATCGCGTGGGCCAGCGGTACGTACGCCCCGATTCCGCAGAACACCCAGACGTGGCAGAACGTCCGACTGGAGTCGGCCCAGGCGCGAGCGACCAATCTCGGGGCCGGGACGGTCGTCGCTGTGATCGATACCGGGATCGACGTCGACCACGTCGCATTCCAGGGAGCGCTGACCGACCCGGCGACATGGTGGGACTTCTATGCCGGCGATGCTGTCCCGCAGGAGGAGGGCACACTGGGCACCGGTGGCTACGGCCACGGCACAAACGTGGCCGGCATCATCCTGCAGGTCGCGCCACGGGCCAAGATCATGCCTCTGCGGGTGCTGGGGCCGGACGGCTCCGGGGATGTGAGCAGCATCGTCTCGGCGATCAACTGGGCCGTGGCCCGGGGAGCCCACGTGATCAACCTGAGCCTGGGCACCGATACGGACGCTCCAGCCATCAAGACCGCGCTGGCCGCCGCCGCATCGAAGAACGTGCTGGCCGTTGCGTCTGTGGGCAACGCCGCCCGGCGAACCCTGACCTTCCCGGCCCAGTACGGCTTCGACCTCCCCCTCATGCTCAGTGTCGCGAGCGTCGACCTGACCGGTGCCAAATCGACATTTTCGAACTACGGCGTCCAGACCGAGGTGGTTGCGCCCGGCGAGAATGTGTACGCCCCGGCCCCTGGCAACATGATGGCGGCGTGGACTGGAACCAGTCAGGCGGCACCCATCGTGTCTGGCGGCCTGGCCCTGGCGCTGGGACAGACCACCCGCAAACACGTGGCGTCCCTCCCCGGTGCCGTATCGCACAGCGCGACCAATTCCATCTATGACCGCGCTGCCAACTGGCCCTACGGCGGGCAGCTGGGGAGCGGCCAGATTGACCTGGCCGCCCTCATGAACGAAGTCGTGGATTGACCCGGGACACCCACGGATGACGTCGCCACACCAGCTCTCTGATCAGCGCGGCCCCGGGCACAGCGATCCGGCACTCGACGCGCTGCGCGCCGATCTCGAGTCACAGCTCGCGGCGGAATCCGAGGTCTCCCTGCAGACGGCCGAGGAATTCGTGCGGCGCGCGGCGCTTCAGGGCACGGTTCACGACACGGCCCTGGCCCACGTCCTGCAGACACGGGCGCTCATGCTGTCCATGGAATACAAGCGTGCGTGGGAGTGCATCGCAGTGGCGATCGAGCTCTTCGGGCAGGCGCAAGATCCGGTGCACCAGGCGAGATCCGAGGCACTCGCCGGGAAGATCTGTTTCGCGCTCGGGGAAGGCGTCGAGGCCGAGCGGCTGCTGCGGCTCGCCCTGGGCCGTGTGTCGCCCTCCAGTGATCCCCAGCAGCGCGACGTGCAGGGGTTCGCACGCAATGTCCTCGGCAGCGTCCTGTTCAGCACGGGCAGGGTCAAGGACGCGCTGATGTGCTTCGAGCAGGCGCTGGACGACTGGCGGGCCCTGGACGATCTCACTGGACAGGTCAAGACCCTGACCAACATCGCCAACATCCAGAGTTCGATCGGCAACGCCGCCGCCGCCATCCACACGCTGAACGAGGCCTACACCACCAATCACGCCTCTGGCAGGGACATCAAGCTGGACAGTTTCATCCTGATCGGTCTGGCACGGGCCCACTGGCTCAACAACGATCAGGAACTCGCCGTCACAGTGGGCCGGTCGGCGCTCGAGTCTGCCCGGGCCACCAGAGACGGCGTGCTGGAGGCCACCGCGCTGCTGAATCTGGGCAGCGCGTATCTGGGGATCGACACGGAACTCGCGTCGGCGTACCTCGGTCAGGGAATCGGCCTGAGCCGGGCAATCGGGTTCAAGTCAGGCGAGATGTCCGGACTCGACAGCCTGGGCAAACTGAACGGAGACCTCGGCCACCACGGCCCTGCCAGGGATGCTCTGGAATCCGCGCTGCAGATCGCACTGGAACTGGGTGAGACGCAGGGTGAACTCGAGTCCAGGCTGCACCTGGCAGACGTGGAATTGTCGCTGGGCCACCTTGAGCAGGTCGAGGGGCACGTCCGGCGGGGCCTGACCCTGGCACAGGAAAGCGAAAGCCCGAAGGAGGAGGCCGAGGCCCACCGGATTCTGTCGGCGCTGGGCGCACGGCAGGGGGACTACCGACGGGCGTTTGAGCACGCCCAGGAGCACGTGCGGATCAAGGACGAGCTGTTCAATACCGAACGCGACCGACAGACGCGGAACCTGAGCATCCAGTTCGAGGTGGATCGTGCCCGGCACGACGCGAACATGTACCGCATCCGGACGGAGGTGGAGCAGGAGGCGCGGCTGGCGGCGGAACAGCGCGTGAAGGAACGGACGGCGGAGCTGGCGCGGGCGCACCAGGAGATCGTGACGCGGCTGGCGATGGCGGCGGAGTACCGGGACGACACGACGGGGGAGCACACGCGCCGGGTGGGGCGGGCGGCGGCGCGGATCGCGCGTGGCCTGGGCTGGCCGGAGGAGCGGGCGCGGATCCTGGGGGTGGCGGCGCGCCTGCATGACGTGGGCAAGATCGGCATTCCGGATGCGATCCTGCTGAAGGCCGGGACGTTGACGCCTGAGGAGTACGAGCAGATGAAGTCGCACACCCTGATCGGGTCGCGGATCCTGTCGGGGGGTCGATCCGATCTGTTGCGGATGGCGGAGGAGATCGCGCTGTCGCACCATGAGCGCTGGGATGGGCGCGGGTACCCGTTCGGGCTGAGTGGCGAGGCGGTGCCGCTCACGGGGCGGATCGTGGCGCTCGCGGACGTGTTCGACGCGTTGACACAGGACCGGCCGTATAAGCGGGCGTGGACGTCGCAGGAGGCCCTGGCGGAGATCAAGGGGCTGGCGGGCACGCATTTCGATCCGGCGCTGGTGGATCTGGCGCTGGAGGTGCTGGCGCCGGGCGGGGACGCGCTGGTAGACGACGGTGCGCTGGACGAGGAGGACGCGTCACACCTGTTGAATGTGTTCGAGCAGTTGCAGATGGAGCGGCTGCGGGACGTGGAGGAGGCGCGGCTGGCGGCGGAACGGTCGGCGCGGGAACTGGAGCGCATGGCCCGCACAGACGTGCTGACAAGCCTCCTGAACCGCCGGGCGTTCGAGACGGATCTGGAGGCGGCGGTGCGGGCGCCGGTGGCGTTGTGGGTGGTGAGCTGTGACCTGGACGGCCTGAAGGCGACCAACGACGCGCTGGGGTACGGGCAGGGGGATGGCCTGCTCCAGCGGTTCGCTGGAGCCCTGGAGCGGGTGTTCGCGGGGGTCGGGCGGGCGTACCGGATGGGTGGGGATGAGTTCGCGGTGATCGGATCGGGCGCGCAGGACGACGCCTCGCTCAGGGCGCTCATGGACGCGGTGTTGCGGGAGGCGGGTGGGGAGGGGCTGCCGCACGTGAGTGCGAGTGTGGGCGTGGCACGCACCCCGGACGATGCGCAGACGCCGGGTGATCTGCTGCGGGAGAGCGACCGCCGCATGTACGCGGACAAGCTGCGCCGCCGGGCGGGCGCGTAGGGCACAGGCCGCCCGGAACGCATCCGGGGCGGCCTGTGGTGACTGTGTCAGCGGATGTTCAGCCGGCCCAGGCGATCTTGCTGCCGTCGGTGTGAACCGTTCCGGACGTGCCCTGGATGGACGGGGCGGCCATGGCGCTGCTGCACACCAGCGATGCGAGGAGAACGACGATCAGTTTCTTCATGCTGTACCTCCTGTTGTGGAACTGAAGTCACTGTACCTGTCCCCTTTCCGTGGCTCTGCCACACTTGACCACCCCCCAGGTGGGGGAACGGGTACCGTCAGACGCACCTGCGGAACGCGTGACTGCCGGCCCGTGGGCACAGCTGTGTGGGCAGGAGCAGAAGCCGGCGCCAGCTTGCCCGGCGGTGGGTGTTCAGGTGTGGCCGAACGCGTCCCGGAGGGCCAGCGCGAACACCTGGAAGGCCAGGCTGGGACTGGCATAGGCCTCCAGGGCGCCTTGAAGGGCGTCCAGGGCCGTGTCGGCGCGGGCGCGCTGGTGGGCAGGGTGGTGCCGCCACACGAAGCGCAGGGTCTCGGGGTGCCACGCGGGGTCAAAGCGTTTCTCCAGGGCCTCGGCGGCCTCCAGGGCGGGCAGCAGACCGTCTGACAGGGCAGCACTCAGGTCACGGGCGTCCTGCAGGGCGCTCCTGACCTTGTCCAGCTCGTCCAGCATGCCGGCGCGTCCGGCGGCGAACTCGACGAGTTCCGGTTCCGGCGCCGCTCCGGCAGCGATCAGAGCACGCTCCAGGGCCCGGTCGCTGGCGGGAGCCACGCCCACGCGGGCGCTGCGGCTGACGACGGTGGGCAGCACCGCCCGGACGTCCTCGGCCAGGAACAGGAACAGGGCTCCGTGCGGGGGCTCCTCGACGAGTTTGAGCAGGGCGTTGGCGGCCTCGGGGCCCAGATGCTCGGCCCCGTTCACGATGACCACGCGGCGCCGGTGGGTGGGGCGCACCTCCAGGAACTCGAAGACGTGCACCTCGTACTCGTGGGCCTTGTCGCGGGCATCGAGAATCGCGCCGATGGGAATCAGCTTGCGGCGCGCCGCCTTGCCGGTGGTGGTCGTGGCGCGCGGCTCGACGAGCAGCACGTCCGGGTGGCTGCCGGCAGTCATGGCGCGGCACGACGGGCACTGACCGCAGGCCTCGCCACCGGGGCCACGCGGGCCGGTGCAGTTCTGTGCGGCGGCGATGGCACGGGCCACCGCGAGCTTGCCCACGCGGGCGGGGCCGCTCAGCAGCAGGGCGTTGCCCCGGAAGGCGTCGGCCTGTTCCAGCACCTGCGGGTGCAGGCTGACCGGCGGGCTCGCCGGAGATCCGCTCATGGCGCCTACTTCCCGACAGCCAGCCGGGCGGCGAGCACCTGCGGCAGTCCGGCCTCCAGGGCCGCCTCCTGGGCACGCTCGATGTCGTAGGGCACGCGGAAGACCTCGTAGTGCATCCGCACCGAGTCGAAGACCGCGTAGCTGGCCTTGGGGTTGCCGTCGCGCGGCTGGCCCACGCTGCCGGGATTCAGGATCACGCGGGTGCTGGGCGGCACGAGATAGCTGCCGCCGTCCTGGAACAGCTGCATCTTGATCCACTCGCCGACCGGGGCGTTCAGGGTGGCGTACACGGCGGGCACGTGCGTGTGGCCCACGAAGGCCAGGCGCCCGTGCCACTGCGCAAACGCCTCACGGGCGGCCGTGACCGAGTCCGTGTACTCGTCGAGGCTGGTGGGCGTGCCGTGGCGGTAGCGGGCCCCGATGTCCGGATCATCGACGCCGTCGCGCCACAGCCGCACCCACGCCACGTCGCGTTCGGACATGCGTTCGAGCTGGTACTTGAGGGCCAGCGACACGACACTGTCCTTGGGGGCACGGGTGCCGTCGGCGTACTCCAGCAGCATCTGGTCGTGGTTGCCCATGATGCACACGGCGTCCAGATCGCGCAGCGTGTCGAGCACCTCACGTGGGTGCGGGCCGTAGCCCAGGGCGTCGCCCAGGTGGATCACCTGATCGTACTTGCGGGTATCGGCATCCCTGAGCACCGCCTGGAGGGCGGTGTGGTTGGCGTGAATGTCGGAAAGCAGCAGGAGCCGCACACCGCGCATGATAGCGCCCCCAGGGCGACCGGTCGCGCTGAACTGTGTTCAGCTGTCCCCACGGTCATTCGGCCGGGATCAGTCCGCCTGGGTCAGGGGCCGCCACATCCAGTCCTCGGCCTGCAGGGCACCGTCACGGCACACGGCGTCCGGCTGGCGGCCCCACACCCGAAAGCCGTGGCGCTCGTACAGGCGGCGCGCAGCGGCCTGCGTCTCGATGACCGCCAGGTGCAGGCTGTGCACACCGTTCCACGTGCGCGCGTGGGCCACGGCCGCGTCCAGCAGGGCAGCTCCGACCCCCTGTCCCCGTGCGGCCGGAGCCACCGACACGCCGTACACGTTCGCCCGGTGCGCGAGAACGGCGCTCTCCTCACGCACCAGCGTGAGCAGGCCGACCAGCGTGCCGTCCAGCACTGCGCCGAAGGTCACAGCATGGGCCGTGGGCTCCAGCCGATCCGCCACGCTCTGCAGTGGCCGCGCGGCGAAGTCCGCCGCCGTGGTCAGGAACGCGTCCGGGTCGTTGCACAGCGCCTGCAGCCGCACCTCCCGGTACGCCTCCACATCCGAACGGCCCAGGGGACGGACATGAAGCCGCTCAGCCACGGACGGGCACGGTCAGCGCCACGGTGTCCGGCATGCTCGGACGTTCCTGGGCCGCCACGCGATCCCGCCAGTTCAGGACGTGGCCGTCCACGCGCACGTTCCGGGTCAGCGTCAGGTCGAGGTCGTGGATCAGCCAGCCCGGCGTGTTCCACTCCCCCTGCGCGACGATGCCGTCCTCGGGCAGACCGTTGTCGGCGGGTGCATAGATGGCGCTCATGCCGTGGGCGTCCTCGACGGCGTACGTCCACATGGCGTCCGCGATCAGTGGGGCGTGCAGGGCGTAGCACTGCCCCTCCAGGGCACGGGCCATGCTGCCCACCCTCACGCGCGTGTAGCCGCGCCGGGAGCCGGTGAAGGACGGCACGACCAGCAGTTCCGCGCCGGCCTCGGCCAGGGTGCGGGCCAGACGCGGGAATTCGCTGTCGTAGCAGATCGCCACGCCGAAGGTCACGCCGCCCAGGTCGAAGACCCGCGTGCCCTGGCCGGGCGAGATGTGCCACTCCTCGTCCTCGAAGCGGGTCATCATCAGCTTGTCCTGCCACGACACGGTGCCGTCCGGGCCGATCACGTACGCGCGGTTCACGTAGCCGTCCCCGGACGCGACCGGCAGGCTGGCCGCCACGATCCCCACGCCGTGCTGCTGCGCGAGCCGCACATGCAGGGCCAGGAACTCCGGCAGCAGCGCCTGGAGGGCCGGGCGCATCCCGATCACATCGTGGTGGAGTTCCGGGGGGAGCAGGCTCACGAGTTCCAGGGCACCGTACTCCGGGAAGACCAGCAGGGCCGCCCCCTGTCGGGCCGCGTCCTGCACCCACGCCGAGACCTTGGCCTCGTAGGCTGCCCAGTCCGGGTGGAAGTCCACCGGGTACGCCGCCACTGCCACACGGATGACCGTCATGTTTCCAGTGTAGCGGCGGTAGCCTGAGTCCATGACGGTGAATTCGGCCGCCCCGCCCGGAACCACGGCCGGCGCGTACCGCGAACAGATCTGGACGGCCCTGCTGCGTGCCCGCGCCTGCGGGTATCCAGTGCCCCCGCACGGGCACCACCCGAATTTCACGCACGCCCGCCGGGCCGCCCACGCCCTGCTGACCCACCCGGAGGTGGCGGCGCTGCGGGTGCTGGTCGTGGGGCCAGAGCGCGCCCTGCTGCCGCTGAGGACACTGGCGCTGCGGGCCGGCGTGACCGTGTATGTGCCGCACCAGAAGAAGGAAGGCTGGTACTGGCGGCTCACGGACGTGGCCGGGGCGCGCCTGTCGGCCATGCCCGCCGTGGGCGAGGCGGTGCGGACACCGGACGGTGCCCAGGGGGCGGTGCTCGCGTGTGTCGCCGTGGATGGCCATGGGGCGCGGCTGGGCAAGGGCTTCGGCTGGGGTGCCCGGGGCCTGCACCTGGGCGTGCCGGAATACACGCTGGCCCACCCGCTGATGATGACGCCGGCGCTGCCCTGCCCCGCCGATTCGCGGGTGGCGCTGATCGGCACCCCCGGCGGCATGATCGCGGCGCAGCCCCGTCCGGAACCCTGAGTGGCCCGCGCACGTAGTGGGGGGCATGACGTCCCCCCGCAGCAAACTCCTGCCCACCATCCTGACCGTCGCCGGGGTGGGCGTGGCCGCCGGCGCGGCGTATCTGGCGCGGCAGCGCAAGGGCGAGGTCAAGGACTTCGTGGTCGCCCGCGTGCTGGAGGCCCCGGCCGGACGCAGTTCGTACACCGAACTGGCCCACAGCCTGGAACGCGCCGGGGATCATCTGGCGGGCCGGGCCGCCCGCGCGACCGACACTCCCGCGAACCGCGACGTGCTGGCACATGTCATCACCATCGAGCGCTGGGGCCAGAACCGGCTGCGGGTCGCGCTGGGCGAGCGACCCTACGTCCGTGACGAGTCCAGCGCGTACCGGCCTCCATCGATCCTGACCCTGGACGACCTGCGCGTGCTGCTGTCGAGCACCCGTGCCGGCACTGTGGACCTGGCCCGGCAACTGCACCGCCGCCCCCCGCAGGAAGACCTGACGGTGGAGCACAACAGCCTGGGGCCGCTGACCGCCAAGGCGTGGCTGCGCTACCTGACCCAGCACGCGGATCTGGAGAGCCGGCGCCTGCGGGGCGGGGCAGGCGTGGCCGTTTCAGGGGAACATGTGACGTCCTGACCACCGATCCCCCCCGCCGGGGGACAGGCTGCCCCGAACCTGTGGCCGAGGGCTGGGACGGCCTTGCCACCCGATCACAGCCGGTGGGGGCGCAGAGTTCTGTAAGACGGCTCCCCCTACGCTGAGTGGAAGATGAGTGTCCTGAACAGCGTACTGTCGGCGATCGTGAAGGATGGCGCGAGTGACATCCACCTGCGCACCGGAAGTGCCCCGGCTGGGCGCGTGGACGGCGAGATCAAGCGCTACGGCGACGCCCGGCTGGGGCCGGAGCACGTCGAGGGCTTTGCCCGCGAGATGATGACCCCCGCCATGTGGACACACTTCCAGGAGAAGCGCGAGGCAGATTTCGCGTATGGCATCCCCAATCTGGCCCGCTTCCGCGTGAACGCGTACTACCAGCGCGGCACCATCGGCCTGATCATGCGCGTGATCGAGGACAAGGCCATCCCGTCGTTCAAGGATCTGGGCCTGCCGGAGGACACCTTCGGGCAGCTCGCGCAGCACGAGCGCGGGCTGGTGCTGGTGACCGGCCCGACCGGCAGCGGCAAGACGACTACGCTGGCGAGCATCCTCGACCACATCAACGCCACGCAGCCCGTGAACATCGTGACGCTCGAAGACCCGATCGAGGTGCTGCACCGCGACCGGATGGCGATGATCAGCCAGCGGGAACTGGGCATGGACACCCTGAGCTTCGCCAACGGCCTGCGCGCCAGCATGCGGCAGGATCCCGACATCATCCTGATCGGCGAGATGCGCGACAAGGAGACCGTTGAGGCGGCGCTGTCGGCCGCGCAGACCGGGCACCTGGTCTTCAGCACACTGCACACGCAGGACGCCGTGCGCACCGTGAACCGCATCATCGACTTCTTCGCGCCGCACGAGCGCGACCAGATCCGCCAGGGCCTGTCGGAGAGCATCGTGGGGATCATCAGCCAGCGGCTGCTGCCACGTGCCGGGGGCGGGCGCGTGCTGGGCATGGAGATCCTGCTGGGCACCCCCACCGTGCGTGAATGCATCAAGGACGCCGAGCGCACCGAGGAGATCAAGCAGGCGCTGCTGGAAGGCGGCTCACGCGGCATGCACACCTTCGACCAGCACCTCGCCGAACTCGTGGCGATGGGCAAGATGACCCCGGAAGACGCCATGGCCTCCGCGACCAGCCCCCACGAACTGAAGATCATGATGATGCGCGCGCAGTTCGCGTAATTCCGATTTCATCGGTTCATTGAGCCGATGAAATCCGACCGGAGGGAGTAGGAACAAGAGACCGGCTCCGCGGCATGGAGCCCTTATCGGCGCTCTCCCGGTGAGGGCGGAATAGAGCGGAGTCGGTCTTACAGAGGGCCGAGGGCAGCCGATTTTTAGCCCTTGGCCCTCTGCCGTCTGCCCTCTGCTCCTACACTGCCTTCCATGATCGTGAAGTACGGCGGGAATGCCATGAAGAGCGTGGAGCTGCGGCGGGCGGTGGCGGCGGAGATCGCGGCGCTGCGCGCGGAGATGCCGGTCGTGGTGGTGCACGGGGGCGGGCCGGTGATTGAGCGGGAGCTCGCGGCGCGGGGCGTGACCAGCGCGTTCGTCGGCGGGCTGCGCGTGACGAGTCCGGAGGCGATGGACGTGGTGGAGATGGCGCTGTGCCAGCTGAATAAACAGCTCTCGCAGGACGTGGGGCACGCGGTCGGGCTGATGGGCCGTGACTCTGGTCTCCTGCAGGCCGAGATCCTTGATCCGGCGCTGGGGCGGGTGGGCCGCGTGACCGGCGTGAATGCCGACCTGCTGCGCACCCTGCTGGGCGCAGGCATCACGCCCGTGCTGGGCTGCATCGCCGTGGGACCGGACGGAGACGCGCTGAACGTGAACGCCGACACGGCCGCAGGGGCGGTGGCCGGGGCTCTGGGCGAGGGCATCGTGTTCCTGACCGACGTGGACGGCGTATACCGCGCGTTCCCCGACCCGGAGAGCCGCGCAGCGACCCTGACCCGCACCGAGGCGGAGGGGGGCATCGTGGACGGCTGGATCGCGGGCGGGATGATCCCCAAGGTGCGCGCGGCTCTGGACGCCCTCGACCGCGGGGCTCCGTTCGCCACCATCGCCAGCGGCATGACCGCCGGGGTGCTGGCGGCGGCGGCGCGGGGCGAGGCGGGCACGCGCATCACGCCGTGACGAGCGGTGTCACAGCAGTTTTCAGTTCCATGGAGGGGCTGAACTGATGCCCCAGGGCTCCACTACCAACCGCTGCCGTGTCTGTCACTCGCTCCACTCGTTCCAGGGGGAGTGAGAGAACCCCTCGCTCCCCCTGGGATCTGCTGTCAGCGGGTGATGGAGTAGATCAGCGTGTCGCGCGGGCGCGTGGGGTCGTCGGCGGCCACGTCGAAGTTCACGAGCCGCGCGTCCAGGGTGTAACCCAGGGCGGCGGGAATGCGGGCGCTGCGCCCGTTGTCCGCGTCGCAGCGGATCTCGATACGGCGCAGGCGCAGGTCATTCAGGGCGTAGTCCGTCAGGAACGCGGCGACCTCCTGCGCGTAGCCGCGGCCAGTGTGTGCCGTGGCGATCCAGTACCCGATCTCCCCTTTCGGGACGCGCCAGTCCAGCGAGTGGTACCCGCTGGAACCGACGAGTTCCGTGCCGTCCGCGTTCCAGACGAGCAGGCGCAGGTTCTCGCCCGTGGCGTAGGCCTCAGCGGCCCGTGCGAGGTTCTCCCGCGCGCCCTCCAGCGTCTGCGGTTCCTGCGCCCACAGCATCCAGCGGCGCAGTTCCGGCAGGCTGGCGTTCACGGTGTCCACCTGGGCCTGGGCGTCCTCCGGGCGGGGGGCACGCAGCAGCAGGCGGGCAGTGCGGAACTCGGTGGGCACGGTCGGCGCGGTCACGTGGGCAGGATAGCCCGGCCGCTCAGTTCAGCCGCCGGTCCCCCGGATTCACGCCGTACACCGCGCCCCACGGCTTGTAGACACTCTTCAGCGTGTCCCTGCTGACCATTTTGCCCCTGACCTTCACCGTTCGCGTGATCACGCTGGTCATGCCCTGCATTGGTGTGTCGAGCAGGCGCCGGCCACCGGCCGCCACACGGACATCCGGCGTGTAACTGGGACTGGCCGGGGCCTTGAAGGCCGTGATGACCGGCTTGCTGATGGTCACGCTACGCCCGGTGTTCGCGCCGAACACGTCGAAGCGCAGGGTCTGGGCCCTGCGATCCCACGCGGCCTGGATGAACAGGTGCCGGCCGGTGTCGTTCTTCATGCGCAGGTTCTTGGCGGGGGCGTACACGGTCGCCTCGAAGCCGACAGGGTCGTAGTACCCGACCCGGTGGCTGTGCTCGTGCCGCTCGGTGATCGGCAGCCCGGCCTTATACAGCGCCCGGAAGATGGTCGTGCTGACCTGACAGATGCCGCCGCCGTCCTCCTTGCTCAGGGTGCCGCCGCTGATGACGAAGCCCTTCACGAAGCCGGTGCTGGCGTCGATCTGCCCGACCTCCTTATTGAAATCGAACTCGTGGCCGGGCGCGATGAAGAAGTTGTCGAGCTTGCTGGCGCCCACCAGGACGTTCTTCACACGGAAGTTCGGGCTGCCCCGGTAGGAACTGTTGCCGGTGGCGACATGCCACCGCACCCCGCGCTGCGCGAGCACCGCCACGCTGCGGGCCGGCACGACGCGCCGGTACGCGATCTGGGCGGTGGGCTTCCCCGCCCGGATGGCCTTCAGAAGGTTTGCCTTGGTGCCGTCGCGGTCGAAGATCCAGCCGGTCTGGTCAGTGGCGACCCACGACCCGCCCACGTTGCGGAAGGTCGCGGGAACGGGCTTGCGGGCGTTCACGGTCTTCTCGATCTGCGCCAGCACCGGGCTCAGGGTGGTGCTGACCTTGCCGTGCGCGCTGCTGGCCTTCACGCCAGCGGCCGGGAGTGTCCACGACTTCGTGAAGGCGTGCGTGGTGACCTCACCCTTCCGGATCTTCTGTTCGCTGGCGGTCAGGACGAGCTTGAAGGGGGACTGCGCGTGGGCGGCGGTCACCAGGGAGAGGGTCAGCAGGGGCAGGAGGAGGCGCGTCACCCCGGTACGCTAGGGCCGCCCGCCTGACGCACCGTGAGCCGCGGTTGGGCCGGCGTTCACCGGACCCTGTGCCGGGATTGAACCAGCGGGGGCACCTCCCCCCCGAGCTCCAGCCCCCGACGCTCACGGCACCAGCGCCTCCAGCGAGGTCAGCCGGGCCCGCAGGAGTGCTGTGTCCGGCGCCACGAGGTTCACGTGCCCCAGCTTGCGTCCGGCCCGCCAGTCCTTGTGGTACAGATGCACGTGAGTACCTTCCAGTGCATCGATCCCGGCCCAGTCGGATTCCAGCGGCGTGCCATCGGGGCCGGCCACGCCGACCACGTTCACCATGGCGCACGGGTGGAGGGGCCGCCAGTCGGTGATCGGCCGGCCCAGCACCGCCCGAACCTGGGCTTCGAACTGGCTGATCCCGCCGCCGTCCTGGGTGAGGTGGCCGCTGTTGTGCACGCGCGGCGCGACCTCGTTCACGAGCAGCTCACCGCCGGGCAGCTGGAAGAACTCCAGCGTCATCAGGCCCTCCAGGCCCCAGGCGTCGGCCACGGCACGGGCCTGCTCGCGGGCGGCGGCCTCCACCCCGTCCGGCACCTCCGCCGGGAACACGCTGGTACGCAGGATGCCGTCCCTGTGCACGTTCTCGACCAGTGGCCCGAAGGCCACCCGACCATCCGGCGTGCGGGCCACCCCCAGACTGACCTCGCGCTCGAACGGCACCAGTCCCTCCAGCACACAGGGCACGCCGCCGAGCCCCTCCCACGCCGTGCCCAGGTCATGGTCGCTGGCCACGCGGCGCTGGCCCCTGCCGTCGTAGCCGAGTTCGCTGGTCTTCAGGATGCCGTGGCCGCCCACCGCCCGCAGTGCTCCCTGGAGGGCCGCTGCGTCCTCGATGACCACGAAAGGCGCGGTGCGTGCCCCGGCCGCCCGCAGCGCCTGCTTCTCGCGGGCCCGGTGCTTGCTGCGGTCCAGCAGCCCGGCACCGGGCCGCACCGGCACGCGCCCGCGCAGTGCGTCCAGGGCGGCCACCGGCACGTTCTCGAACTCCAGGGTCACGGCGTCGCACGCGGCCAGGGCGTCCAGCCCGGCCGGGTCGGTATACGGCGCGTGGATGTGGTCGGCACACCGCCGAGCCGGGGCCTGGGCGTCGGGTTCCAGCACGGTCACGCGCACGCCCAGCGGCAGGGCGGCCAGCGCTAGCATCTGCGCGAGCTGCCCGCCGCCCAGGATGCCAAGATGGGCCAGCGGGGTCATTCCGCACCCGCCCGGGGATGTCCCTCGAAGAAGGGGTCGTCCAGCACGGCCTGGGTCTGGCGGGCGCGGTGGGCATCCAGCCGCTCGCGCACCGCCGTGTCGGTGGTCGCCAGGATCGCGGCGGCGAACAGGGCGGCGTTCTTCGCGCCCGCCACGCCGATGGCGAAGGTCGCCACGGGAATGCCTGCGGGCATCTGCACGATGCTCAGCAGGCTGTCCTGGCCGCTCAGTGCCCGCGACTGCACGGGCACGCCCAGCACCGGCACCCGCGTGAAGGCCGCGAGCATCCCCGGCAGGTGCGCCGCCCCCCCCGCCCCGGCGATGATGCACGCCAGGTTCAGCCGCTCGGCCCGCGCACCGTAGGTCGGCAGCAGGCCCGGCGTGCGGTGCGCCGAGAGCACCCGCACCTCGTACGGAATGTCGAGGTCACGGAGCACGTCCAGGGCGCCCTGCATGGTCTCGAAGTCGCTGCGGCTGCCCATCACCACGCCCACACGGGGGGCCGGGGTGCTGGGCGTGGAGGCGTCGGTGGTCGTCACGCGCCGCATGCTACCGGGCCGGGGCGCCGGGGGTCGCCCGCCCACTGGACACGCCAGGGGGGCGCAGGGTCTGCGGGTGAGGTCGGTGGAGCGGAGGGGGTTGCCCGCCGGATCACCTGCCCTCCCCTGCTACAGGTTCCAGCCCCCGGCCACTTCCAGCTCCTGGCCGGTCAGGTAGTCGCTGGCCCTCACGAAGGACAGGGCGGCGTCCACGAGTTCCTGTACGGTACCCAGCCGCCCGGCGGGGATGTCGCGCAGGGGCTGGCTCACACTGGTCTCGATCACGCCGGGGGACACCGCATTCACGCTGACGCCGCTGCCCGCCAGCACGACGGCCAGCGAGCGGGTCAGGTGCAGGACTCCGGCCTTGGCAATCACGTAGGGGACGATGCCCGGCCGCGCCAGGACGTTGCGGGCACCCGCGTAGCCGAGGTTCACGATCCGGCCGTAGCCGAGGTGCTGCATGAGCCGAGCGGCCTCCTGGCACGTGGCGAAGGTCGAGGTGAGGTTGCTGCCCAGCATGTCGGCCCACTCGGCATCGGTGGTGTCCAGCAGGGGGCGGTTCACGTAGTTGCCCACGTTGTTCACCAGCACCCCCAGGCCGGGGCCGGGGAGCGCCGCGTGGGCGTCCTGCACGAGTCGTCGCGCCCGGGCGGGATCGGTGACGTCCGCCTGCAGGATGACGGCCTGTACGCCGGCCTCACGGCACTGCCGGGCAGTCTCGTGGGCGTCGGCCTCGCTGCTGCGGTAGTGCACGGCCACGTGGCAGCCCTCGCGGGCCAGGGCCACCGCCAGTGCCCGCCCGATCCCACGAGCCGCGCCCGTGACCAGGGCGGTGCGGCCCGCCACGTCCGGTGGCACCGGCGGTGCGGTCACGCGAGTTCCTCGCGCTGCACGGCGAGTTCCACCAGCGTCCGGGTGATGGTGTTCAGCGGGTAGTCCAGCGCCCCGCGCAGCGGCACCCACGCCCACTCCTCGATCTCCTCGTTCGGCGTGATGTCGTGGCCGGAGGTGGACGCGAAGAAATCGACGAGCAGCAGATGCGCGTCCGTGTGGAACTCGGGCGACCGCACCGATTCCTGGGTCTGCGCGTACAGGACGTCGTGGAGTTCCAGGCCGACCTCCTCCTGAAATTCACGTCTCACCGCATCCAGCAGGGTCTCGCCCCACTCGACCTTGCCGCCTGGCACGCCCCACAGCCCCCGCCACTTGGTCGTCCGGACGAGCAGCACCCGGCCGTCCGTGCCCCACACCAGCGCCCCCACACACACCACCGGCCTCTGCATGTGGGGCAGCGTAGCGTGCCCGCGCGTGCCGGGTCAGCGTCCGCGCCTACGCATGACGCGGCGTTCCAGGGCCGTGATCAGCGAGTACACCAGCACCCCGAACAGCACCAGCAGCGCGATCGCTGCGAACTGCGTGGCCTTGTCGTAGTACGCGCCGGCCGCCTGCACCCGGAAGCCCAGCCCCTGCTGGTTCGGATCGACGAATTCCCACACGACCGCCCCGATCAGCGCGAGGCTGGCCGCCAGTCGCAGGCCGCCCAGCAGCACCGGCAGGGCGCCCGGCAGTTCCAGGTGCAGCAGGCGCTGCATGGGGGTGGCCCGCAGCGACGAGAAGACCTCGTGGTACGCCCGGTCGACCTCGCGCACGCCGACCAGCGTGGAGACCATCACGGGGTACAGGGCACTCAGGGCCGACACGAGCACCGCCGGCAGGTGGCCGTAGCCCAGCCACGACACCAGCAGCGGGGCCAGCACCACGATCGGCGTGCTCTGCGACGCCACCAGAAAGGGGCTCAGGAAGCGCTCCAGCGCCCGGATCCGCGCCAGCGGGTAGCCGATCAGCAGGCCCAGCGAGCCGCCCAGCAGCGTGCCCGCCAGCGCCGTGCCCACCGTGACCCCGAACGACGACGCGAACAGCGCCGGATTGCCGGTCAGCTTCGCCCACACCGCGCCCGGCGTAGGGAGCAGGAAGGGCTGATCGAGCAGCGCCGCCGCCGCCGCCCAACCCGCCAGCCCCAGCACGATCGCCAGCAGCGGCAGCAGCCGCGACCAGCTGAAGGGCTCGCTCGCCTCGGTGCGGATGCGGGTGGAGTCGCCGGCCCCCAGCACCGCCCGCAGGTGCCGTTCCAGGCCGTCGGTGTACGCGCTGACGCGGCCCTCGCCGCGCGTGTCGAGCACCTCCACGATCACGCCGTTCCGCAGCACCGCCACACGGTCGGCCAGCCACACGGCCTCGCGGATCGAGTGCGTGACGAGCACGGTGGTGCGGCCGGTCTTCTCGTGCAGGTGGCGTAGCTCGGCGTTGAAGCGCTCGCGCACCAGGGCGTCGAGCGCCGCGAAGGGCTCGTCGAGCAGCAGCACGTCGCCGCTCTGGGCCAGAGCGCGGGCCAGCGCGATGCGGGCCCGCATGCCGCCCGAGAGCTGTGCCGGGTAGTAGTCGGCGTAGGCGTCCATGCCGACCAGATGCAGCGCCTCGCGGGCGTCCAGGCCGCCGCCGGTGCCCAGCACGGCCGGAAGCTGGACGTTGCGCAGCGCCGTGCGCCACGGCAGCAGGCGGTAGTCCTGGAAGACCAGCGCGGGGGTGGACTCGACCTGCACCGTGCCGGCTGCCGGCCGCAGCAGGCCCGCGATCACGCGCAATACGGTGCTCTTGCCCCCGCCCGAGGGCCCGATCAGCGCCAGGAACTCGCCCCGGCGCACGTCCAGCGTCACGCCGCCCAGGATGGTCTCGCCACCGAGTCTGACCGCCACGGCGTCCAGGCGGATGGGCGCGTCCACGTCCACCGGCAGCGCGGCAGCGGTCACGGCGTCTCCGCCGGGCGCGGGCGGCCCACCGTGTTCACGAGCACCACGCCTGCCACAGCCACCGCGCCGCCGATCAGCGAGATCACGTGCGGTACCTCGCCCAGCCACAGCCACGCGATCAGGATGGCGACCACCGGCGACACGTACAGGAACGACGTCGTGGCGCTCGGCCCGACCCGCGAGAGGGCATACGTCCACGTCAGGTAGGCCAGCGCGGCCGGGAACACGCCGATATAGATCATGGCGAGGTGCGCGTCCAGCGGCGCGGCCCGCAGCTCGGACGCGAAGCCCGGCAGGAACACCAGCATGGGCACGGTGCCCAGGATCAGCGACCACACCGTGAAGTGCAGCGGGTTCATCACCTTCAGCACGGGTTTCTGAAACACGAAGTACACCGAGGTGAACAGCGCCGCCGCCAGGATCAGCAGCGCCCCCTGCGTGAAGCTCACGCCCTGGCCGCTGCCCAGAACGATCACGGTGACGCCGACCAGACTGACCAGGGTGCTCAGCCACCCCAGCACATTCAGCCGTTCCCCGGCAAAGCGCGTGGCGAGCAGCGCCGTGATCACCGGCCCCGCCGCGATGATCAGGCTGGCCGTGCCCGCCGGAACGGTCGTTTCGCCGTAGTTCAGGCACACGTGGTACAGCGTGATGCCGAACACGCTCAGCAGGGCGATGCGGCCGGCCAGCGCCGGTGGTGGCAGCGGGATCCGCGCCACCACGGCATAGATGCCCAGCGCGGCGGCGGCGACCAGGAAGCGGTACAGCGTGACGTGCCCCGGTGTGAACGCCTCCAGACCCACCCGGATGCCCGCGAAGGCTGACGCCCAGAACGCGATCGTCACCAGGATCGCCGCCAGGGACAGCGGATCGATCCGGCCGGGAACAGGAGCGGCAGTGGACGGCACCCTCATCCGGCCCAGCCTAGAGCACCGTGGGCAGGGCGTGCCCCGCGCCGGTCACGGTCAGCCTCAATTTCGCCGCAAGGTGGCGTACACCCACGCAGCCATATCCCACGAGACCATGCGAATCGAGCACGCCCCACCTGGGGCCAGCACTGGAGGACACCCGCATGGAAGACGACCGAAAGGACACCCTGAGCACCCCCGAGACCATGGACACCCACACGGGCAGCGACACGGCCACGCACGGCGCGAACACCAATCTGGACACCAACACCCAGGGCGGCCCGCAGACCGGGGCCGACCGCGCCGCCACCGAGGAAATCGAGCGCCAGCACGCACCGCAGGACGAGCAGGAGTGAAGACGGCACCGGGGATTGCTCTAGACCCAGTTGGTCAAGCCTTCACGTCACCCGGATTCCGGACGCCTACACTGCCATTCACGGAGGACACAAGATGACCAACAACCAGACTGGAATGGATCAGACGCGCATGATGACGGGCGCTGCCGGCGGGGCCCTGGTGCTCATGGGCCTGCGCAAGCGCGGCGTGCTGGGCCTGGGGATGGCGGCGGTGGGCGGCTACTTGGCATACCGCGCCGCGACCGGCACCGACCCCGTGATGGCGGCGGCCGGGCTGGGCGGCACCTCTGCCGCGTCCAAGCCGATCTTCGTGGAGCACAGCGTCGTGATCGACCGCGCCCCGCAGCAGGTCTACGACTACTGGCGCAAGCTGGAGAACCTGCCGCGCATCATGAGCCACCTCGAGAGCGTCACCGAACTCGACGCCAAGCGCAGCCGCTGGGTCGCCAAGGCCCCGCTGGGCACGCACGTCGAGTGGGAAGCGGAGATCGTGAACGACAAGCCCGGCCAGCGCATCGGGTGGCACTCGCTGCCCGGCGCGACCGTGGACAATGCCGGCAGCGTCCAGTTCGAGGAACTGCCCAATGGGCACACCCGCGTGCACGTGGCCCTGTCGTACCGGCCGCCCGCCGGCCCGCTGGGCGCGGCCGTGGCCAAGCTGTTCGGCGAGGAGCCCAGCCAGCAGATCGCCGAGGATCTCCAGAAGTTCAAGGCCGCGTTCGAGGGCCAGAGCGCTCAGGCCTGATCGACTGACCACACCACGGCACCGACTCGGAAAGAGAAGTCCCGAGTCGGTCTCTGTTTGTCCGGCTCCACACCAACAGCACACCGCCCGTGACCTGTGATCACGGGCGGCGTGCCGACGAGTGGGGTGCTCTGAGCTGGATTACTTGAGCAGCTTCTGTACCGCTGCGGTCAGGCTGGTGCTCTTGTCGGCGTACAGCACCAGACTGGTCTGCGCGGCGACCTTCTCGTCCATGACGACCGTGAAGCCGTTGGCCTTGGCGGCCTGCGCGACGGCCGCGTTCAGCTTGGTACTCAGGGGCGCGAAGGCCGCCTGGATCTTCTTGGTGTGATCGGCCTGCACCGTCGCGTAGGCCTGCTGGGCCTTGGTCGCGGCCTGCCGGTCGGCGGCGCTGCCACTCGAACTGGCCTTGGCGAGCAGGGTCTGCAGCGAGGCGCGGCGGGCCTTGAGGTCGGTCTCGGCCTGGGTCATGGCCTTGGTGTACGCGGCGCTGTTCGGCATGGCCCTGACCAGCGTATCCACGTTCACGAAGGCCACGCGGGCTTTGGGCTGCTGGGCGTGGGGCACGGTGGCCAGCAGCGCCAGGGGCAGCAACATCAGGATTCGGTTCACGACGGCATTCCTTTCGCACTGCGGGCAGTGCAGCGAACCTTGCGGATCAGGGCTTCATCGCCTTGACGGTCGCGTCGGTCAGTTCGGTGGTCGGATCGGCGTAGATGACCAGGCCGCTCTTGGCCGCCACGCTCTTGTCCATGACGATCGAGTAGCCGTTGGCCTTGGCGACCGCGCCGACCGCCGTGTCCACAGACGCCTCGACGGCCGTGATCTTGGGGTTGATCTGCTTGTCATAGGCGTCGGCCTTGGCCTTGATGGTGGCGACCAGCGTCTCGCGCTGCTGCTTCTCGGCGGCCGTGGCGTTCGCGCCCTTGGCGTCGATGGCCTTGATCTGCTTGTCGATGCCCTGGAGTTCGGCGTCAGCCTTGGCCTGCACGGCCTTGATGTCCTTGTCGTTGGGGTGCGCGGCCAGCAGCTTGGAGACGTCGACGAAGCCGATCTTCTGCGGAGCGGTCTGGGCGTGCGGGGCCAGGGTGCCCAGGCCGAAGGCGGCCACGATGGCCACCGGCGCGAGCGCTTTGGAGGAAATCTTCATGATCGAAACGCTAGCATGTGCCTTTCTGAGCCGAATGAAGTGCCGGGTCACCTGCGCGTCAGGTGGGTGGGCTGTGTGTGGGTGACTTAGACTGGAGCCATGCTGGTGAAAGACTGGATGACCCGCGAGCCCGTGACGATCACGCCGGACACCCCCGTGATGGAGGCCCTGCGGATCATCAAGGATCACCATTTCCGCCGCCTGCCGGTCATGGATCAGGGGCGGCTCATCGGGATCACGACCCGCAAGGATCTCAAGGACGCCATGCCCAGCAAGGCCACGACCCTGAGCGTGTGGGAACTGAACTACCTGCTGAGCAAGCTGACCGTCTCGGAGGTCATGGCCCGGCCGGTCGTGACCGCCGCCGAGAACGAATACCTGGAAGACGCCGCGCTGCGGATGCAGGAGCACCGTGTGGGCGGCCTGCCGGTGCTGAACGACGCCGGACACCTGACCGGCATGATCACCACCCGCGACATCCTCCAGGCCTTCACGAGCATCCTGGGCATGCGCGAGGGCGGCCAGCGCCTGACGCTGGAGATGGACGACGTGCCCGGCAGCCTGGAGGCCGCCACCCGGGCGATCCTGCCCAGCAACATCATCTCGGTGGCGACATATCCGGGCGGGCCGGGCCGGCTGCGCTTCGTGATCCGCGTGAACGGCGATGGCCTGCGCGACGTCCGCAGCCGCGTCCAGCAGGCTGGCATCAGCGTTCTGGACTGAGCGAGGGCAGGGCAGCGGCCGGGCACCTCCATCGCCCGGCCGCTCCTGTCCGCGCCGCTCAGCCCTGGATGTCCGCGCCGGTGCTCGCCCGCAGGTCGTCCAGCGTGACGCCGGGCGCGAGTTCCACCAGCGTCAGGCCCTGCGGTGTGACGTCCAGCACGCCCAGATCCGTGATGATCCGGTCGACGACCGCCTTCCCGGTCAGGGGCAGGGTGCACTCGCGCAGGATCTTGTGGGTGTCGCCCTTCGCCACGTGCTCCATCAGCACGACGACGCGCTGCACGCCGGCCACGAGATCCATCGCGCCGCCCATGCCCTTGACCATCTTGCCGGGGATCATCCAGTTCGCCAGGTCACCGTGCTCGCTGACCTGCATGGCCCCCAGGATGGCGAGGTTCACGTGCCCGCCCCGGATCATGCCGAAACTGTCGGCACTGGAGAAGATGCTCGCGCCGGGCAGGGCCGTCACCGTCTGCTTGCCGGCGTTGATCAGATCGGCATCCACCTGATCCTCGGTGGGAAAGGGACCGATGCCCAGCAGGCCGTTCTCGGACTGCAGCCAGACTTCCAGGCCGGGGGGGATGTGGTTGGCGACCATGGTGGGCAGGCCGATGCCCAGATTCACGTAGTAGCCGTCGCGGAGTTCCTGGGCGGCGCGGGCCGCCATCTCGTCCCGTGTCCAGGGCATGTCAGACCTCCTCGCCGGCGGCCGGGGATGCGTGGGGCCGGCGCACCGTCCTCTGTTCGATCCGTTTTTCAGGCGTGGCGTTCAGCACCACGCGCTGCACGAAGATACCGGGCGTGTCCACGTCGTCCGGGTCGAAGGCTCCGGTCTCGACGATCTCCTCGACCTCGGCCACGGTGACCCTGCCGCAGGTGGCGACCATGGGATTGAAGTTCCGGGCCGTCCGGCGGTAGATCAGGTTGCCCGCCCGGTCGGCCTTCCACGCCTTGACCAGCGCGATGTCCGCCACGATGCCATGTTCGAGGATGTAGGTCTGACCGCCGAAGTCCTTGTGCTCCTTGCCCTCGGCCACCAGGGTGCCCACGCCGGTCTTGGTGTAGAACCCGGGAATGCCCGCCCCGCCCGCCCGCAGGCGCTCGGCCAGGGTGCCCTGGGGCGTGAACTCCAGTTCCAGTTCCCCGGCGAGGTACTGCCGCTCGAACTCCCGGTTCTCGCCGACATAGGAGCTGATCATCCGGCGGATCTGGCGGGTCTCCAGGAGCTGGCCCAGGCCGAAGCCGTCCACGCCGGCGTTGTTGCTCACGGCGGTCAGGTCGCGCACGCCGCTGTCGCGCAGGGCAGCGATCAGCGCCTCGGGGATGCCGCACAGGCCGAAGCCCCCGACCGCGACGGTCTGGCCGTCCTGCACGATGTCGTGGAGCGCCTCGGCAGCGCTCGGATATACCTTGTTCATCGATTCTCCAGGGTCATGTGGTCTCCGGGGCACAGTGGATCAGCTCGGTGGTGGCACCGTGCCGAGAAAGGCGGTGAGCTGCTCGCGGAACGCGGCCGGCCGTTCCTGCGGGAACCCGTGCCCGGCGCCCTCCAGGATCACGGCGCTGGTGCCCAGGGCTCCGGCGGTGGCCCGCACCATGTCCGGCGTGATCAGCGTGTCCAGGGCGCCGCCCATGACCAGGGTGGGCACCCCGCGCAGCGCGGCGGAGTCGGCCCGCCACGCCGCCAGCGAGCGGGCGTTCCCGGAGTAGTGTCCGGAGTGCATCCGGGCCGCGTCCTCGACGTACTGCGTGAAATTTCCGGGACGGCCCGACGGGAACAGCGCCGCCAGACTGGCCTCCAGCACCGGGCGCTGGGTGCGCAGCAGTTCGAGCACCGGATAGTTCTCCTCCGGCGTGACCAGTCCGCCCAGCGGCGCACTGGCCGCGAGGATCACGCCGGCCACGTCGTCCGGGGCGTGCGAGGCGAGTTCCAGCACGACCGCGCCCCCCAGCGAGTGTCCCAGCAGCACCGGCCGGGTCACGCCCCGCTCGTTCAGCCATCCGGCCAGCCACTCGGCGTACGCCGGGATCGACACCTCGCCGTGGTGGTACGTGCCGCCGAAGCCCGGCAGGGTCGGGGCGAGCACCCGCCACCCCCGTGGCGGTTCGGCCAGCAGTTCCCACCACCACACCGCCGACGCGAAGTTGCCATGCACGCACACCAGCACCTGTTCAGTCATGCGCCTCCCCTGCGGCCACCTCCGGGGACACCGCGTGCGGCCGATCCGACTCCAGCAGGGCACGCAGCGCCTCGGCGAAGGCAGACGTGTCCATGATGCACCCCAGATGCCCGTTCGGCGAGGCGAATTCCACGTGGGTGTGCGCCACGCCCGCCGCATGGGTGGCGTGGGCGAAGGCCCGCATCTCGGCCGCCGGGAAGAACTGATCCACCGCGACGTTGGCGGTGAGCAGGGTCAGACCGGTGTCGCGCCAGCGGGCATGCAGATGTTCCGGCGGGCAGACCTGCGACAGGTCGTGCGTGAGCACCGCCCGCCCGATATCCAGGACGTGCGGCAGGCTCGCCACACCCAGGCGGGAGCGCAGGTACGTGCCGAAGTCCGCGTCCGTGAAGGTGTGCGCCAGGCCGTCCGCGCCGAACCCGAACAGCGAGATCAGGCGCAGGGCACCCTCGAGACCACCGCTGGCGGCCACGTCGCGCAGCAGGGGCGCAAAGGCGTCCCGGAGCGACGGCCCGGCCGCTGGCGACGCCGCGATGGCCGCCACACGCGGCGCGAGCTGCGGCGTCCGGGCCGCCCACTGCAGCGCCTGCATGCCCCCGAAGCTGGGGCCGATCACCGCGTGCCAGCGCGGCACGCCCAGGCGCCGCATGAACTGGAGCTGCACGGCGTGCAGGTCGCCCAGATCCCACGCGGGAAAGCGCTCGCCCCACGGCCGGCCGTCGGGATGCCGGGTGGCCGGGCCGGTGGTCACGACCGCCGGATCGAGGGCCTGCACGTTCGACAGGGTGTTCAGACACACCACGAAGTACGCATCGGTGTCCACCGCCCGGCCCGGCCCGATCACGTCGTCCCACCAGCCGGGCGTGCCGTCCGGCGTGACACCGGCGGCCCGCATGGTGCCGGTGTAGTAGTGGCACACCAGCACCGCGTTGTCGCGGGCCGGATTCAGCGTGCCCCAGGTCTGGGCCCCCAGACGCACCGGCACCGGCACGCCGGCCAGCACCGCCGTGACCTCCAGCAGCAGCGTGCCCGGCGGCCCGGCCCCCTGCGGCGCGGCGTGTTCCTCGCCCACCCTGTTCCCCTGCGCGTTGTGTTGCATCGGCGTCCAGGGTAGGCACGGGGCGTTACGCGCCGGTCACAGCCGGGGGCCCGGTCACCGGTGTAACGCGGCCGTGACGGGCGGCCCCTACACTCCGGGGCGAACATGAACAGAATCCTCCTGACGGGCGTCCTGCTCGCGGTCTCCAGCGCCGCCGCAGTGAAAGTCGGCATCCTCCTTCCCCTGAGCGGCCCGAGTTCCGTGTCGGGTCAGGCCGCCCGCAACGGCTACCAGCTGGCCCTGGACGAGATCAACCGCGCCGGCGGCGTGCTGGGCAAGCCGCTGGAGCTTGCACTTTCGGACGACGGCAGCGCGCCGGCCAAGGCCGTGCCGGAATTCGTGAAGCTCGTGACCGTGGACAAGGTGGACTTCATGGCGGGCGGAGTGAGCAGCGGCGTGACCGTGGCGCTGTCCGGCCCGGCCAAGCAGTACAACACCTTCATGGCGTGGATCGGCGCGGCGGCCACCCCAGTCGAGGACGCCTTCGCGGACCACCGGTACTTCTTCCACTACCACCCGTGGTCGTACTACAACTTCGAGGCGATCCTGGGGTACTTCAAGTACCTCAAGACCTACAAGAAGGCGAAGACCATCGCCATCGCCTACGAGGACGGCCCCTTCGGCAGCGCCGGCATCGACGCGACCGTGGACGCGTTCAGGAAGGCGGGCTTCACCGTCGTCATGACCGAGAAGTTCAAGACGGGCAGTGGGAACTTCGGGCCGCTGGTCAGCAAGGCCAAGGCCGCGAACCCCGACATCCTGTACTGGGTCGGCTACGACACCGACGCCCTGCCGCTGGCGACCGAGGTGAAGCAGCAGAACCTGAAGCTGGGCCTGCTGTACGGCACGCCTCCCTCGTGGCCGGTCGGCTTCGAGAAGAACGCCCTGGCCGATAACGAGGCCGGTCTGAGCCTGTGGCTGCCGACCAGCCCGACCAAGGAGAGCCGCACCTTCGTCGCCGCGTACAAGAAGAAATTCGGCACCGTGACCGAGGAGTACTTCGCGCCGCTGGCCTACGTGAACCTGAAGTCCCTGGCCGCCGCCATCAACGCGGCGGGCAGCACCGACAAGGACAAGGTGGCCGCGGAACTGGCGAAGACGAACATGCCCACGCCCTTCGGGCCGCTGACCTTCACGCCAAGCCTGAAGACGAAATACCAGGGCTTCAAGGCCGGCAACTGGCTGCACTTCCAGTTCCAGGGCGACACCCGAGTGCCGGTCTTCCCGATCAAGTTCGCGCAGAAGCCCATGGTCTACGGCAAGTAGGCCGTCACCGGTGGCGGGCCACACGCGCCACCGGACGGAATGGAACCCACCTGAATGGATCTCTTTCTCCAGACCCTGATCAACGGCCTGCTCCAGAGCGGCCTCTACGCCCTGGTCGCGTCCGGCCTCGCGCTCGCGGTGGGCGTGGTCGGCATCGTGAACTTCGCGCACGGCGAGTACGTCATGATCGGCGCATTCCTGGCGTGGGCGGGCAGCGCCCTGCTCGGCCTCGATCCGCTGCTGACCCTGCCCCTGGTGGCGGTCGCCGTGTTCGGCGTGGGGGCGCTGACGTACCGGGTGAGCATCCGGCACGTGCTGCTCGCGCCGGAACTCAACCAGATGCTCCTGACCTTCGGACTGGGCATCCTGCTGCAGAACGTCGCGCTGATGGTCATGGGCGGCAACACCCGCACCGTCAACACGCCGTACCAGGCGAGCAGCATCCAGCTGGCCGACCTGAGCATCGGCGGCCCCAAAGCCATTGCCTTCGTACTGGCGGCGGTGCTGCTGGGCACCCTGTACGCCGTGCTGTACCGCACCACGCTGGGCCGGCAGATGCGGGCGGTCGCGCAGAACCGCCGCGGCTCGCAGCTCATCGGCATCGACGTCGACCGCGTGTACCTGATCGCCTTCGCGGCGAGCTGCGGGCTGGCGGCGGTCGCGGGCGTGCTCGTGAGCGTGCTGCTGTTCGCGTCGCCCACGGTGGGGCTGGTGTTTGCGCTGAAGGCGTTCGCGATCATCGTCATGGCGGGCCTGGGCAACCTGACCGGGGTACTGTGGGCGTCCGTGGTGCTGGGCGTGTCGGAGGCGCTGGTGCAGACCTACGTGCCGGGCGGCGGCGGCTGGAGCGACGCCGTGTTCTTCCTGATGATCTTCGCCACGCTGGTGCTGCGCTCGTTCCGGGGGGCCCGGTGAGCGCCGCGCTGCCCGGCCGGGCGGCCCGCCTGCGGCCGGACATCACGGGGCCCAAGCTGCTGCCCCTGATCGTCTTCTTCGTGCTGGCGCTGGCCTTTCCCTTCCTGCCCTTCGGGGATCGCCGGGAGTTCCTGCTGCAGATCGGGTACTTCACGCTGGTGGCGGGCATCCTGGCGCTGTCGTGGGATCTGCTGGCGCGTTCCGGGCAGGTGAGCCTCGCGCACGCCGCGTTCTACGGGCTGGGAGCGTACGGCTACGCGCTGCTGCTCAGGGCGGGGGTGCCGTGGCCCGCCGCCATGCTGCTCGCGACCCTCGCCTCGGGCGGGATCAGTCTGCTGCTGGGCGCAGTCACCATGCGCCTGAACGGCATGTACTTCGCGATTGCCACGCTGGCGTTCACCGAGGTCGTCCGCACCGTCATCCAGAACCTGCCCGAGCGCGTGGCCGGCGGCGCGAACGGCCTGCTGGTGCCCGCGCTGCTGGGCGGCAACTCGCGCGGGCAGTACCTGCTGGCGCTGGCCCTGCTGGGCGTCACGGTCGGCGTGAGTCTCGCGGTGCGCGTGACCCGGCTGCACCACGCGTTCTCCGCCATCCGGCAGGGCGAGGAGACCGCCCGCGTGCTGGGCGTGAGCGTCGTGCGCTACAAGCTGCTCGCGTTCTTCCTGTCGAGCACCCTGGCGGCGGTGGGCGGCGTGCTGTACGCCGGCAAGACCTTCTTCATCAACCCCCTGGAGACCTTCAGCCTCGCCAACTCCATCGCGCCGCTGACCACCAGCATCTTCGGCGGGCTGTACACCACGCTGGGGCCGGTGCTGGGGGCCACGCTGCTGCGCGTGGCGGAGGAACTGCTGCACGGTGCCGTCAAGAGCGGCTACCTCGTCGTGTACGGACTGGTGCTGATGCTGAGCATCCTGTGGCTGCCGCGCGGCATCGTGGGCCTGTGGCGGCGCGGCCGCAGCGGCGGTGACCTGTGACGGCTCACGACGACGTGCTGCGGGCCGAGGGCCTGGGCAAACGCTTCGGCGGCCTCCAGGCGGTGCAGGACGTGTCGTTCACGCAGCGCCGGGGCGAGGTGCTGGCGATCATCGGGCCGAACGGCGCGGGCAAGACCACGCTGCTGAACCTGCTGTCGGGCGTGTACCGCCCCAGCAGCGGGCGGCTGTGGCTGCTGGGGCAGGACGTCACGGCCAGCCCCATCGAGCACCGCTGCCACCTGGGGCTGGGGCGCGCGTTCCAGATCGTGCGGCCGTTCCCGGACATGACCGTGCACGAGAACGTCACGGTGGGCGCGCTGTTCGGCACGCCCGGCACGCGGCTGCAGGACGCCCGTGAGCAGGCGTGGGCCCTGCTGGAACTCACGGGCCTCGCCCCCCACGCCGAGAAGGCCGCGCACGAACTCACGCTCCTGCAGGACAAGCGACTGGAGGTCGCCCGCGCCCTGGCCACGCGCCCGCAGGTGCTGCTGCTCGACGAGGTCATGGCCGGCCTGCGCCCCGCCGAGTCGCAGGAGGCCGTGGGACTCATCCGCAGCGTCCGGGACAGCGGCGTGAGCGTGCTGTTCATCGAGCACATCATGCCGGTGGTGCGCGATCTGGCCGACCGCGTGGTCGTCATGGATCAGGGGCAGGTGCTGGCGGCGGGCACGTACCGGGAGGTCACCGCCGACCCACGTGTGATCAGCGCGTATCTGGGGACGGAAGCGGAGTTGCAGGCATGATCCCGGAACAGGGGCGGACGCCGCTATTCCCGAGCGGCGCGAGTGGGGATGACAGGGGGCGGCCCCCAGTGCAAGGACACAGTGCAGGGACGGCCGGTGCCCTCCCGGACGGCCCGGAACGGAGGGGCGACCCCATGACAGGAACGCAGAGGGCACAGAGCACAGAGCAGAGGACTCAGGGGCGGACGGTGGGCCGGTGAGCGCCGTCCTCGGCCAGGAACTGGTCATCGAGCAGCTCGCCGCCGGGTACGGCAAGGTGCAGGTGCTGTGGGACGTGTCGGTGCGGGTCGCGCCGGGCGAGTTCGTGGCGATGATCGGCGCGAACGGGGCCGGCAAGACGACCACGCTGCGGGCCGTGAGCGGCGTGGTGCGGCCGTCGGCGGGGCGCATCACGCTGGGCGGCGTGGACATCACGCGCTCGACCCCGCCCCAGATCGTGCGGCTGGGCCTGGGCCACGTGCCCGAGGGACGGGAGCTGTTCGCGCACATGACGGTGCGCGAGAACCTGGAACTCGGGGCGGCCATGCGCCCGGAAGCGCGGGGAGCACAGGCCACAACCCTGGAGCGTGTGTACGCGCTGTTCCCCCGCCTGCAGGAACGCCGCGCGCAGCTGGCGGGCACCCTGTCCGGCGGCGAGCAGCAGATGGTCGCCGTGGGCCGCGCCCTGATGGGCCTGCCCAGCGTGCTGGTCGTGGACGAGCCCAGCCTGGGCCTGTCGCCGCTGATGACCCAGACGGTGTTCGGGGCCCTGCAGGCCGTGAACGCGGACGGCGTGAGCGTGCTGCTCGTCGAGCAGAACGTGGGGCTCAGCCTGCGCCTCGCGCACCGCGCGTACGTGCTGGAGAACGGGCAGGTCGTGAAGGAGGGCACGGGCGCGGCGCTGCTGGCCGACCCCTCCGTGCGGGAGGCGTACCTGGCGCTGTGAGCCGTAGGGGGGTCAGAAGGCTCTTGCGAAGGCATCCACGGCGGCGAACGTCGCCGCCGGCTGCTCCAGCTGCGGCAGATGCCCGGCGGCCGGAAGCACCGTGAACGCCGCGCCGGGGATGGCGTCCGCGTAGGCCTGTCCGTAGGGGCGCGTGACGACACCGTCACTCGCGCCCCACAGCACCAGGGTCGGGACGGCGATGCCGGGCAGGCGGGCACGGAGGGCTGGGTCGTGCATGTACGGCTCGCCCGCGATCGCCGCCAGGGTCGCCATGCTGGCTCGCTGCGCGGCCTGCCTCTCGTCCGTGGTGCCGGCAGGATCGGCCCGGAACAGCGAAGGGTCATGGAAGGAATACGTGGCGATCTCGGCCGGGGTCATCCCCGAGATGTTCCGGATGGGAGCGCCGGGAACCTCGATCCCCACAGCGTCGATCAGCACGAGACTGCCCACCCGTCCGGCGGTGTCCTGCAGGGCCATCTCCACACCGATCCAACCGCCCAGGGAGGAACCGACGACGAGCACGTCCGTGAGTCCCTGCGCATCCAGCAGGGCAAGGTAGGTGCGGGCGTAGTCAGCCGGGGCCGCAAGGCGCTCTGGGCGGGGCGTGCCGTTCCAGCCAGGATGTGTGGGCGTGAGAACGCGCCGGGTCTGTGCAAGGTGCGCCGCGAGGCCGGCGACGGTGACGGAACCGCCGCCCCCGTGCAGGACGAGGGCTGGGCGGCCGGCGCCCTGGTCGGTGAGGGTCAGGGACAGATCCGGGGCGAGTGGGAGGATCGTGGTCATGCCTCTACCGTATATCAATATATTTATATAAGCAAGTTGATCTTCTGCTACGCTGTCCTCATGTCCACTGATCTCCAGCTGCTCGGGCGCGCCCTCAAGCAGGTGCAGTACCGGCACCACCGCGCCGTCGACACCCGGCTCGCAGCTCTCGGCACCACGCTGGTGCAGTGGGACGCGCTGCGTGCCCTGGCCCGCACCCCCGGCGCATCGGCCCACGACCTCGCGCTGGCGACCTTTCAGAGTGACCAGGCCGCCGGGACGCTCGTGCAGCGCCTCGCGGCGCAGGGCCTGATCGAGCGCCGGGCCGGGCCGGGCCGCCGCATCGCGCACCACCTGACGCCGGCCGGCGAGGGCATGCTCGCGGCCGGGACGCCTGTGGTCGAGGCCGTCCTACGCGCCTCGCTGGCCCCGCTGGACGATACGGATCGCGCCACGCTGCTCTCCCTGCTGGACAAGGTGCTCAGCGTCCCCGTGACGGACTGACCCTCCCCTACTTCGGCAGGCCGCCCACGGTGGTCAGGGTGACCGCCTGCTGCCGGGCGTAGCGCAGGAAGTCGCGCAGCACGTCCAGCATCTCGGGCGCGTTGTCGTGCAGCAGGACGATCCCGCCGGCCCGGAGCCTGCGGCGGTAGCGGGTCTCCAGGGTGGCATCGCCGGGATTCTGGAAGTCGCCAGGGTCGTCCGTCCAGAACACGGTGGTCAGGCCCAGGCGGCGGGCGGCGTCCAGCGTTCCGGCGGTGTAGTCCCCGCCGGGCGGGCGGAAGTAGCGCACGGGCTTCCCGGTGAGGGTCTTCAGGAGGTCGTCCGTCCAGCGCAGTTCGTCGGTGGCCTCGGGAATGGTCAGGGGCGGCAGGCGGACGTGGTGGTACGTGTGGTTGGCGACCTCGTGGCCCTGGGCCACCATGTCGCGTACGAAGTACGGGTACGCCTGGGCGTTGCGGCCGATCACGAAGAACGTGGCCCGCGCTCCGCTGCGACGCAGCAGGTCGAGCAGCAGCGGCTCGAACAGCGGGTGCGGCGCGTCGTCGAAGGTCAGGGCCGCCACCCCCGCCGTGCCCCGCCGGGCGCGGTACAGCAGGCCGCCGACGTCCCCGCCGCTGATCTGCGCCCCCGTGACCTGCACCCGCGTGCGGTTCTGCTGCGCCGGTCTCGTCGGAGCGATCCCCGACGGCGTCAGGGTGGGGCCGGTCTCGCGCACGCGATCCGGGGCGCGGTAGGTGGGCAGCGCCTGCGGGCCGGGATTCACCCACTGCCGGTCGTACGGCCCCCGCCCAGCCGCCCACGCCTCGAAGGCCGCCGCGCGGGCGCGGGGCACGCTGGCGGTCAGCAGCGGCAGCGGCCCGCCGAACCCCGCGTAGCTGTCGGCGTCGTAGGCGCTGACGTCCACTTCCGCCACGTCGGGGCGGGCGGCGAGCACGCGCGCGGCGACGGTCGCGGCCATGGCGCGCGCATGCGGCTGCTGCGCGGGCGACAGGGTCAGGATGGCGTGCGCCACCGTGATGAAGCCGTTGCCCAGCACATTCACGACGTGCACGCCGGGCACGGCCGGCGTCAGGGTGAGGATGGGGAGGGTCGGCGCGGGCCGCGTGCCCGGCGCGATGGGCTGCACCTGACCGGGCAGGGCGGCCGGCTGGCCCGCACGCGGCTGGGCTTGGGCGACGCCCACCGGCAGCGCGGCCAGGAGCACGAGGGCGGAACGCAGGGCGAGTGGAATCACGGGCAGCCTCCAGGGGCGGGTCATACGGGGCCAGTCCGGTCGGTCACGGACGCGGGACGCCCACCGGTGCTGTCCGCCCACGTCAGGTTGGCGGTCATGCCGGGAGGCAGATGCCCCTGGGCCCGGTACAGCGCCGCGGCCGCCCGGTACTGGGTGCGGGCGGCGTCCAGCCGGCCCTGCTTGCGCAGCACGGTGCCGAGCACCCCGGCGGCCAGGGCGTTGCGGGGTTCTTCTCGCAGTGACCGCCGCAGCAGGGCCTCGCTGGTCGTCAGGCCCGCCGGGGTGGCGTGCCCGCTGCCGGTGCCGAGCACGCCGCCTACGGTGCGTTCGGCGCGGTAGTAGTCGTACTGGCTGCGCAGGTAGTCCAGGCTCAGGAACCCCAGCCGCGCGGCGGGCACCGTCCCCCGGCCGTCGGCGCGGGCGTAGCCGGTCATGACGTTGCCACTGAAGACCGGCGTCACGAAGCGCCACCCGCCGTCCACCCACGCGAGCAGGCCGCGGTGCGTGGCGGTGGGCGTGGGCTCGCTGGCATCGACCTGCACGTCCCCGCTGCTCACGCGCACGACGCTGGTGACGTGGCCCAGGTTGCTCTCCTGCCCCGACTGGCTCTTCCAGACCATGACGAGTCCGGCGTCCAGCCCGGCCCGCTGCAGCAGCGCAGCGATGATGGTGCTCTGGAGCAGGCACTGGCGCTCGCCGTACGCCGGGACACTGGCGAACTCGTACCCGCGCTCCAGGCTGAAGCGCGGAATGGCGGCCTTCACGAACGCATGTGCCCACGCGGCGGTGTCCAGCGCGAGCCGGTCGCGGGCGGCCCCGCGGCCGGCTTGCACCTGGGCGCGGCGGGCGTCCAGCGCCGCCGTGAGGGTCGTGGCGTTCCCGAGCAGACGGCCGGTGCGGAGGTAGGCAGCATTCAGCCAGTCGGCAAACGCGCCGTCCAGGCCCGCGCGGCGGTACGACTCGGCGGCCAGGGCCGCGAAGGCCGGGCCACCCAGGTGCAGGTCGGCGGGCGCGGGCACGGCGGCCAGGGCAGTGGGGGTCATGAGGACGGTCAGCAGCAGGAGGGTACGGTGGCTTCGCATATCGGCTCCGTGAAGGACGAGGACTCAGGGTCAGAGTTTCAGGATCAGGCCGCGCCGCGCCATCCACGCCAGACCCAACCACACGGCCAGCACGTAACCCAGGGTGTACGTCCAGCCGCCGGCCAGCGCCCCCAGGTGCGCGCGGGCCAGTGTCAGGAGCGCCGCGCCCATCGGCATGGCCCGGCCGGCCCAGCCGACCACCCAGTCCTGGAGGATCCAGACCTTGATCACGATGGGCAGCACGTACCCCGCCAGGGCGTTGCGGCCCGGAATGGTCAGGGGTGCGAGGACGGCCGCGCCGCCCGGCACCCGGCCCGAGTCGGCCACGAGCCACGCCGCCAGCAGCCCCAGGGTGCCCAGGCCGGCCGCCGACAGGATGTACGGCGGCGTCCACAGGGTCTTGCTCAGGGGGATGTGCCCGCTGGCGGCCCAGCCGAAGCCCATGACGCTCAGGATCACGCCCAGGCCGAGCAGGTACCAGCCGGCACGCGCATCCCGGCGTTGCAGGGAGGTGGCGGCCGCCGCGCCCAGCAGCACCAGCGCGGTCGTGGGGATCACCGACAGCAGCCCGCGCAGCCCCAGCGGACTGAGTACAGCGGCATTCAGCGCCTGCACGGGGTTGCGGGTCTCGTCCACGATGCCCACGCCGGCCGGGTGGACGCCCAGGGTCAGGAAGGCCGCGTAGCCGGCCAGCAGCGCGGCCGCGACCAGCAGCTGCCAGCGCACGCGCAGCCCGCCCAGCAGCGCCCCCGACAGGGTCGCCAGCGCGATCAGCTGCAAGACCCCCAGCCCCAGCGTGAAGGTATGGGTCGTGACGCTGGTCTCGAAGGCCCCGAGCAGGTACAGCAGCGCGGCGCGGCCCACGAGCCGGCGCACGCGGGCCGCGCCGGTCACGCCCGCACGGGTCATGGCCGCCAGCGAGAACGGCAGGGCCGCGCCCGCGCAGTACAGGAACCACGGGAAGACCAGATCGGTCACGGTCATGCCGAAGCCCGGCGCGTGCATCAGCTGCGCCGGCGTCCGGCTGCCCAGCGAGACGTTGTTCACCAGCAGCATGAGCAGCACGGTCAGGCCGCGGAAGGCGTCCAGGGCGATCAGGCGCTGGGAGCGCGTGGCAACGGGGGCGGCGGAGGGCAGGGCCGGAGAGGGAGCGGCCGTCATGCGGCGAGTGGAGCCCCGCTCGTTTAAACGGGCGTGAATGCGGCGCCCACCGTCCGGCAACATGGGCCACCCGCCCTGATAGCATTTCCGGCGCATGACCGTGTCCTGGCGTGACCTCACCTCGCCCCGGCGGGCACGCTGGCCGGCGGCGTCGGGCGCGGTCGCCCGCCCCCGGCTGCTGGCCCTGCTGGGCGCGTCGCCGGTGGTGGTGGTGGTGGCCCCGGCCGGCTATGGCAAGACGACGGCCCTGGCCGCGGCCGGGCCGGAGCTGGGCGGCGCCCGCGCGTGGCTGACCCTGGACGCCGACGACGCCGATCCGCTGGTGCTGGCAGCGAGTCTGGCCATGGCGGTCGAGGCGCTGCCCGGCGGCGCGGCCCCCGGTGCCCTGCTCGACGCCGGGGCCAGTCCGCGCCGGGTGGCGGCGCGGGTCGCGGATGTCCTGGACGCGGCCCAGGCCCGGCTGGTGCTCGACGAGGCGCAGCACCTGCTGGGGCCGCTGGCCGGGGGCGTGCTGCGCGAGGTGCTCGACTGCGGGGCAGGGCGCGTGACCCTGCTCTCGCGGGTGCCGCTGCCGCTGCCGGATCTGACCCGGCTGGAGGCGGCCGGCATCGTCACGCGGCTGTCGGCCGCCGACCTGGGCTTCACGCTGGACGAGATGGGCACCCTGCTGCGGGCCCACGGCCTGACCCCGGGCAGCGCCGAGGTGCGGCAGGCCCACGCCCTGACGGAGGGCTGGCCCATCGCCGCACGCTTCCTGGCCCACTCGGTCGCGCAGGGCCGCGTGCAGCTGCGGGCCCTGGCGGATCTCGACGGCGGCGAGGCGCAGCTGGGCACGCTGTTCGCGTATCTGGCCCAGGAGGTGCTGGGGCCGCTGGAACCGGCGCTGCGCAACGTCCTGACCCGCGGCAGCGTGTTCGAGGAGCTGACCGCCGGGCTGCTCGCGGACGTGCTGGAGGAACCGCACGCCGCCACCCTGCTGGAGGCGCTGTCGGGCAGCGGCACCTTCCTGACCCGGTCTGACCCGCCGGACGCCGCCGGGGGCACGTACCGCGCCCACCCGCTGCTGCGGGCACACCTGCGCACCGGCCTGGACGCCGCCGAGGTAACCCACCTCGCCGCCCGGGGCGCGGCGTACTTCGAACGCACGCAGCGCCCCCGCCGGGCCATGGCCGCGCACCTGCTCGCCGGACACCCCACACGGGCGGCCGAACTGCTCGCCGCCCACGGCGACATCTGGCTGGCCCAGGGACGGGTGACGCTGGTGGAACGCAGCCTGCACCGTCTGCCACCCGGCGTGTGGACACCGGAACTCCACGCCCTGGCCGGGGACGCGCTGCGCCTGTCGTCACGCTACGATGGAGCGCTGGCCGAGTATGCGCGGGCCACGCCGCTGCGCCGTGCCCTGGGCGAGATCCACGTGGCGCTGGATACCGTCCAGCCGGCGCTGGCGTGGGCTCCGCTGGACACGGCCGAGGCGCTGCTGGCCGGTCACCACGATCCGGCTCCCCGGGCCAGCCTGCGCCGCCTGCGGGCAGAGAATCTGCTGAATGCCGGCGAACCCGCGCGGGCCGTCGCACTGGAACCTGCCCTGGCCGGCGGTGCCCGGTACGCCCTGCGCACGGGCGACCTGGAGCGGGCGCTGGGTCTGGCCCTGGACGCCGCACGGGGCGAGACCGGCGGCGCCCGCGCCGCGCAGAACCACCGCGAGGGGCTGCTGCTGGCCAGCTTCCTGCACGCCATCCGGGGAGAGGGCGCCGCCGCCGTCCACGCCGCCCGCGAGGGCCTGCTGGAAGGCGAACGCCTGGACAGCCCCTTCGTGCGCTCGCTCGCCCTGGCCCGGCTGGGCCACGCGCAGCTGGTCGCCGGCGACGACGCGGCCGCGAGGGCTGCCTACGCCTCGGCGCTGGAACTGGCCCAGGGTGTGGTGCCGCGCCTGCGCGTCGAGCCACTGATGGGCCTGGCCTTCCTGGCCGCGCGGGGCGGCGACGCGGCCGGCGCGGCGGCCCGGCGCGACGAGGCCCTGCACCACACGGCCGGCGACCGGTACATGGGCGGGCTGGTGCACCTGGCCGCCGCCCTGGGCACCCTTCAGGGCGGGGGCGGGCCAGCCGAGGTGTCCCGCGATCTGGACGCCGCCCGCGCTGCCTTCGAGGCCGGCGGGGACGCCTTCGGGCAGGCGGCGGTGGCGCTCGCGGCCTTCGCGTCGGGTGGCCATGCGCCGGCAGCAGCCCTGGAGGCGGTCGCGCGCTACCCGCAGTTGCTGGCCGGGCCGTCGATGGCGGCCCCGTTCCTGTCGCGGGCCGGGCGGGCGACGGTCCTGGCCGCGCTGGCGGAGGCGTGGCCGCCGGGGCGGGCGGCCCTGGCGGGCGTGGCCCACGCGCTCGGCTACCCGGACGTGCCGGCCCCGACCCACGTACCGGGCTTCGAGGTTCACGTGCACGTGCTGGAGCGCGTGACGGTCACGCGCGGCCCGGACGGCCCGCCGCGCGAGTGGGGCCGCGCGAAGGCCCGTGACCTGCTGACCCTTCTGGTCGTGCATCCGGCGGGGCTGGCCCGTGACACGGCGCAGGAACTGCTGTTTCCGGCGGCTGATCCCGGCGTGGGAGAGCGCAACTTCCGCGTGATCCTGCACGCGCTGGGGCAGGTGCTCGAGGAGGGCGCCGCCAGCGGTGTGTTTCTGGAGCGTGGCGAGTGGCTGCGCCTGTGCCCCGGCCCGGACCTGCACGTGGATCTGTGGACGGCGTGGGCCGCCCTGGAGCAGCCGGTGGGCACGCCGGGCCGCCGGGCCGCGCTGCTGACCGTGGGCACCCGGCTGGCCGAATCCGACCTGCCGGATGTGCAGCAGGGCGCACTGCACTACGCCCTGATCCTGCCGGATGCCCTGGCCGCCGAGGCCGCGTGGGCCCTGGACGCCGGCGACCCTGAAGGCGCGGCGGCGGCGGCCGGGCGGGCGATCTCCATCGACCCGGCGCACGAACTCGCGGCCCGCACGCTGATGCGGGCTCACCACGCCCGTGGGCACGTGGCGGCGGCGCGGCGCGTGTTCCTGCAGCTCCAGGCGGCCCTGCGGGACCTCGACCTGTCGCCGCTGCCCGAGACCGTGGCCCTGAGCCGCGCCCTGGGCGGCATGACCACAGCACCGGACAGCGGGTAACGGCCGGGTGACGGCCTCCCCGTACACTCGGCGGCATGACAGGCACGACTCCAGACGACCGCACCGCCCTGGTCACGGGCGGCACCAGCGGCATCGGCCTCGCCATCGCGCAGCGGCTGCGCACCGACGGCCTGCAGGTGGCCGTGCTCGACCTCGACCGGCCTGGAGCGCGGCAGGTGGCCGGGGATCACGGGTTCGCGTTCATCGCCGCCGACCTGTCGCGCCGGGCCGACTGCGTGGACGCCGTGCCGCAGGCCGTGACCGCGCTGGGCGGGCTGGACGTCCTGATCAACAACGCCGGCTTCCAGCACATCGCTCCCATCACTGAGTTCCCGGAGGACACCTGGGACGCCATGCTGCACGTCATGCTCACCGCGCCCTTCCTGCTGACGAAGCACGCGTGGCCGCACCTGCGGCGCAGCGGGCACGGCCGGATCGTGAACGTGGCCAGCATCCATGCACAGGTCGCCAGTCCCTTCAAGGCGGCGTACATCAGCGCCAAGCACGGCGTGATCGGCCTGACGCGCACGGCGGCGCTGGAGGCCGGCGAGCAGGGCTTCACCGTGAATGCCATCTGCCCCGCGTATGTGAGGACGCCGCTGGTCGAACACCAGATCGCCGATCAGGCCCGCACGCGCGGCATCTCCCCCGCCGAGGTCGAGCAGCGCGTCATGCTCGAGAGCGCCGCCATCAAGACCCTCCTGAACCCCGAGGACGTGGCGGCCCTCGCCAGCTATGTCGTCAGCCGCGCCGCGTGGGGCATGACCGGCGCGGTGCTGGACATCGATCTGGGCTGGACGGCGCGGTAGGCGCTGCACGCCGCAGAGGGCAGAGGGCTGACCGCCGAGAGCCAAACAGCACAAGCCCCCTCTGCCCTCTGCTACCGCTGCTCGCTGCTCAGGACGATCACGTACGCCGTGCCGCGCAGGCCGGGCAGGACGCTGGCTCCGGCGCGGGTGTAGCGGCGCTCGGTCATCCAGTAGCAGTGGACGGGGCTGTTGAGCCACCAGCGCATGGCCTGCTCGGGATTCACGCCGGCGTTCATGTAGATGATCTCGGTCACGCTCACGGCGTTCACGCCCGTACTGGCCGCCCGGACACGCGGGGTGCTGCCGCTGCGCCCGGTATGGGTGATCCGTCCGGACTGCCCCATGTACGCCGCCTGGAGCCGCGCCGCCTGTGCGTGCTGGGCACTGTACGCCAGGGCCCCGGCCGCCGGGCGCACACCGCTGCCAGGGCAGGTGACGCCCTGGGCGCGCACCTGGTTCAGGCGGTCAAGGAGCTGCCGCTCGGCCGCAGTCTGCGCGTGGGCGCTGCCCAGACTCAGGGTGGCGAGGGCCGCAAACACCGACAGGACAGTTGAGCGCATCGTGGGGGAATCATAAACGCTGTGCCCTGACATCCGCCTTAAGGATGACGACCTGAACACCCCGGCCGGCCGCCGGACACACGGTCACGGCGGCCGGCCGGGTGAAACCTCAGCCCGAGGCGAGGATGCCGCTGCGGCGCAGCAGGGCGTCGGGATCGGGATCGCGGCCCATGAACTCGCGGTACAGGGTCGCGGGTTCCTCACTGTTGCCGCGCGACAGCACCGCGTCCACGAAGGCGCGGCCGGTCTCGCGGTTGAAGATGCCCTCCCGGGCAAACCGGGTGAAGGCGTCGGCGTCGAGCACCTCGGCCCACTTGTACGAGTAGTACCCGGCTCCATAGCCCACCGGGCTGCTGAACAGGTGCCCGAAGCTGGCGATCATGGCGTAGTCGTCGGGCAGCGCATACGGGAAGAAGCGGGCCATCACGTCACGGGCCACGGTGACCGGATCGGCGTCGCTGGCCGGATCGTATTCCACGTGCAGGGTCAGGTCGGTCAGGCCGAAGGCGTACTGGCGCATGCTGACGTTCGCGGAGCGGTAGTTGCGGGCCGCGACCATACGGGCATACAGCTCCTCGGGCAGGGCCTCACCGGTCTGGTGGTGGCGGGCGAACAGGTCGAGCGCTCCGCGTTCCATGACCCAGTTCTCCATGATCTGGCTGGGCAGTTCCACGAAGTCCCACGCAACGTTGGTGCCGGCCAGCGACCGCACGGGCACGCGGGACAGCGCGTGGTGCAGCAGGTGGCCGAATTCGTGGAAGACCGTCTCGACCTCGCTGATCGACAGCAGGGCCGGCGTGTCGCCGCTGGGGGGGGTCATGTTGCCGCACATCAGGCCCAGGTGTGGTTCCACGCCGTTCTCGCGGGGGCCACCGGTGAAGAACGCATTCATCCACGCGCCGCCGCGCTTGGTGTCCCGTGGGAACCAGTCGGTGTAGAAGGACGCGATATGCACGCCGGCCTCGTCGTGGATGTCGTAGTAGCGGACGTCCGGGTGCCAGCCGGGGGCCTGCGCCTCCGTGACGGACACGCCAAACACACGCCGGGTGATCTCGAACAGGCCCGACAGCACGCCGTCCATCGGGAAGTATGGCCGCAGCTGTTCCTCGTCGAAGTCGTACTTCGCCTGCCGCTGCTTCTCGGCCCAGTACGCCACGTCCCACGCGGCGAGTTCCGGGGCGTCTGCGCCGGCCTGGGCGCGGTGGTACGCGGCGAGTTCCGCATTCTCCTGCTCGAAGGCCGCGCGGGTGCGGTCTTCGAGGTCACGTTCGAATTTCAGGGCCGCCGCGCCACCTCCCGCCATCCGGTCTTCCAGCACGTAGTCCGCGAAGTCGCGGAAGCCCAGCAGCTGGGCCTTCTCGCGCCGCAGGGCCAGGATCTCGCGCAGCAGCGGCCGGTTGTCGCGGCCCTCCTGGCGACCCACCTGCTGCTGGGCCTCCCACAGTTCGCGGCGCAGGTCGCGGTCATCGGCATACGTGAGCACCGGGCCATACACCGGCGCGTGCAGGGTCAGGCGGTGCCCCTCCTGGCCGTGCTCCTGGGCGTCGCGGCGGGTGGCGTCCTGCACCCGCGCCGGCACCCCGGCCAGGCGTTCGGTCGGCACGTACAGCGCATAGGCCGCCGTGGAATCCAGCACGTTCTTGCCGAAGTCGTTGGTGATCCCGGCCAGCCGGGTGTTCAGGGCGGTCAGGCGGTCACGGCCCGCCTGGGGCAGATCCGCCCCGCCCCGGCGGAAGTCGTCGATGGTCAGTTTCAGGTGCCGCGCCTGCACCGGGTCAAGGGCCGCCGCGCCCGGCGTGGCCGCGTAGGCCTTCAGCGCCGCCCACAGGCCGGGGTGGAGGCTCAGCATGGTGCGGAACTCGCTGACCTTCGGGATGATCGCCTTGCGGGCGGCCTTCCACCCGTCGCTGGTCACCACGCCGTCCAGGTGCGACACGATGGTGTTCACCGTGTCCAGCTGATCGGTCAGGGTGTCGAGGTCGTCCATGAAGCCCGCGAACTCCCGCTCCGGGGCCGCCGCGAGGCGTTCGAGCTTCTCCTGGGTCGCGGCCAGCAGGGTATCCACCGCGCCCTCGGCGTGCTCGGGACGGATCCGGTCGAAGGGAATCTTGAACCCCAGGTTCAGCAGGGGATTCTGGGTGAGCACGGCGTCAGGTGACATCAGAAAAGTATAGGCAGGGGCCGCGACGGGTGCCGTAAGCCGGACGACGGATGCCTTCACGCTCCGGATGTGCTGCACTCACCTATGGTCGATCCCAGCTCCGTCCTGACTGCACCGCCCGCTCTCCCGGAGGGCCTCCAGACACGTCCGGTCGGCCCGGATGACCGTCCAGCGCTGGCCGCCTTCCTGAGCGCCGCGCACCCGGACTCCCCGCTGGCGGTGGCTGATCTGGAACGTCACGCGGCCTTCCGCGTCCCCGGCGAGCCGCACTGGCACGTGCTGGCCGAGCGTGACGGCGTGATCGTCGGCGTGGCCGAGGCCGGCATTCCGCGCATGGACGGGCACCCCGGCTGGCGGCAGGTCAGCGTGACCACCCACCCACCGGACGCCGCGCTGCTGGACACGCTGCTGGGTCACGCCGAGGCGCAGGCCATCGCCTCCGGGGGTCATACGCTGGTCGCCGGTGCCCGCGAGGGCTGGTGGGAGGTGCCGCTGCTGGAGGCGCGGGGCTACGCCATCCATGACCACATGTGGCCCAGCGTGCTCGACCTGACCACGCTGGACGTCGCGCGCTTCCGCCACTTCGAGGAACGGGCCGCCGCGTCGGGCGTGACCATCCATCCCCTGCCGGCACTGGGCGACATCTTCACGGACGAGGCCATGCAGCGCCGCCTGTACGGCCTGATGGGCGATCTGCTGCGCGACATCCCCACCACCACACCGGTCAGCGTGTGGCCCTTCGAGGTCTGGCAGCACCGCTTTCTGGGCAACCTGAAGCACCCGGAAGGTGTGTTCCTGGCGGTCTCGCCGCAGGGCGAATGGGTCGGCATCAGCGAACTGCACCACGCCATGCCCGCGCGGCCCGGCACAGTCATGATCGGCCTGACGGGCGTGCAGACCGCGTGGCGGCGGCACGGCCTCGCCTACGCCCTGAAGCTCGCCGCCGCCCGGTCTGGACGGGAGCGCGGCTTCACGCACATCTTCACCGGCAACCACAGCCGCAATGCCCCCATGCTCGCCATCAACGACGCGATGGGCTTCGTGCGCGAGCCGGCGCGGCTGACGCTGACGAGAGGGGTGGGCGGCTGATCCCTCAGCCCCGCGCGTTCTCCAGCAACATCGCGTCGCCCAGGGAATAGAAGCGGTAACCATGCTCCAGCGCATGGTCGTACGCGGCGCGGATCCGCGACTCGCCCGCGAAGGCGGCCACGAGCAGCAGCAGGGTGCTGCCCGGCAGGTGCAGGTTCGTGATCAGCAGATCGGGCACGTGCACCGGCGTGCCGGGCGTGATGAAGATGCGCGTGTCGCCCTCGCCGGGCTGCACCTGCTCGCCGTCCCACGCGCTCTCCAGCGTGCGCACCGTGGTGGTACCGACCGCCACGACGCGCCGGCCCTGCGCTCTGGCGCGGTTGATCGCGTCGGCCGTCCCGGCACTGACCGCATACCGCTCGGCGTGCATGACGTGCTCGCTGACCGCGCCCGTGATGGGCCGGAAGGTGCCGGCTCCGACGTGCAGGGTGACGTGGGTGCGTTCGATGCCCATGTCGTCCAGCCGTGCCAGGAGCTCTGGCGTGAAGTGCAGCCCGGCAGTGGGGGCAGCCACACTGCCGGGCGTGCCGGCGTACACCGTCTGATAGCGCTCGCGCCACACGTCGTCGCTGTCGCCCGCGTCGATGTACGGCGGCAGCGGCAGGCGGCCGATGTCGTCCAGATGCGGGGTGATGTCGTATTCGAAGCGCAGCAGGCGGGCACCGTCGTCGAGCTGCCCCACGACCTCGGCGCGGTGTGGCCCGAGGTACAGCACGTTCCCGGCGCGGCGGGCGGGTTTCAGGTACGCGCTCCAGACGTTCGGCCCGAGTTCCGGCACGGCTTCCTCACGGAGCAGCATGACCTCGACACTGCCGCCGCCGTGCCCGAGGTCATCCACGGGCTTGCGGGCCATGACCCGGGCCGGAATCACGCGGCTCTCGTTCCACACCAGCAGGTCGCCGGGCCGCAGCAGCGTGGGCAGGTCGCGGAACACGTGATCCGTGACCGTCTCCCCCACCACCATCAGGCGCGAGGAGTCGCGGGGTTCGGCTCCCGTCTGGGCGATGCGCCCGGCGGGCAGGTCAAACTTCAGGCGGGCCAGGACGGCGTCTGGACTGTCCCTGGACGGCTCAGGGCTGGAGCTCATCGGTGCTGCCCTTCGCGCCGCCGTTCTTCACGCGGGCGGGCATCAGGGCCCCCTCCAGATCCGGCAGGTGCGTGAACCGGTCGGCAGCGTCAATCAGCTTCTGGGCGGTGTGCTCGCGGAACGAGATCACCTCGACGCGCTTGCCGCGTTCCTGCAACACCTCGACGATGTCGGTGAAATCGCCGTCGCCGCTGCCCAGCACGATGATGTCCATCGAGTCCATCATGCGGATCATGTCGGCCACGATGCCCATGTCCCAGTTGCCCTCGTAGATGGGCTTGCCGCCGTCGGTGACGTGGTGCAGCGTGAGGTTCATGCGGCGCACCTTGAAGCCCAGGGTGGAGAGCTTGTAGATAAAGGGCCGCGCCGTCGCCTCGCCCTCGCGCTCGACGGTGTACGAGATGGCGTGGACGAGTTCGCGGTCACGGGTGGCGGCCTTCAGGATCGTCTCGAAGTTCACGGTGCGTTCGAGCAGGTCGCGGGCGGAGTGGTAGAGGTTCTGGGTATCGATGAACACGCCGACACGGGGCCGGGACACGACGTACTGCATTGGGGATCTCCTGTTGGGTGGGCACGACAAATCGGGGGCAAAATGGGGAGCTGGACGAAAGGCGCCGGGCACGCACGTGGCGGGCCAGCGCAGGCGAGTGTAGCACCGCCGCCCCGCGACTCCGGGAACGTCAAACAAGCGCCCGGCCCCGTGGACGGCCGGACGCTACCCTAGCGGTATGACGAGTGACCGGCAGGCAGCGCTGGCAAGGGCGCAGGCGGCATACGACGAGGTGCGGGCCCGGGGCCTGAAACTGAACATGCAGCGCGGACAGCCCTCCGACGCGGATTTCGACCTGAGCAATGCCCTGCTGGGCGCCCTGGGCGACACCGACGTGTCCATGGACGGCATCGACCTGCGCAACTACCCGGGCGGCGTGGCGGGCCTGCCGAGTGCCCGGCGGCTGTTCGCGTCGTACCTGGACGTGAAGTCCGAGAACGTGATCGTGTGGAACAACGCGTCGCTGGAACTCCAGGCCTTCGTGCTGACCTTCGCGCTGCTGCACGGCACGCGCCACAGCACCGGCCCGTGGGTGCACCAGCGCCCGAAGATGATCGTGACCACGCCCGGCTACGACCGGCACTTCCTGCTGCTCCAGACCGTGGGCTTCGAACTGCTGACCGTGGACATGCAGGCAGACGGCCCGGATGTGGACGCCGTGGAACGGCTTGCGGCCAGTGATCCGTCGGTCAAGGGCATCCTGTTCGTGCCCACGTACTCGAATCCGGGCGGCGAGACGATCAGTGCCGCGAAGGCCGCGCGGCTGGCGGGCGTGAAGGCCGCTGCCCCCGACTTCACGATCATGGCCGACGACGCCTACCGCGCCCACCACCTGGGCACCGCCGACGACACCGTGAACTTCGTGGCCCTGAGCCGCGACGCAGGTCACCCGGACCGGGCCTTCGTGTTCGCCAGCACCAGCAAGATCACCTTCGCCGGCGCGGGACTGGGCTTCCTGGCGACCAGCGAGGACAACGTGAAGTGGGTCTCGACGTACCTGAACGCCCAGAGCATCGGGCCGAACAAGGTCGAGCAGGCCCGGCACGTGAAGTTCCTGGAGGCCTATCCCGGCGGCATCGAGGGCCTGATGCGCGACCACGCCGCCCTGATCGCCCCCAAGTTCAGCGCGGTGGACGAGGTGCTGCGGGCCGAACTGGGCGAGGACGGCACCTACGCCACCTGGACGACCCCCCGGGGCGGCTACTTCAGCTCGCTGGACACCGCCCACCCGGTCGCGTCGCGCGTGGTGCAGCTCGCCGAACAGGCCGGCGTGAGCCTGACCCCGGCGGGCGCCACCTACCCCGGCGGAAACGACCCGCACAACCGCAACATCCGCCTGGCCCCCACCCGTCCTCCGCTGAGCGAGGTGCACACGGCCATGCAGGCGGTCGCGGCGTGCATCCGCCTGGCGACCGAGGAGTACCTGACCGCGCGGAACGCGGCACCGTCCGCGTGATCCCCGGCCGGCGCCGGACGCCCGCCGACCCGGGGGACGTGTGGCGTGTTGTGAACGGTGTATACAGCGTCCACACGTCCAGCACAGCAGATCTTCATTCACGTGCCGCCTGACTGACCGGTCGGACTTGACCGGGCCGCCCCCGAAACGCACCATGGCAGGGATGCCCAACCGATACGCCGGTACGGAAGAGGATCGCGCGGCTCTCGACGCCTACGTGAAACTCTGGCGTGCCGCGCACGCGGTCGAGGTGGCCGCCAACCGGCATCTTGCCACCTACGGCCTGACCGTCAGCCAGTTCGCCGTCCTGGAGGCGCTGTACCACCTGGGGCCGCTGAGTCAGCGCCAGCTGTCCGACAAGATCCTGCGCTCCAGCGGAAACCTGACCATGGTGATCGACAACCTGGAGCGCGACGTCCTGGTCAGCCGGGAGCGGGTGCCCACGGATCGGCGCGTCATGCGCGTGACCCTGACGCCGACCGGACAGGAGCTGATCGGCCGGGTGCTGCCGGAGCATGTGGCCGGCATCCGCGAGATCTTCGCGCTGCTGCCGCCGGATGACGTGACCACCCTGGCTGACCTGACCCGCGCCCTTGGCCTCGCGGTCGCGCAGCGCGACAGCAGCGACCGCTGAGCGCCGGACAGCGGGCCGCTCACCCGGCCCGGCGCCGGGCCGGGGGCTGTCCGTGTGAACCCACAGGATCAGGCCGTACACTGGGCGGCGACTTATGAATCCTGTCTTTCTGAACATCGGTGGCTTCACCATCGCCTGGTACGGGGTGCTGATCACGCTGGGCATCGTGGCCGGCGTGTGGGTCGGCACCCGGCTGGCCCGGCAGCGTGGCCTGAACGTCGACCTCTTCAACGACATGATCCTGTGGATGATCGTGTGGGGGCTGGTGGGGGCGCGGCTGGTGTTCGTGGCGACGTCGTGGCACCAGTTCGAGAACATCCCCTTCCCGCGCATCCTGCTGGACATCGTGAACCTGCGCTCGGGCGGGATCAGCATCCACGGCGGCCTGATCGGCGGCATCCTGACCATCATCTACTTCGCCCGCAAGTACCGTTTCGACTTCTACCGCTACGCCGACCTCGCCGTACCCGGCGTGGCCTTCGGCGTGATCGGCGGGCGCATCGGCAACATCATGAACGGCACCGATACCGTGGGCCGCGTGACCGGCTGGCCCATCGGCTTCCGCTGGCCCGATTCGGCCCGCGCGTTCCATGAGGGCATGTGCGTCCCCAACCCGAACCCGGATCTGAACCTCGCGCAGTACTGCCAGACCATCGGCGGGCAGGTCGTCATGACCGCGCCGGTGCATTTCACGCAGATGTACGGCGTGATCATCGGGATCATCCTGTCGGTGGCGGCGTACTTCTGGCTGCGGTCACGCAAGTCCGGGTGGGCGTTCTGGCAGTTCTGGCTGTGGTACTCGATCCTCCGGGCCGGCTGGGAGGAGACCTTCCGCCTCAATCCGCTGCTGCCCAAGGCGTACCTCGATCAGGGCCTGAACGCCTCCGGTATCGGCCTGTTTACCGAGACGCACCTGATCTCGATTCCGCTGATCATCGTGAGCGTGTACATGCTCGTGCGCCTGCGCCACCGCCCGGACGACCGCGCCGCCGACACCGGGCAGTTCGTGACCCCGGACGGAGCCAGCGCCAGAGTCCCCGCCAGCGCCTAGGTTCTGCCCCAGCCCGCCGCCCATGAAAGGTGCGGCGGGTACACTTTGTCCGGATTACGCTCTGTCCGGATCACACGCTGTCTGGATATACACTTTCTCTGGAGACACACAATGACTGCAACTGACCGTCCGCTGGACGTGGTGATCCTGGCCGCCGGGCAGGGCACCCGCATGAAATCCTCGCTGCCCAAGGTGCTGCATCCGGTGGCGGGCCGCCCCATGGTGGCGTGGGCCGTGAAGACCGCGCAGGAGCTGGGGGCCAGACAGGTGGTCGTGGTGACCGGGCACGGAGCGGCCCAGGTCGAGGCGGCCCTGGCGGGCAGCGGCGTGGTGTTCGCTCGCCAGGAGCAGCAGCTGGGCACCGGGCACGCCTTCCTGTGCGGTCTGGACGCCGTGCCCGACCACACCAGCGCCGACGTGCTGGTGCTGTACGGCGACACGCCGCTGCTGCGCGTGGAGACCCTGCGCGACCTGCTGGCCGACCACCGCCGCCGGGGCAGCGCCTTTACCGTCCTGACCGGCGAACTGCCGGATGCCACCGGCTATGGCCGGATCATCCGCGACGCCGCCGGCAACGTCGAGCGCATCGTGGAGCAGAAGGACGCCTCGCCGCTGGAGCGCACCGTGCGCGAGTTCAACAGCGGCGTGTACCTGATGGACGCGCGCGCCTCGGAACTGGCCCACCGCATCACGAACCACAACGCCAGTGGTGAGTACTACCTGACGGACCTGCTGGCCCTGTACCGCGCCGAGGGCGACGAGGTGCACGCCTTCCGGCTGGCCGACCCGGCCGAGGTCATGGGGGCCAACGACCGCAGCGGGCTGGCCGAGGCCGAGGGCATCATCCGGCAGCGCATCACGGGGATGCACATGCGCTCGGGCGTGACCATCCACATGCCCGAGACGGTGTACATCGAGGACACCGTGATCCTGGGCCGCGACGTGACCCTGGAACCCGGCGTGATCCTGCGCGGGCAGACCACCCTGGCCGACGACGTGGTGGTGGGCGCGTACTCGGTCATCACCGACAGCGTGCTGGACGCCGGCGCGGTCGTGAAGGCGCACAGCGTGCTGGACGGCGCCCATGTGGGTGCGGGCAGCGATGTCGGGCCGTTCGCCCGCCTGCGGCCCGGCACGGTGCTGGGCACTGGCGTCCACATCGGGAACTTCGTGGAGACCAAGAACGCGCAGCTCGCGCCGGGGGTCAAGGCCGGGCACCTCGCGTACCTGGGCGACGTGACCGTGGGCGAGGAGACGAACGTCGGAGCGGGCACGATCGTCGCCAACTACGACGGCGTGAACAAGCACCGCACCACCGTGGGGGCCGGCGTGTTCATCGGCAGCAATTCCACACTGATCGCGCCGCGCACGGTCGGGGATGCGGCTTTCATCGCCGCCGGCAGCGCCGTCCACGACGACGTGCCCGAGGGCGCCATGGCCGTGGCCCGCGGCAAGCAGCGCACCATCGAGGGCTGGTCGCGCCGCTACTGGGGTGGCCTGCGCGAGCAGGTTCAGCTCAAGCTGCCGTGGCTGGCCGGGTGGCTGGGCCGCCAGGGAGGCTGAGCGCCCCCACGCCGACCGGTGCCGCTCAGCCCACCCGGTGAAAGTGGGCGGTGCCGGTGGGCAGCGGCGGGGCCGCCTCCGGCCCCACGCCGTCGCCCACCACCTGCACGAACAGATCCGTGAGCTGCGGATCGAACTGGGTGCCCCGGCCCTCGATCAGGATCGCCATGGCCTGGGCGTGGCCCATGGCCTTCTTGTAGGGGCGTTCGCTGGTCAGGGCATCGTAGACGTCGCACAGGGCAAAGATGCGGGCCAGCAGCGGGATGTCCTCGCCGGCCCGGCGGTCGGGATAGCCGGCGCCGTCCCAGCGTTCGTGGTGGTGGCGCACCACGGCGTGGGCCTCGGGGTGCAGGTACGGAATGCGGGCCACCAGTTCCGCACCCAGTGGGGCGTGCTGCTGCATGACCTGGAATTCTTCGGGGCTCAGGCGGCCGGGCTTGAGCAGCACACTGTCGGGAATGCACAGCTTGCCGATGTCGTGCAGGGTCGCGCCGTGTGCCAGGGCGGTCAGGCGCTCGGGCGACAGGCCCAGCGCCTGCCCCATGCGGGCGGCGAGAGCCCGGACGCGCTCGGTGTGACCCTGGGTCTCGAAGTCGCGGGCTTCCAGGGCGACCCCCAGCGTGTTCAATGAGGCGTCCAGCGTGGCCCGCAGATCCGCGACGTGAACCCCGCGCTCCAGAATGCTCACGCCGATGCTGGCGAGCATGCCGGCCAGCGCCTCCTCGGCGGGCTGGAAGGCGTGGTGGTGACTGCGCAGCAGCGTGAGCACCCCCAGCGGTCCGCGCTCGGGCGAGATCAGCGGCACGATCAGCTGGGCCGCCCGGTGATCCTCGCTGATCGCCCGCACATCCACGGTCACGCTGCTGCGGATGGAATCGATGCGCAGGATCCGGCCACTGGCCAGCGCGTCCCAGACCGGCTCGTCGTCGCGCGGGACGACATGCACACGGGGGGTGGTCGAGACGCCCCGCGACATACAGTGCACCAGGGTGTCCAGCGCAGGGTCATAGCGCAGCATCGCGCCGTGCGACGCATACATCAGCTCGACCGCCACCTCGACGAGGTGCTGCTGAGCCAGGCCATCGTCGGTGCCGACCTTCGCGTGCAGCTGGGCCAGCAGGTCGAACTCGCGCCAGCGCTGCTGGAGCTGCAGCAGCGCCGCGATCTGCTGCGCGAAGGACTCGGTCTCGCTGATCACCTGGGGGGTGAAGGTGTCGGCGCTGCTCAGCGAGTCCAGATTCAGGTGTGCGACCACCTCGCCGGCCAGTTGCACCGGCACGCACAGGGTGCTGCGCACGGGGGCACGCGACTCGAGCAGCATGAGCCGCTGCGAGCCGTCCGGCAGTGTGGAGGAGATGACATGCTGGCCGGCCCCCTGCACCTCGCTGCCCCGCAGGACACGCGGCACGCCGCGACGCCAGTCCTGTACGCTGCCCCGGTACCACTCCAGCTGGGCATGGTCGGTAAAGCGCGTACCGACCAGTCCCGGCGGATGGCCCTGGGTGGCGACCAGCCGGAACGTGGTGCCGTCGCGGATGTTCAGGCTGCCGGCCTCCACGCCCTCGACGGTCGACACCGCCAGCCGCAGCAGGTCGTGCCAGTCGAGGTCGGTCAGGGCGCGCCGCTGGGCGAGCAGGCCCACGGTCGTGCGCTGCGCCTGCCACAGGGCGTAGCGGGGCCGCACGACCGGGCGGCTCTCGGTCGGGGTCGGGGACCGCCGGACGGAGGGCCGTCCGACGACCACGCGGTTGCGGCCATTGGTCTTGGCGAGGAACAGCGCCTCGTCGGCGGTGTGCAGCAGGTCGCCGGGCTGGTGGCCCGCCTGGCGGGTCGCCATCCCCGCCGACAGACTGAGGTGACCCCACGGCGCGTCGCCGGCCGTGGCGAAGGTGCCCAGCAGCGTCTCGATCCGCGCCGGGGCATCGGGGAGGTCGAGCAGCAGCGCAAAGGAATCGCCGTTCAGGCGGAAGCCGCAGCCTGGATAGGTGTCCCGGAGCACCTGGGCGACGTAGCGCAGGGCGCGGTCACCGGCCGCGGTGCCATAGGTCTCGTTCATGCTGCGGAAGTGGTCGACATCGAGCAGCACCAGATGGCCCCCGACATCGAGCTGCGCCAGTTCATGATCGAAGCGCCGACGGTTGCCCAGACCGGTGAGGTCGTCCTGCATGATCTGCTGCCGCAGTTCGTGCTGCATGTACAGCAGGGCCAGCCGGGCATGGATCACGCCCATGCACATCAGGAGGGCCAGCACGTGCATGGCGAGCATGCCCACATACACGCCCTGTCCGAAGCTGCGGCCCTCGGGCGTCAGGACGATGCCGACGACGAGGCCGAGGAACGGCACCGGTGTCAGCCACAGGGTGCGGGGACGGATGGCCGCAGGATTCAGGTGGGGCTGCATCATGGTCGACAGCACGACCACGCTCCCCAGATCCAGCAACGCGATCGGGAGGGTCTTGTCCCCAGCCATCACCAGGACGGCCGCCGCCGGCAGACCGACCAGACTGCCCTTCCATGGGCCGTAGCGCAGGACGATCAGGACGATGGGCACGAACCCCAGGTGGAACGTGCGTCCATCCACGGGAATGCCGTAGATCACCAGCGTCACGGCCGTGATGGCGGCCAGGCCCAGCCGCACATACGACGCCGCCCGACGCTGCGCCACCGGCAGCTCACGGTAGGTGAGGCTGGCCAGGAAGGTGCAGGTGATCAGGAGGCAGAGGTTCAGTAACATGAGAACGATTACATGATGGCCACGAGGCCCTGACATTCGTCTCACATCCTGGAGGTCAAAAGACGTATTAACCACACCGCCCGGCCGGAACGGTCAGCGGCTGCGCAGGGTCACCTGGATGGCGCTCATGAACTCGGCGCGGGTGCGGGGGTCGTCCTTGAAGGCGCCGCGCATGGCCGAGGTCGTCGTGCTGGAGTTCTGCTTCTGTACGCCGCGCATGGCCATGCACAGGTGCACCCCCTCCATCTGTACGGCCACGCCCTGGGGGGACAGCAGTTCCTGCACGGCGTCCGCGATCTGCGTGGTGATGCGCTCCTGCACCTGCAGGCGGCGCGAGTACAGATCGACGATGCGGGCAAACTTGCTCAGCCCCAGGATCTTCCCGTCCGGGATGTAGGCGATATGCGCCCGGCCGTAGAACGGCAGCATGTGGTGCTCGCACATGGAATAGAACTCGATGTCCTTGACGATCACCATCTCGCTGCCGTCGGCGGCGAACACGGCGTCCCCGACGGCCTCCTGCAGGGACTTGGTGTATCCGGCGGTCAGGAATCCCCAGGCCTTCGCCACGCGGTGCGGAGTTTTCAGCAGACCCTCGCGCGAGGGATCCTCGCCGATGGCCGACAGCCACGACTCCGTCAGGTCGCGCAGGCCCGGCACCTCCTGCTTCTCGTCGGCCGCGCTGATCATGGGTTCGGTCGTCACGATGTTCCTCCCTGTCACCCCGGTGTCACATGAAGCCGGGATGAATATGAATGCCGCGAGTGTAGGTCACCCCCACCCGCGGCAATTGTCAAATCGCTTTCATGAAGCCCGGCCGATCGGGTTCAGCGCCAGCTGACCTCGCCGTAGGTCTGCTCGCGGGCGGGCCCGGCAGAGAAGATCACCACGGGGCAGTTCACCGTCTCCTCGATGAGGTCGAGATACGCCTGTGCCTCGGGAGCCAGCGTGGCGCGGCTGGTTGCTCCGTCGGTGGTGGCCCAGCCCTTCATGTGCCGCATCACGGGCTGCCCGTCCGCGTCGTAGCCGGTGCAGACGGGCACGGTGTCCAGGCCCGCCAGGACGTCCATCTTGTTGATCACCAGACCGTCGAGGCCGTTCACGTCCACGGCGTACTTCAGCAGGTGCAGGTCGAGCCAGCCCACCCGGCGCGGGCGGCCGGTCGTCGTGCCGTACTCGTCCCAGGGCTGCGAACCGTCGCCGCGCAGGCGCAGGATGCCCGCGTCGTCCAGCACCTCGGTCACGAAGGGGCCATGACCCACACGGGTGTTGAAGGCCTTGGCGACCCCATAGACCTTGTGGATCGCCTTGTGGTTCACGCCCGCACCGACCAGGATGCCGCCCACTGTGGGGTGCGAGCTGGTCACGAAGGGGTAGGTACCGTAGTTCAGGTCGAGCAGGGTGGCCTGGGCTCCCTCGAACAGCACGTTGCGGCCGCCCTTGATCGCCTCGCGCAGCTGTGAGCCGGTGTCCTGCACGAAGGGCAGCAGCTGCTCACGCACCGGGGCCAGCCCGTCCAGTCCGTCCTGCACGCTCGCCCAGCCGGCCTCGCGGGTGCTGTTGGGCTTGGCCTCCAGCAGACGTTCCAGGCGTTCGGACAGCACCGCGTCGTCCGCGAGATCCCCGAAGCGGATGCCCACGCGCCGCGCCCGGTCGGCGTAGGCCGGGCCGATGCCGCGCCCGGTGGTGCCCACGAAGTCCTTGCGGCCATCGACGTACTTGTGGTGCGGCAGCACCAGATGTGCCCGGTCGCTGATCCGCAGTTCCGGGTTCAGGCCCGCCGCCATCAGGTTGCGGCGTTCCTCCAGGAACTTGTCCGCGTCGATCACCATGCCGTCCCCCAGGATCGACACGGTGCCCTCGTGCAGCACGCCGCTGGGCAGCAGGTTCAGCTTGAAGGTCTGCCCCCGGGCGGTCACCGTGTGCCCGGCGTTCGCGCCGCCCTGGTAACGCACGATGAACTCTGCTTCCGGCGCAAGGAAATCCGTGATCTTTCCCTTGCCCTCGTCGCCCCACTGAGCACCAACAATTGCAATTCCAGGCATTTCAGCCCTCCGGCCGCGCGCGCAGACTTGCTCTTCCTCGCCACAGGGCAAAAAAAAACACGGCGCACAGCACCGTGCCTCAGCTTAACCGAAGTGGGCGGGCGCGGGTGAGGGTTGTGCATAACGGGTGCCACCACAATCAGCGGAAGATCGCCAGGAAATATAGAAGGGCCTTCAGCCAGACCGGCATGGAGTTCAAGGCGTCGTTGGCCAGAGGACTTCCCGCCGCTCTCCCCTGGTGAAGCAGACGGAGGGCACGCCGGAAGCGCAGCGACGACAGGGCAGACAGGGCCAGCCGTGCACGAATATCTTGGTCGTAGGGGGCAAGTACCTGGGCGCGCAGCAGCGCCTGCTCCGCTTCGGCCGTCTTCCCATCACCGAGGGTGGAGGCCAGTCCGGTGAGTCCACGAACCGTTTCCTGCACCGCCAGCGATTCCTCGTATTTTTGCCGCGCGCCGGCGGCGGCGTGTTCGAAATGTTCGAGATAGTGGGCCTCACACGTCAGCACGGTCGCCAGCAGACGCTCACGCTGGGTCACGCTGAGCTGTTCGTGTTCGGGACGTTTCAGAAAAGCATGTAGCGCCTCAAGACTTCCGCCCCACTCCGGTCTGAGCGCGTCAATCTGTGCCTGCCGAAGGCGGAGGCTGGTCGGACAGCGTTCGACGGACTCCAGGTAGCCGTCCCAGGTATCTCCAGAAAAGATCGTGTTGAGGTTCAGCCGCAGCGCCGCTGCAAGAGAGGGTTCCCTGGCACACCGCATCGCATCGTGCAGATGAGCACTCGCGGCCTCACAGGCCTGGGCTACCAGCGGCCAATTCTTCTGCGGAACATCCTTCGCGAGCCTGTACGTCCGGAACCACCATGCCTTACCGGCCAGGTGCATCCCCATGGCCAGGTGAGCGGCGTAGGACTGTGGATAGCTCTCCACCCACGCCTCTAACCGCGAACGCAGCGCTGGTTGGTAATTCCCGAAGGGAGCGATGGCCTTCGCCAGAACCTCCTCGTCTTTCTCGCGAGCCTCGTACTGCTGCTGAAGGCCATTCAGTGCGGCGTCGAGGAGACCGTACTGTCTGGCTTTCAGCAAGTGCAGAGAGAGCCGGGCATCAGGTGTCTGGGCGGTCGTGGCAGTGGTCACTATCCTCAAAAGTTAACGAATGTCCAGCCCGTGTTGGGCTCGTATCTGCACCCCTGAAGGGGTGGGGCGACTGAGACGCCGATGTGCACGACAACGACCGTGACCTGAACCGAACTGATTTCGAAACTGTTGGCGCAGCACAATGTCATCCCCGGTACGTCAATGCGGCGCCACTCTGTAGGTCATTCCAGTCACTGTGACCTATTCGCCCATCAGCGTCAGCACCAGCCGTCTCGGGCCGCCGTGGTCGCGGTGCTCACACACGTACACGCCCTGCCATGTGCCCATCGCGAGGCGACCGTCCCGCACGGGCACGCTCACGCTGGACCCGAGCACGCTGGCCTTGATGTGCGCGGCCATATCGTCCGGCCCCTCCAGGGTGTGCTCGAAGTCCGCCCAGCCGTCGGGCACGGCGTGGTTGAAGTAGGTCTCGAAGTCACGCCGCACGTCGGGAGAAGCGTTCTCGCTGATGGTCAGGCTGGCCGACGTGTGCTGGATGAACACATGCAGCACGCCCACGCGCACGCCCGCCAGTTCCGGCAGGGCCGAGACGACCTCGCGCGTGATCAGGTGGAAGCCGCGCCGCACGGGCTTCAGGTTCAGGTCGCGCTGTGTCCACATGGGGGCAGGGTAGCGTGCCCCCACGCGGCTGCGCTCAGCGGGCCAGACCGACCGTCAGGGTCGCCGTATACCCGGCGCTGGTGCTGCCGGTCATGGTGGGCATCTGGGTACTGGAGCCGTCGCTGAAGATGTTGTCGCTGGCGAGCGAGATCCGCGACAGGTTCGACGTGCTGGCCGAATAGCCGCTGGTGGCGTACACCGCCTCGCAGGTGGCCTGCGGCAGCGCGAGCTGCGAGGTCTGGATCTTGTTCGACGCATTCGTGGCGCTGGCAAGCGTGGGATACACCTCGAAATGGATGTGCGGCCAGCGGCCCGCGTAACAGCCGGGCACCACGGTCTGGAAGGTCACGGTACCGTCGCTGCCGCTCTCCTGCACGCCACGCAGGTAGTCCTCCCCGACGATGGCCGACGAGTACATCGAGTAGTTGCCGTCGGCGGTGCAGTGCCACAGATAGACCGCGTAACCGCTCAGGGCCGCGCAGCTGGCATTCGTGTTCACCAGCCTCAGCACCACGGTCAGCGGCACGCCCGCAGCGGTGTTCCCGGTGCTCAGGCTGGTGCGCAGATCCTGGCGCACGATCCCGCTGCGCGTCAGCACGTTCAGCGACTGTCCCGACGCCGCGCTGCCGTCGGCCGGATACGGCCCGGCGGTCTCGCTGGGGATCGCAGCGGGGCACTCGGCGGTGCCCGTGGTGCCGCCGATGGCCGGAGTGGTCAGGGCCGCGCTGCCGCAGCCGACCAGCAGTCCGATCCCGAGCAGGCCCAGGCCCAGCACCCGGCGACGATCCAGCACAGACTTGCCCAGCATGGTCTGGTCGGCCTGCAGGCCCAGGTTGTTCAGGTCGTCGTGGTGGTCGTGGTCGTCGGCGGGGTAGGGCGTGATGAGCTGTGTCATGTGGAAACCTCCGGGTGGGGTGGACGCGCCGGCCACTCCTGGCGCTGGAACAGGTGTACCGGCGCGGAATGGATGTTCCATGCAGATGGTGTGCAGGATCACCGTAGGCCTCATGGCCACACCCGCCGCCTTTCGTCTGACGCCGGGCGTCTGGTGCCTGCTCTACGCTGCGGGACGTGCCTGTGTCCCTGCGCCCTCTCATGCCGGTCGTGTTGACTGCGGTCATGTCTGCCCCTGCCCTGGCGGCCCCCTCGACGCTGGCCGTGCCGGTCACGGTGCCCCTGGCGGGCGTGCAGGTGGCCGCGAACGCCCGCGTGCCCGCCGAGTTCGCCCGGCTGGAGGAGACGCGCAGCTACCTGGGCGGCCTGCTCAGCGTGAAGCTGTCGGGCACGGTCACGCGGGCGGGGCACGTGAGCGTGCAGCCGTCGGAAGACGGTGCGGGGCTGGTGGTCAGCGTACCGATCCGTGCGGCCTTCCGCGCTGGGCCGGGTGGATCGGGGGCCGTGCTGGCCCGCGACTTCGGCGGCGAGGCGACGGTGCGCCTGACCGTCACGCCCACCGTGACCCCGGCGTGGGAGGCGGGCGTGCGCGTAGAGGGCACGGCCCGTTGGACAGATCCGCTGGCGGTGGAGCTGGCCCCCGGCGTGCGGATCAGCGTGCAGTCCCTGGTGGAGTCGCAGGTGCAGGCGCAGCTGGACACGGTCGCGGCCGAGGTCGAGCGGGCCGTGCGCGAGGGCGCGAATCTGCGCGGGCGGGCGCAGGCGCTGTGGGCCCGCGGCCAGCAGCCGTGGACACTGCCCACCCCGGAACCCGCGACCGCCCTGGTCACCGGCCGCACGCTGGCGGTCACGCCCCTGCGGGTCACGCCCGATGCCCTGAAGCTCACGCTGGGGGCCACCTTCGATCTGGCGGTGAACCTGGGCCGCGCCGCCCCGCTGACCGCCCCGGCCGCCCTGCCCCCGCTCACCGTGGGGCCGGTGCCCGCGTCCGGCGTGCGCCTGAGCGTGCCTGCCCGCCTGCCGTGGCCCGACCTGTCGCGGCTGGCGACGGCGTATGCCTCGGCCCGCACGGTCACGCTGCCGGTGCCCACCAGCCCCACCGTGCGCGTGCTGGACGTGACCCTGACCCCCTCCGGGCCGCGCATCTCGGCCGCCGTGCGGGTGCAGGTACGCGGCCCGCTGGGCCTGACCGTCCGGGCCACCGCCGACGTGAGCGGCACGCCCGTGCTCGACGACGCCGGGCACGTCCTGACCCTGCAAGACGCCACCGTCGTCACGCGCCGCGAGGGCCTGACCGGGCGCGTGGTCGGCTGGCTGGCCGATGCCCGCGCCCAGGCCTATCTGCGGCAGGCCGCCCGCGTGGAACTGGCCCCGCTGCTGGGCCGCGCCCGTGCCCAGGTGCAGACCCGCCTGCCCTTCACCCCCGTCCCCGGCGTCTCGCTGTCCGGCACCGTGGGGGAGCTGCGCCTGAGCGCCTTTACCGTCACGCCCGCTGCCCTGGTCGTGACCGCCGACGCCGCCGGGACGCTGGCAGCGCGGGTGGATGTGGCGGCGCTACCCGCGTCGGGGGCGGGAGGGCGGTAACGTCGCGGGCGAACCCCTCTGCTGCGCAGCTCTGCGAGTCCGCCCCTCCGGTGCACCTCCCCTGGGGGGGAGGCAATGATGTGCTCGTTGGCTCCCCTTGACTCGTAGAGCCCGCAGGGAGGGGAGCTGGCTGCGTAGCGGACTGAAGGGTTATTCCGCAGCCCCCACGGCCCATGCTCTAGCCTGTACCCATGAGCGACCGACCCGAGTCCACGCCGCCAGCCGAGCACCCGAACTGGCCCGCCCTGGTCGAGGACACCGCGCAGCCGTGGGAAACGCTTTCCAGCCGGGCGCTGGTGTCGGGGATGCGCTCCGTCCACGAGGATCTTGTGCGGCTGCCGGGCGGGGTCGAGACCACGTACCAGTACCGGCAGCGCGGGCCACGCGCCGTCTTTGCCCTGCCGGTGACCGCCGACGGGCAGGCCGTGCTGATCCGCCAGTACCGCTACCCGCTGCGGGCCACCGTCACCGAGGTCGTGGCGGGCGGGATCGAGGCCGGCGAGTCCATTCTGGCCGCCGCGCAGCGCGAGGTCGCCGAGGAGGTCGGCGGCCAGGGCGGCGAGTGGATCGCGCTGCCGGGCTTCTACCCGCAGCCGAGTATCAGCGGCGTGGTGTTCTATCCGTTCCTGGCGCTGGGTGTGACCCTGGGCGACATGACCCACGAGGACACCGAGACCATCGAGCGTGTGGTCGTGCCGCTGCCCGAGGCGTACCGCCGCCTGGAGGCCGGCGAGATCCACGACGGCCCGAGCAGCCTGACGCTGTTCCACGCCCGGCGCGTGCTGGAAGACCGGGGCCTGCTCTGAGCGCAGACGCCCCGGCCCCGCTGCCTGCCCCCTTCACCACGCTGGCGGCCCCGCACCGGCACGACGCCGTGGTCAGCAACTCCGAGTTCCTGGCCTTCGCGGCGCGGGCCGACACGCCGGACGACGCGCTGGCGCAGCTCTCGGCCCTGCGAGAGCGCTACCCGGACGCCACGCACCACTGCTGGGCCTACGTGATCGGCCCCGCGTACCGCTTCCACGACGACGGCGAACCGGGCGGCACGGCGGGCACCCCGATCCTGCGGGCCATCCAGGGGCAGGGCGTGGATCACGTGATGGTCGTGGTCGTGCGGTACTACGGCGGCGTGAACCTGGGCACCGGCGGCCTGGTGCGGGCCTACGGCGGGACGGCGGCCGAATGCCTGCGGACGGCCCCGAGACTGGAGATCCGCCCCCGGCAGGCCGTGACGGTTCACGTGCCCTTCGAGCACGTGGGAGCCGTGTACCACGCACTCGACACCTTCGACACGGTGCGCGGCGCAGAGGACTACGGCGCAGACGGCCTGAGCATGACCGTGCAGCTGTACCCGGACGATGTGGACACCTTCACGGCCACCCTGCGGGACGCCACACGCGGCGCGGCCGTGACCTCGCTGTCCTGAACAGCTGGGGCCTGCCCCGCACGGTGGTCTGCACCAGATCTTCATACAACCGTCATGACCTGCCGGTCACCCCCACCGACCGGTTTCGTCCGGGGCCGCAGCGCTACACTCGGGCCATCCAATGACCGCCAGCACTCCTCCCACAGAGTTGCGGACCCTGGGCGACCTGCACCTGGGCGCATTCCGTAAGGTGAAGAGCCTGCTCATGCTGGCCTACGTGGCGCTGGAAGGCCCCACGCCGCGCCGGGACATGCGCACGCTGCTGTGGCCACGTGCGCGGCAGCCCGAATCCAGCCTGCGCGTCGCGCTGTACGTGATGCGTGAGGCTGCGCCCGGTGCCCTGGAAGGCGAGGATCGCCTGGAGACGGCGGTGTCCTGCGACGCCACGCGCCTGCTGACCCTGCGCGGGCAGGAGGCGCTGGACGCCTATCCAGGCGCGTTCCTGGCGGGCGTGAAGGTGGGCGATGTCTCGCCGGATTTCGAGGACTGGGCCGAGGACTGGCGTACCCGGCTGGCCCGACACGTGCAGTCCGAGGCCGCCACGCTGGCCGAGGCGAGCGACCCCGCCCACGCCGCCGCCCTGGCCGAGCGGGCGTACCGCATGCCCGGAGCGCCGCCTGCCGAACCGGAACTGCTGCGCCGCCTGCTGGCCGTGACCCTGCCCGGCAGCGCCCTGGAAGCCGAACTGCGGGCCGAACTGCACGCCCTGACCGGCCCGGACGATGAACCGGCGCCCGCCCCCGTCAGGGCGGCCACCCGCAGCGGACGCATGCTGGGCCGCTCCGAGCCGCTGGACGCGCTGCTGGCGTGGGCCGCCCGGCCCGGCGGCGTGGTCGCGGCGGTCAGTGGCCCCGGCGGTATTGGCAAGAGCACCCTGAGCCGCGAACTGCTGCGCGAACTGACCCGCACCGGCCGCAACGCCGTACTGGTCGATGCCGAGGGTGCCCGCAGCAGCGCCGACCTGCTGCCCCGGCTGGCCGCTGCCCGCGCCCCCGGTCAGGCCGTGCAGGGCACCTGGGCGGGGCTGGCCCCGCTGCTGGGCGACGCCCCGGTCATCCTGCTGGACGGTCTGGACGACCTCGACGACCTGACCCTGCTGCTGGGCACCCTGCGCCGCGAGCTGCCGGGCGTGCGCTGGGTGCTCACGGGCCGCCGCCGCCGCCTGGGCCAGCTGGCCCGCCCCGGCCAGCCCGACCTGGGCGACCTGCTGACCCTGACCCTGAGCGGCCTGGACGTGCCCCCACCCGACGCCGACCTGCCCGAGATCGCCGCCAGCAGCGCCGTGGCCCTGTTCCTGCGCGAGGCCGCCCGCGTGCGCCGGGAGTTCACCCTGACCCCCGGCAATGCCGGCGTGATCGGCGGCCTGACCCGCCGCCTGCTGGGCCACCCGCTGGCCCTGGCCCTGGCCGCGTCGTGGCTGCGCGTGGAAAGCCTGGACGATGTGTACGCCCGCGTGCTCACAGAGGCCGCCACCCTGAGCAGTCCCGGCGGCGACCACGACGGCCGCCGCGGCCTGATGCTCGTCGCGCAGCGCTCGTGGGAGCTGCTGAGCCCCGGCGAGCAGGACGCCGCCCTGCGCCTGGGCGTGTGCGCCGACTTCGACCCCGCCGACGCCCCCGCCCTGGGCGTGACCGACACCGATCTGGACGGCCTGCTGGCCCACTCCTTTCTGGAGACCTACCAGCCGGGCAGCGAGCGGTTGCGCGTGTACCCGGCCCTGACCGGCGTGCTGACTGCCCAGGCACAGGCCCACCCGGAACTCGCCCACGCTGCCCGCACCGCCCACGCCCGGCACTACCTGACATGGTTCACCGCCCAGGCCCCCGAGAGTCCCCCGGTCGATGCCGAACGCGGCAACCTGCGGCTGGCCGTCTCCAGCGCCATCCGGGACGGCACGCTGAAGGCCAGCACCGTCGATCATCTGCTGGCCCACTACGACCGGCGCGGCCTGCTGGGCAGCGGCACCGACGTGTTTGCCGTCCTGGCCGATGAGGCCGAGGACGCCGGGGCACCTGACGATATCCAGGCCGCCACGCAGATCGCGTGCATGTGGCTGGCCTACCGCTCCGGGCGGCTGCTGGATGCACAGACCCTGGCCGCCCGCTTTCTCCAGGGGCCACTCGCGAACGATCCGGCCAGCCGCATGAAGGCGCTGAATACGCTGGGAAGTGTCCGTGGGCAGCAGGGGCAATATAAAGCCGCTGTTGAGCTACTCCAGCAGGCCCTCACAATAGCAGAGCACTTAGGCGACCGAGTCAGAGTGATAATGTACCGGACGAATATACTTTCCCACCTCGGGTTTGGTGATGATATAGAGCGAGTCCGTCAAGAAATGGCTGCCATTGAATCGCAGCTCTCCGAATTTTCGGATGTGTTCAGCACATCAGTCCGGCGATTGCTTATCCAAACAGCCATGCACTTGCCAGACGCCGACCTTGACGTCCTGTCATCCGAAGTTTCAAGAATTCTAAAGAAATTTGAAGGTACAGGCGACCTAAATAATTTTCTTATCTGCCTTACTTATGAAAGTTATATCAAAATGAATCAAGGAAAGATTCGGGAAGCTCAGGCGATTAATCTGCGATTAGAGAATATGTTAAAAAGCGTCGAGGATCCTGAAATTGAAATTGATCTTGCCCTTCTTGAAACCAAGCTCCTATATGCCAGAGGCCGCGCATCGGAGGCCAGACTCCATGCAAAAAGAATGCTGAAATTGATTTTTGGAAGCAGTAATCCTTGGGATACAGTCGAGCTCTTCATGATTACCGCCCTAGATATCCACTCTGAAGATCCCGTAAATGTGAGGGCGTTTGCAGCTTCGATTGCACATAATCAGAATACCCATTTTAGCCATAGATGGCGGGCGAAGGCATTAGCAGGCGAATACACTGCTCAGCCAAGCCTACTGGATATTGATGCCCTCAGAGCATGGCTTGAACATCGACTAAACTCCTTATAGTGTTCATGGACCAAGACTAGGGCCAGGAATTTCCACACCATCCGGTGACTCGACTCCCGGAGTCGGCATTCCAAAATATGCCGGCTCAAACATTGTCGGATGATTACCTTTCTTGACCTTTTTATGGTCATCCTGCACGTAGTAGAGAGGCCATCCATTACAGATTACCTGATCCCAGTCTCTACTTCCACCACCGGTTCTTGCCTGAGATGTGATAGTCAATCCAGCGGGCACAACATCGATAGGTGAGGGCACAGGAATATATCTGTCAATGAACTTCTGAGTGTATTCGGGCCACACCGGTGAGAAGGGTACGGCATAGGACGGAATGTTCGAATAGGCATCGGCCAGCGGCGCAAAAAAGTACAGGGGATATTCCTTACCCTCGGCAGATATACCGTACAGGTAGTTTTCATTCTGAATGATAGCTTTAAAGGTCATCGGTGGTTTGTTCTTGCCAAGTTCCGCATCGCTACGATCCGTCATACACCCTCCCGTGTTATTGCAAAGTACTGCCTTATCTCACGGCCCCTGCCCTGCACACCCCTGACCTCCCAGGGGAAGCACCTCCACGCGCAGTTGTTCGAACTGGCTCTCGATGATTCCGGCGGGCCGCGTGCCAGGGCGGTCGAGCAGGCACACATACACGGGCCAGCCCTGGTACGTCAGCTGATCCCAGGAGCGCAGGCCGCCCGGATCGCGTGCCCGCGTGCCAAAACGGTGCAGCAGGGGCTCAGGCAGCGTGGCCGGGGCCAGGGCAGGCACCGGCGAGTAGCGGTAGATCAGGAGCTTCAGGTGCTCGGGCCACTGCGCGGCAAAGGGGATGACCTGCCCGGTCAGGACGGCACCTTGCAGGGGGGCGTAGCGGTACAGGGCCAGCGGGCCGCGCACGGTGGTGCCCATGACGCACTCGCCGCTGACATGCAGCCCGGTCAGTTCCGGGAGGGTGGGCAGATGTCTCACGCGGCCTCCTGCCGGAAGGACAGAGCGGAGGGCGGGGGGTGGCGGGGGGTGGGTCACAGGCCCAGCCAGTGGCGGGGGGGGCGGCCGGAGTCCGGCGTGCTGGCGTCGCGCTCGGTCGTGCGGGGCCGGGCGGTTCGGGGCGGCCGGTCGCGCTTGCGTTCGCCCAGCATGACATCGGCGTGCAGGATCAGGTGCTCGATGGTGTTGCCGTGCTGCGGGGCCTCGGCCCGCCCGATGCTGACGCCCACGCCGTCCATCCCCAGCCGCCGCGCCGCCTGCCGGAACTGCTGCTGCATGTGCTCCAGCGGGGCGACAGCAACGAGCCGTGGGGTGTGGATCAGGAATTCGTCGCCGCCCAGCCGGTACGCCCGGCCACCGGCCTGACGGGCCGTGGCACACAGCAGGGTGCCCAGGGCACGCAGGACATCGTCCCCGGCGGCGTGGCCCAGGGTGTCGTTCACGACCTTGAAGTCGTCGATGTCCAGCAGCACGACGCTGCCGGGGGTCTCGGTGCGCAGGTCGTGGTGCAGGGCGCGGCGGTCGAGCAGGCCGGTCAGGGGATCGGTGTGGAACTCCTGCACGTCCTCGATGGTGGCGATCCGTGCCCCGCCGGGCAGCGTGGCGACCGTGACCCGGCACAGGGGCGTCTCTCCCCGCAGCGTGGGCACGCGCAGCGTGTGGGGGCCGTCGTCCCACGTGGCGGCCGTGTCCGGCAGGGCACCGGGCGCAAAGGTGCGCTGGTACGCCAGATTGGGCTGGGGATCGGTCGAGGGCGCAGCCCACAGCCGGGCCGGCCAGTACAGGGCCGGGTGCGGCAGGTGCTCGAACACGTCGTCGGGCGGGAACATGGTCACGTGGGGCTCTCCCTTGGGCCGCGTGGGGGTCGCTGGGGTGGGCGGCACCGCTGATCTGTGGGCAGCGTGACAGGGGGGGCATTAGCGGGGCGTTAACACGGGGTCACAGATGGGGTTCGGCGTGTGGCTCCGGGCGGTGCCCTATCCTCGCGCCATGCTCTCTCCCCTTCCCTACCGCATCGGCTACGGCGAGGACGCCCACCGGCTGGAGGCCGGGCGGCCCCTGATCCTGGGCGGCGTGCCCGTGCCGGATGCCCCCCACGGCGCGGTGGCCCACAGCGACGGCGACGCCGTGCTGCACGCGGTCGCCGACGCGCTGCTGTCGGGGCTGGCGCTGGGCGACATCGGGCAGTACTTCCCGGACACGGCGGCCGAGTGGCACGGCCTGGACTCGCGGGTGATCGTGGCGCGGGCGCTGGAGCTGGTGCGAGAACGCGGCTACGCGCCGGTGAACGTGGCGCTGGTGGTCACGCTGGATCGCCCGAAGCTGGGGCCACTGCGGGCCGACATTGCCCGCCGCGTGGCGGCGCTGCTGGCCCTGCCCGACACCGAGGTCGGCGTGAGCTTCAAGACCTCCGAGGGTCTGGCCCCCGCCCACGTGCAGGTGCGCGTGACAGCGCTGCTGGCCCGGACGGAGACCGCCGGGTGACCGCCCACGCCGCGCCGGGCTACGACATCGTCGGGGACGTCCACGGCTGCCTGGACGAACTCCTGACCCTGCTGAACCGGCTGGGCTACGGCTGGGACGGAGCGGTGCTCACGCCCCCGGCGGGGCGGCAGCTCGTGTTCGTGGGCGATCTGGTCGACCGTGGGCCAGAGGTGGTGGGAGTCGTGCAGTTGGTCATGGGCAGCGTCCAGTCCGGCGCGGCCCTCAGCGTGCGCGGCAACCACGACGAGCGGCTGGCCCGTGCCCTGGCGGGCGAGGCCGTGAAGGGGTCAAGGTCGCTGGACGTGTCGCTGGCACAGCTCGCAGACGTGTCGGTTCAGGAGCGCGACGAGATCCGCCGCGTTCTGGGCACGCTGCCGTCCCGGCTGGAGCTGGACGGGGGCCGCCTGCTGGTCGTCCACGCCGGGGAACAGGCGGGTGATCCGGCCACGCGGGAGCACTTCAACGTGTGGGGAGCACACACGGGCCGGGTCGGGCAGGACGGCGTGAAGGAGCGCGTGGCGTGGGTGGGCGGGTACACCGGGTCGGCGCTGGTCGCCTACGGACACACGCCGGTGCTGGCCCCGGACTGGCACGGCCATACGGTGAACCTCGACACGGGCGCGGTCTTCGGCGGGCACCTGACCGCGCTGCGCTACCCGGAGCGCCAGACCGTCAGCGTTCCGGCGCGGCGGGCCTACGCCTCGACCGCCCACTGGCGTGCCCTGACCGGCGTCCCGGCATGACGCCCCTGCTGCACGTGGTGCTCTTCGAGCCCGAGAAGGCCGGGAACGTGGGCAACGTGGCCCGCACCTGCGCCGTGCTGGGGGCCGACCTGCACCTGATCCGCCCCTTCGGCTTCCACCTGCACGACCGCGAATTCCGCCGCGCCGTCATGGACTACCTGCAGGGCGTGACCCTGCACGAACACGCCAGCTGGACGGCCTTCCAGGCCACCCTGAAACCGGGAGACCGGGTCTTCGCCTTCAGCACCCACGCCACCGCCCTGCACACCCGCGCCGGCTTCGTGCGCGGCGACTACCTGCTGTTCGGCCCCGAGTCCCGTGGCCTGCCCGCGTGGCTCCGGGATGCCCTCCCGAAACTGAAACTGCCCCAGCCGGGAGGGGGCCGCAGCCTGAACCTGTCCGTGGCGGCGGGCGTGGCCGCCTTCGAGGCCGGGCGGCAGATCGAGGGGTGGTGAGGCGGCGTAAGAACCCCTCAGTCCGCTACGCGGCCAGCTCCCCTCCCTGCGGGCTCTACGAGTCAAGGGGAGCCAACGAGCACATCATTGCCTCCCCTTGAGACGCGTGATGTGCAGTAGAAATTGCACCGTGATAGTCGCGCTTTCTGCTCCCTCCCTCCTTGTGGGGGAGGGTTGGGGAGGGGGGTGGCGGGCGAAGCTCGCCCTCATGCTGGACGCCAAATCTCCATTCAGCCTCCACACGGCCGACTCTTCCTTGCCTCCCCCCCAGGGGAGGTGCCCCGGAGGGGCGGACTCGGAGAGCTGCGAAGCAGAGGGGTTAGCCCGTTAGCCCGCAGCGTCACCACTCTCCCCCACCCCACGCCATTCGGCTCATTTCGATGCCCATCGAATCTTGTACCGTGATTCGAGGAGGATCGAATCGTATGGATGAACTGCCGTCGGCCACTCCACAGCACCACATGAACGCCCAGTACCGCAGGGTCATGGACGGTCTGCTCTCGAATGCCGAGCGGGATGTGCGACTCGCCCGCGCCGCCGGCGACGCCCACGCGCACGCGACGGCCAGCGCCCGCTTCGAGACGCTGAAGGCAGCGCTGGGCATCTATGCCGGCAGCCACCGGGCCGCGTATGGCACATATCCCTGGCCGCAGGGCGACCAGCCATGAGCAGCGACGTGAACGCCCGCGCCGCCGTGTTCCGGGCCCTGTCGCACCCCGCCCGCCTGACCCTGCTGCGCCTGACGTGGCACGAACCGCTGGCCGGCGACCACCTGGCGCGGCTGATGAACCTCGCGCCGGCCACGGTCAGTCACCACCTGGCACAGCTGGTCGAGGTCGGGCTGATGACGGCGCGGCAGGACGGGCACTCGCGGCGGCATGGCCCCGATCACGCCGCGCTGGACGCGACGCTGTCGGGGCTGATCCGGGGCGACGCGCCCACGCCGCCGTCGGCCGATCCGTACCGGGACCGGGTGCTGCGCTCGTTTCTGAGAGACGGCAAACTGACCACCATCCCCGCACAGCTCAAGAAGAAGACGGTGGTCATGCACCACCTGGGCACCCTGTTCGAGCCGGGCCGCGCGTACCCGGAGCGGGAGGTGAACGCGGTGCTGGGCGAGCTGCACCCGGACGTGTTCACCCTGCGCCGCGAGATGGTCGGCATGGGCATCCTGACGCGCACGCGGGGCGTGTACCGGCGCGTCATACCGGACAGTCCCGCCACCGGGGACGAGGCCGGTGACCGGCCGGTAGAGTGACGGCCATGACCACTGCTGCACCCTCTGGCGACTTCCAGGCGAAGCTCGCCCGCTACGCCGACCTGCTCGTCCGCACGGGCGTGAACCTCCAGCCGGGCGGCCGGGTACGGATCGCCGCGCCGGTCGAGGCGACGGAACTCACGCGCCTGACCGCGCGGGCCGCGTACCGCGCCGGGGCCACCGACGTGCGCGTGGTGTACACCGATCCCCACCTGGATCTGGCGCTGTACGAGGACGGCACCGATGCCGCCGTGACCTTCCTGCCGGACTGGGTCGCCCAGGAGCGCGAGGCGATGGTGGCTGACGGCTACGCCATGATCAGCATCGTGGGGGAAGATCCCTCGCTGCTGGCGGGCGTGAATCCCGAACGGGTCGCGGCCCGCAGCAAGGCGCAGGCCCAGGCCCTGAAGGCCGTGTCCGAGGCCATCGGCGGAATGCACGTGAACTGGACGGTGGCGGCCATCGCCACCCCGGCGTGGGCCGCCCGCGTGTACCCGCAGCTGAGCGAGACCGAAGCCGTTGCCCGCCTGTGGGACGACATCTTCACCACGACCCGCGTGAACCACGACGACCCGGTGGCCGCGTGGGCCGCGCACACGTCGCAGCTCCGCCGGCTGGGCGAGCTGCTGAACGCGAAGCAGTACGCGGCGGTTCACCTGCGGAGCGGGCTGGGCACCGACCTGACCGTGGGCCTCGCGGCGAACCACGTCTGGATGGGCGGCGGCGAGACCGCGAAGACCGGCATCTACGCGGTGCCGAACCTGCCCACCGACGAGGTCTTCACCGCCCCGCACCGTGACCGCGTGGACGGCTGGGCGGTGGCCAGCAAGCCCCTGAGCGTGCGCGGCCAGCTCGTCGAGGGGATCCGGGTGCGCTTCGAGCAGGGCCGGGCGGTGGAGGTCACGGCCACACGCGGCCAGGACACCCTGGAACGCCTGATCGGCACCGACGAGGGCGCCGCGCACCTGGGCGAGATCGCGCTGGTGCCGGCCTCCGCGCCGGTCGCGCAGACGGGCACCCTGTTCCTGAATACCCTGTTCGACGAGAACGCCGCGTCCCACATCGCCCTGGGCCGCTGCTACCCCACCAACGTCGTGGGCGGCGAGGATGACGCGACCCTGGCGGCGGCGGGCGGCAACGACTCGCTGATCCACGTGGACTGGATGATCGGCACCCCCGACATGGACGTGGACGGCGTCACGGCCGCGGGCGAGCGCGAGCCGCTGATGCGGTCGGGCGAGTGGGTGATCTAGGGCTCCGGGCTTCCAGGCTGTGAGCAGAAGATGGTTCGCCTCATAGCCCACAGCTCATGGCCCACAGCCCCCATGCATTAACATGCCGCCCATGACTGCTGACACCTACGCGGCCGACGGCTTCCAACCCACCCCCGAACTGAGCGCCGAGCGCCAGACGCGGTTCAGCAAGGCTCCCGAACTGGGCGACGGCATCGAGCCCGGCAAGCAGTACCGCGCCGTGCTGGAGACCAGCAAGGGCCGGATCGTCGTGGAGCTGTACCCGGACGACGCGCCCGTCACGGTGAACAGCTTCGCGTACCTGCTGCGCAATCACTATTACGACGGCATCAAGTTCCACCGCGTGATCGACGGGTTCATGGCCCAGACGGGCGACCCCACCGGCACCGGCGCGGGCGGCCCCGGCTACGACTTCGAGGACGAGTTCGGCTCCGAGCACCGCCACCGCGGCGCGGGCGTGCTGAGCATGGCGAACCGTGGCCCCGCCACCAACGGCAGCCAGTTCTTCATCACCTTCGTGGACACCCCGCACCTGGACGGCCGCCACACCATCTTCGGCCGGGTCGTCGAGGGTCTGGACGTCCTGCCCCGCCTGACCCGCATCGAGCCGGGCCGCAGCGGCACGCCCGACGTGATCGAGAAGGCGTATCTGGTCGAGAAGTAAAGCAGAGGGCTGACCGCAGAGGGCAGAGGGCGCAGGAGATGATCTTCTAGCCCTCTGCTCTCTGCTCTGTGCTCTCTGCGCCGCTCGCGCTCGCGGCACTCGCCCGGTGTACCAGCGGCATGATTGTCAGCCCCTGCACGGCGATGGTGAACAGGACGATGGCGTAGGTCGCCGTGAGCAGCAGGGGCCGGTACGGACTGTCCGGCAGGCCCAGCGCCAGGCTGATGGCGATGCCGCCGCGCAGCCCGCCCCAGGTCAGCAGGCGCACGGTGTACGCACCGTAGCCGTCGCGCGCCCGCACCAGCGCGAAGGGCAGCGCCACACTGATGTACCGGGCGACCAGGGCCACGGCGATCAGGGCCACGCTGGCCACGAGCTGAGCCCCACTGGGCCGCGTGAGCAGCACGTCCAGACCGATGAACGCGAACAGGACGATGTTCAGCACCTGATCGATGGTCTCCCAGAACCCCTCGACGTGGTGCCGGGTGGCCTCGCTGAAGGCCTGTTCCTTGGTGGCCGACATGACCAGCCCCGCCACGACCATCGCCAGGGGGCCGCTGGTGCCCATCGCGGCGGCGGCCACGTAGCCTCCGATGACCAGGGCCAGCGTGATCAGAACCTCGACCGCGTGCTGGTCGATCGACCGAACCAGCCGGAAGCCCAGATAGCCCAGCAGCGCTCCGAAGAGCAGCCCGCCCAGCGCCTCGCGGGCGAACAGGGTCAGGACGGACAGGGCGTTCACGTCGGTCTGGGCACCATGTGCCCCGATTCCGGCGACGGCCGCGACCACCAGGAAGATCACCACGCCCACGCCATCGTTGAACAGACTTTCGCCGGCGATCAGCGTCTCGATCTTCGCGGGCACTTTCGCCCGTTTGAGCAGGTCGAGCACCGCGACCGGATCGGTCGGGCTGATCAGCGCCCCGAACAGCAGCGCCCACAGCAGCGGCACGCCCAGACCCAGCAGCCCGAACAGGCCGTAGGCCGCGACGCCGATCAGGGCAGTGCTGATCACGGTGCTGAAGAACGCCAGGATCAGGATGCTGCGGCTCTGCCGGAGCATCTGCCCGGCGTTCAGGCTCAGCGCCCCGGCGAACAGCAGCAGGCTCAGGATGCCGTTGAGCACGAAGTCCGTGAAGTTCAGCGTCTGGAGCAGCGCGGCCGCCCAGTCCCGCACACCGGGAATCAGGTTCAGCGCGTCCAGACCGATCAGGATGGCGCTGGCGAGGGCGCCGGCCAGCGTGACACCGACCGTGGTCGGCAGTTTCACGAAGCGTTCGTTCAGGTACGCGAGCACGGCCGTGAAACACAGCAGCACGGCAAAAGCAGTCAACATGAATCCCACCATAGCCCTGCCGACCACCAACAGGAACGGGCCGGGCAGTCATGCCCGGCCCGTATTCTCAGGGGTTCAGTCCCGCTCGCGCTCGCGCTCGGCGTTCAGCTGAGCCTGGAGCTGCGCCTGCCGCTGCCGCACGTAGTCCTGGTGGAAGCGCTGCTCGTCCATGAGCTCGGTGCCGACCGTCAGCTTGCCCGTGGCGAGTTCACGCATGGCCTGCGTGACCAGGTTGCGCGTCCGTACCCGCTGATCCACGGGCAGCACGCTGGGGGCACCACTGCGCAGTTGCAGGGCGCGCTTGGCCGTCACGACGCTCAGCCGGTACTTGCTGTCCGTCATGGCCAGCAGCTTGTCAATGTCTCGTTCCGCCATCCTCGTTCCTCCCTGGCGCGGCTGCCCGCACCGTCAGCCCCCCACTGTACTCCACGGCAGCCGGGCGCGGCCAGCCCTGATCTACAGTTGAGCGCCCCCACTCCCAGGTGACGGCGCCACGCGGCCTCAGACCCCGGCCAGGGGAACGGCGCGCACGTCGCGTCGCCCACCGTGCTGCCATGCCTGGAAGGCGATCCAGCCGTCGTCGCTCAGGGCGGTCGTGGCCTGACCGGCCCGGCGAACCGCCCACGGTCGTCCGCCCACATCCTCCGGCAGGCCGTCCAGTCGGTAGCGACCCGGCGCCAGGGCGGGCGTGACCTGCACCGTCACGTGATGAGGAAAGGTCTCCTCCTCGAAGCGGCGCTGCATCCGGGCCTCGCGGCCATGGTCGACCCCGGAGATCCCGAAGAACAGGAAAAAGCCCGCCAGGTCGATGAACGGCCGGGGCGTACGCCGGCGGTGCTCCACGTGCGTGATCCTCAGGGCCGTCATGTTCCCAGCGTAGCCGGCGCGGGTGGGGCGCACGTCCCTGGAGCCGGCCGCGCTAGCGTGGACACGTGATGGACGAGTCCCGGCCCTCTTCTCTCCCCGACTACGCGTGGCTGTACGGCCGGACGCGCTCCGGCCGGGCCCGCGGCCCGCAGGGCGCACGGACGCTGCTGAACCTGCTGGGCCGCCCGGACACGGCCTTCCCGTCCATCCGGGTGATCGGCACCAACGGCAAGGGCAGCACCTGCGCCATGCTGGAGGCCGGCCTGATCTCGGCTGGCATCCGCACCGGGCGCTTCACCAGCCCGCACCTGCACGACTACGAGGAACGCATCCGGGTGCAGGGCCGGCACCTCGATCCGGCGCGGACAGCCGCGTTCATCCGGTGGGCGCGGCACCACGCGCCGGACGCCGCGTTCTTCGACCTCAGTCTGGCGCTGGCGTGTCAGGCCTTCGCCCAGGATGAAGTCGAGGTGGCCGTCATGGAGGCCGGCGTCGGCGGCGCGAGTGACGCCACTCAGGCCCTGGCCACCGTGGCCGCCGTGGCGATCACGAACGTGGATCTGGATCACGTGGGGGTGCTCGGAACCACCGTCGAGGCCATCGCCCGCGACAAGGCGGGCGCGGCGCTGGCGGAGGTGCCGCTGCTGACCACCGCGACCGGCCCGGCCCTGGAGGTCATCCGGCAGGTGGCGCTGGAGGTGGGCGCGCCGCTGCTCACGCCGGAGACACACCCGGCGCTGTTCGGGCTGCCGAGACCACCCGCCCTGGCCGGTTCGCACCAGCGGCAGAACGCCGCGCTGGCCGCCGCGACCCTCCGCACACTGGGCCACGGCAGCGGAGTCGACGCCGCGCTGGAGGCCGTCCATCCGGGCCGGCTGGAGCGGTTGACCGTGGACGGCCGGACGGTGCTGGTGGACGGTGCCCACAATCCCCACGCGACCCGCGCCCTGGCCGCCGCCGTGCCGCGCGCCGACGTGCTGCTGTTCGGCAATCTGGCCCGCAAGGACACGGCCGCCACGCTGGCCCCCCTGCTGGCAGTCGCGCCGCTGCGCGTGTACACGGCTCCGGGCGATCTCGCCACGCCGCCCGCCGAGCTGGCCGCCCGGTACGGCGGCGAGGCCGTGAATGACCCCGCCACTGCCCTGCGCCGGGCCGTGACACTGACCCCGCCGGGCGGCACGCTGCTGGTCGCCGGCAGCCTGTATCTGGCGGGAGCGGTGCGCGCCGAACTGGGCCACCACAACTGAGCCGCAGGTCAAGCGAGCCATAACGCCGGCCACCTGTGGCCTGACATAGGGTGGGGCATGTCCTCGCTGCTCTCCACTGCCCGCGCCCTGCTGCGCCCCGAGCCCGTTCCCTCGCCGGTGTACCGCGACGCCGTGATCGGCCTGCTGGCGGGTGCGGCCGGCACCCTGCTCATGGGGCAGTGGTCGACCCGGATCACCCCGCTGATCACCAGCACCGAGGGGGGCCAGTCGGACAAGCCCCAGCCCGACAAGGACGTGATCAGCCCGCTGGGGCAGGAACACGTGCCCGGCGAGAGTTCCACCGCCGCGCTGGGCCGACACGTGTATCAGCTCATCAACCACCAGATGCCGCAGAAGGGCACGCGCACCGCGCTCAGCGAGGCGGTTCACTGGGGAACCGGTGTGATCGGCGGGGCCGCGTATGGTGCCCTGGCCGGGCAGAAGCAGGGGCCGCTGACCGGCCTGCTGTTCGGCGCGGGCCTGTGGCTGGTGCTGGACGAGACGATCACGCCGCTGCTCGGCCTTCAGGATGGCCCACGCGGCGCAGACGCCCGCACACACGCCAACCGCCTGGGGGCCCACCTCGCCTATGGGCTGGGGCTCGGCCTCAGCGCCGCCGCGTTGAACGCGGCCCTGCCCGAGTGAGGCTGGTGGCAGGGCCACCCTTGACAGTGTCGGGCGGCCCTGCCTATACTCCACACCGCCCATCCCACCGGGCGAGCACCACCACGGATCGTTAGCTCAATTGGCAGAGCAGCTGACTCTTAATCAGCGGGTTGTAGGTTCGATTCCTACACGATCCACCACCGAAGTCCCCGCCCCGTGCGGGGACGTTTCGTTGTTCCACAGAGAGCTACCGCGACACCGGGAGAGGCCACAGGGATTCCGCCAGCCCTGGGGGCAGTTCCTGTGGCTCTGCCCGGCCATACCACAGCCAGGGGCGCATCCCGAGCCTGTTCGGGACGCGCCCCTGGCTGGGTCAGCCGGAGATCAGCGCGGCGGCGACTGGGGTTCCGGGGCCAGGGCCGGCGTCTGGACGTGGTGCACCAGCAGGAAGAACACGACCGTCGCGTGCAGGCCCAGCAGCAGGAACAGGGGCGCCGCCGGCTGGGTGAAGTGTCCGTAGGCGCCGAGCAGTTGGAACAGTGTCATCACCAGCAGGGCGCGGGGGCGGCGGTCGGGAAAACGCAGGTAGGCGTACGTTCCGGCGCCCATGCTGAACAGCAGGGGGAAGAACAGAGTGTTAAGCATTTCTTGACCCATGCTTCATTGTGCTGGCTGGGATCTTGCAAATTTGTGACTTGCCTCCGTGGTGGTCTGCACGTTGCCTGTTCCTCTGCCCCTGCCCTGGCCCGCTAGACCCGGTACCGGGCCACCCGCCGGGGGTCGAGCGCATGATCCGCCAGGGCCGCCACGTCCAGGCAGCCGTCCTCGAAGACGATGGGCCGATCCAGCAGATCATCGTGGAGCTTGAGCACGAAACTCAGTTCGCACGGCTCGGTGACCTCCGGCCAGGTCGAGAGCAGGGCGGCGTGCAGGGTGCCCAGGCCGCTGCTCGCCTGCGAGCCCACCATGCCCCGCCGACCGGCAGCGGCGGCGCGGCGCAGCATGTCCAGGCCGTCGGTGAAGCCGTTCCGGGCAGTCTTGACGTTCAGGATGTCGAAGGTGCCGAACGCCAGTTCCCGTTCGAGATCGGCCGGCGTGAAACACGAATCGTCCGCGACGATGGGAAGCACGCCGAGTTCGTGCAGGGCCGCGCGGGCCTGCAGATCGCGCACGGGCAGCGGTTCCTCCACATACGTCAGTCCGGCGTCCCGCATCGCGGCCAGGATGCCGGGAGCACGCGCCGCGTCCAGCGTCTCGTTCGAGTCGGCATAGAGCTGCACGTCGTCCCCGAAGGCGGTGCGCAGGTCACGGATCACGGCCAGGTCGCGCCCGGAGTCGCGGCCCACCTTGACCTTCAGGCAGCGCACGCCGGCCGCCACCACCTCGTGGGCCTCGCGCAGCATGTCGGCAGGTGGCGCGATGCCCAGGATGAAACTCACGCGCACCCGCGTATTCGGGCCGAGCAGGGTGCCGAACAGCGTGCCGCCCCCGGCGCGGGCACGGGCGTCGTGCAGGGCCATGTCCAGGGCACCGCGTGCCGTGTGGTTGTTCGCGACCGAGTTCCGCACGCGGTCGAGCGCAGCGGTGTTCATGATGTCGACGCCGCGCAGGCCGTGTTCCAGGTGGGCCAGGATGGCGACGACGCTGGCCGGCGTCTCGCCGTAGATGGTGGGGCGTGGCGGGGCCTCGGCCGTGCCGACCGTGCCGTCCGAGAGCACGACGCGCACCAGCACGTGTTCGGCCACGGTCATCGCCGAGTGGGCCCCCCATGCCAGGGCCGACCGCAGCGGCAGCCGCACCGGCCAGCCCTCGACGCGCTCGACGGTCACGCCGCTGGGCTCGGCGGTGCTCATGCCCACGCCCGCACGGCGTGACCGACCTGGGTGGCGTCCTGCGCCACCGTGTCGAGCAGCAGGGCACGGTGGGAGGGCAGGGTGCGCAGGAAGGCCTCGGCCGCCGCGGGGTCGTAGTGCCGGCGCTCACTCACCACGATCCTGACCTTGGCCAGCACGTCGGTCGGGGTGTACCCCTCGGCCGTCAGGGCCGCCAGGCCGTCACGCTCGGCCGGGGTGAACACGTCCTCCACGCCCTCCAGTGCATCGAGGCCAGCCCGCAGGGTGTGGCCTGCCGCGCCCGCCCCCACCCGGTCGAAGCTGTCCGCGCGGCCCAGCAGCCGGCGTACCCGCACGGCATCCGGCGCTCCCAGCGCCACGAAGCGCCACCCGGGGTACTCGCGGGCCGCGTACTGCACCTCGTCCAGACCACGCAGGCCGTCGAAGACGGGGCGCTGGCCCCAGTGGCGCGTGTCTCCGACCAGAGTGCCCAGCGCGTGCGCCATGCCGCCGGGGTGCCGGTCACGGTACTGCGCGGTCAGGCGGAAGCGTTCCTCGCGGTCGGCCACGCCCTGCGGCGCGTGGGGCAGGATCATCACCGCGTCGGTCACGCGCCGGCGGTCGGGCAACACGCGGAAGCGCTCGCCGCTCAGGGCGGTCAGCGCCGTGCTCTTGCCCACGCCGGTCACCCCCACCAGCACCGTGACGGCAAGGTCGCCCAGGTGCGCCTCGAAGGCACCCGGAGGGGGCGGAGCAGTCCGCAGGAAGGGCAGGGCGCTGGCACTCACGCCCAGAGGCTACAGGCTGCGCCTATAAAGGCGCGCGTAAGGTTCAATCAAGTGGCCATAAGTCCGGCCATACCGCTGCTCCGGACACACTCCATACACTCGGCATGGAGGTTCCATGACCCGACTCAAAGGCTCGTCCGGCGGTGGTGGCCGCTGGTGGCTGATCGTGCTGATCATCGTCATCGTGCTGCTCCTGGCCTATTTCCTGTATCTCAAGCCCCAGGGCATCCTGAATCTCGGGTTCTGAGTCGCGTTCCGGCGGGTTCTGGTCACTGGCTGGCCCGCCCCGCCGCACCGTCTGTTCACCGTCCCGGCACCCCCGGTCTGCAAGGAGCTTCCATGATCAAAGGTAAAGATATTCTCGGCCGCCCCATCGTGGCCGTCAGCAACGGCGAGAAGATCGACACGGTACACGACGTTGTCTTCGACCACAACGCCAACCAGGTACTGGCCCTGCTCGTCGATGAGGGCGGGTGGTTCAGCTCGGCCAAGGCGGTGCCCTTCGGCAGCATCCGGTCGTTCGGCGAGGACGCCGTGATGATCGGGTCGGCCGACGACATCACGACCAGCCGGGAGGACGGCCAGCTCAAGGAAGCGCTGGAGGCGAAGCACAGCCTGATCGGCATGAAGCTGCTGACCAGTGACGGCCAGGATCTGGGACGCATCGCGGACGTGTACTTCGACGACACCACCGGCCGCGTGGAGGGCTACGAGGCGACCGGTGGGCTGTTCTCCGACCTGAGCAGCGGACGCACCTTCGTGCCCGCGCCGGAGCAGGTGCAGATCGGCGAGGACGCGGCCATCGTGCCCGTGACCGTCGCGGCCGCCATGCAGGAGCAGGAACCCGGCGGGATCAAGGGCGCGCTCCAGTCGGCGTCGGCCAGCGTGAAGGACGCCTACGGCAACGTCGCCGAGGGCGTGCAGGGCGCGTATGTCAGCGCGGCCGATTCCGTGAAGGAGACCTACGGCAACATCGCCGAGGCCACCAAGGAGCGGCAGAAGGAATACGTGGTGGGCCGGACCGCCGGCAGCGACCTCACCCTGGAGGACGGCAGCGTGCTGGTCACCAAGGGTGAGACCATCACCGCGCTGCACGCCGACCGGGCCGAGGCCGACGGCAAGCTGACGGCGCTGGCGACCAGCGCGACCGGCGGCACGATCGCCGACGCGTATGGCAGCGCGGCCCACAGCGTGCAGGAACGCTACGAGGACGTGAAGGGAGCCACCGCCGAGCGGCAGAAGGCCTACGTGGTCGGCAAGACCGCCAGCCGCGACATCACCACCGACGGCGGTGAGGTCATCGTGCCGCAGGGGGCCGTGATCACGACCTTCCAGGCCGACCGTGCCGAGGCGACCGGCAAGCTGGCTGCCCTGACCGCCGCCGCGACGGCCGGCGCCATCAGCAGCGGTGCCCAGGCGCTGACCACCCGCGCCGACATGGATCCCGACGATCCCCAGGCCGCCGTGGGCCGCCGCCTCCAGTCGGACGTGCGCGCACCCGGCGGCAGTCTGGTGGGCGCCCAGGGACAGATCGTCACGCCGGCGATCCTGGAGCGGGCGCGGCACCTGGGCGTGGAACGGCAGCTGCTGGCGGCAACACGCTCCGGCACGAGCACGGCCGGGGCCAGCGCGGCTGTCGCGGGTGGCCTGGCGACCGTGTCCGAGGGGGCCAGCGGGCTCCTCGACCGGGCAAAGTCTTGGCTCGGCGATAAGCGCGATCAGGCCGAGAGTGCCCTGGACGAGCGGCAGCAGGAGGCACAGGAGCAGCGCGTCCGCGACGCCCTGGGCCGCCCCGTGACGCGCGTGATCCTCGCGCCGGACGACTCGATCATCCTGAACGTCGGCGAGATCATCACGCACCGGGCCGTGCAGGCTGCGCGGGACGGCGACGTGCTGGACATCCTGCTGGCCAGCGTGAGCACCGAGGTGCCGCACCTCGATCCTCTGGCCAGCCGCCCGACCGAGACCGGCACGGCCGCACTGGACAGCCAGCCGGATCCGACCGCTCCCCGCGAGGCCTGAAGCCCCTGACGCGCCGCCTCGGCGTGCTGACACCCCCGGCACAGCACCGGGGGTGATCTTCTCTAAACCCTCATCAACTGGCGGGGCACGGCTGCGGGCCGCGCCGGCGCCGGGGGGCAGGTCTATCCTGCGCGCATGAGTTCCGTGCCGTCCGACGACCTCCGTCTCCAGTTCCCTCCGCTGGCCTCCGGGCGCGTGTACCTCGACAACGCGGCCGGGGGACTGCTGCCGCTGAGCGCCATCCGGGCCATCACGGCGCACCTGACGGACTACGGTGCGGTCAACGCCATGCCGTCGCACGTGCCCGGCCACGCGGTCGCCGACCTCAAGCGCCGGGCGCGTGAGGCGACGGCCCTGTTCCTGAACGCCGACCCGGCCGACGTGGCCCTCGGGCCCAGCGCCACGGCCCTGGCGTTCCGGGTCGCGGCGGGCATGGCGCGGCGGTGGGGCCCGGGCGACGAGATCATCGTGTCGGGCCTGGAACACGAGGCCAACGCCAGCCCGTGGCGGGAACTGGAGCGCGTCGGCGTGACGGTTCACGTGTGGCACGCCCGGCAGCCCGACATGCGGCTGCACCCGGACGACCTGGCGGCCCGGCTGTCGCCCCGCACGCGGCTGGTCGCGGTGACGGCCGCGAGCAACGTGCTCGGCGTCACGCCGGACATTCCGGCGATCACCGCCCAGGTGCGGGCCGCCGGTGCGTGGACGGCCGTGGACGCCGTGCACGCCGGGCCACACACCCTGCCGGACGTGCAGGCGTGGGGTGCCGACCTCGTGACCTTCAGTCCGTACAAGGTCTTCGGCCCCCACCTGGGGGCGCTGTGGCTGCGCGCCGAGCTGCGCGAGCAGCTGCCGTGGCCACGCCTGTCCTTCGTGCCGCCCGGCGACATCACCGGACTGGAGCACGGTACGCCGCCGTTCGAACTGCTGGCGGGGTGGCTGGGCACCCTGGACTACCTGAGTGGTCTGGGGGACAGCACGGTGCTGTCGCGGGCCGCGCTGGAGCAGGCCTACACCCGGATCGCGGCGCTGGAGGCTCCCGTCACGGCGCGGATGGTGCAGGGCCTCGTGGCGCTGCCGGACGTGACCGTCTATGGCCCGCAGACCACCGACGGCCGCGTGGGGACGGTGGCCTTCCGTGTGGCCGGCCACACGCCACAGGCCACAGCCGCCCGGCTGGCCGCGCAGGGCGTGGATGTGGGCGCCGGGCACTTCTACGCCGTGCAGCCCCTGACGGATCTGGGGCTGTACCCGGACGGAGTCGTGCGCACGAGTCTCGCCCACTACACGACCACCCACGATGTCGACGCCCTGCTCAGCGCCCTCGCATGACCGGCGGATCAGCAGAATGCGGTAGAACAGGGGACGTGATCCTCGCACAACTGAAGGCGGAGACGCGGGAGGCCCATGCCCGCGCCGAGGCTGCCCTGAACCTCCTCGCGCCGGATCTGGGCCGGGCACGGTATGTCCACGTGCTGCGCGGCCTCCACGCCCTGTATGTGCCGCTGTGCGTGGAGCTCGACCGCTGGCTGGCCGGACACGCGGAGCTGGACTGGCCCGCCCGCCGCGCCGCGAAACTGGGCGCGCTGGCCGACGACCTGCGGGCCCTGGGCACCCCTCCGGACACCCGACCGGCACCCGTACCGCCCCTCCCGGACGAGGCCCACGCCTGGGGCGCGCTGTATGTCCTGGAAGGGGCCACGCTGGGCGGGCAGCTGCTGCGCCGGCACCTGGCCGGGCAGCTTGACCTGGGCACCGAACCCGGCCGCGGCCTGGCGTTCTTCAGCAGCTACGGCGATCAGGTTGGGCCGCGCTGGAAGGCGTTCGGCGCGGCGCTGGAGGGCCGCTGTGCGCGTGCCGACGCCGCCTTCCACGCCGGAGTCCTGGCCGGAGCCGCCCAGACCTTCAGTCTGTTCGTCCCGCTGGCGGTGCGGGACGGGGTGTCGGCATGACCGGGCACTCGGGCGACCGCCCGATCCTGAACCTGAGTGGTGGCCCGGTCGACCTGACCACCTGCGACCGCGAGCCGATCCACATTCCCGGCGCCGTGCAGTCGCACGGTGCCCTCGTCGCGCTGGAGGGCGACCGGATCGTGGTGGCAAGCGTCTCGGTTCAGGATCACTTCGGGATGGAGCCGTCGGCGCTGCTGGGTCAGACGCTGGACGTCCTGCTGGATGCCGAGACCCGGCAGGCGATCGAGGGGGCCCTGACCCGCGAGGCCCTGGAACTCAACCCGCTGTTCCTGATGAGCGTGCGGGTACAGGGTGAGGGGCCGTTCGACGTCGTCGCACACGCGCGTGACGGCCTGCACATCCTGGAATTCGAACGCTCCGTCATGCGGTCGCAGGTGGATCCCGCCGCCCTCATCCGTGGGCCGCTGAGCGCCCTGAATGCCACGCGCAGCCTGGACGACTTCGCAGCGGTGCTGGCCCGCGAAGTGCGGCAGCTGACAGGCTTCGACCGGGTGATGGTCTACCAGTTCGGGCCGGACGGCACGGGCACGGTGATCGCCGAGGCGCTCCAGCCGGGAACCGAGGCCTTCCTCGGACTGCGCTATCCCGCGACGGACATCCCGCAGCAGGCGCGGGCACTGTATGTGCTGAACATGCTGAGGATCATCAGCGACGTGCACAGCGAGACCTCGCCGCTGTATGCCGTGCCGGAGCGCCCGCAGCCCCTGGATCTCACGCACGCGGGGCTGCGGGCGGTGTCGCCCATCCACATCCAGTACCTGAAGAACATGGGCGTGGGCGCGTCCATGAGCATCTCGATCGTGCGGGGACAGGAGCTGTGGGGCCTGATCGCGTGCCACCACAACTCGCCGCGTGTGCTGTCCTACGACGCCCGCGCCGCCTGCGAATTCCTGGGACAGGTCGCCAGCGTGCAGCTCGGGGCGCGGCAGGAGCGCGATGAGCAGGCCTACGAACTGCGGCTGCGCTCGGCCGAGTCTGACCTGGTGGGACGGCTGGCCCACACGCCCGACCCCATGGAAGCCCTGAACGCCGAGGACGCCAACCTGCTGGGCTTCATCGACGCGCCCGGCGCGGCCATCCACTACGAGGGCGAGCTGGTGCTGCTGGGCGTGACCCCGACCGCCGATCAGGTCAGGGAACTGTGCGCATGGCTGGCCACCCTGCCCGAGGCGGACGTGATCCACACGGACGCCCTGGGCCGCGACCATCCGCCCGCGCGGACCTACCAGACGCGCCCGAGCGGGGTGCTGGCGGTGCCGCTGGGCAGTTCCCGACAGGACTACGTGCTGTGGTTCCGGCCCGAACAGCTCCAGACGGTCACGTGGGGCGGCGATCCGAACAAGCCCGTGCAGATCGGTGCCGACGGCGTGGGTCGCCTGAGTCCACGCGACTCCTTCGCGGCGTGGCAGGAGACGGTGCGCGGCCGCTCGGCACCGTGGACACCTGCCGAACTGCACGCGGGTCAGGCGCTGCGGCGGGCCGTCACGGCGGTCGAACTGCGCCGCGCCGCCGAGACCTACGAGCTGAACGTCGAGCTGCGGCGGTCGAACGCGGAGCTCGACGCCTTCGCGTACATCGCCAGCCACGATCTGAAGGAGCCGCTGCGGGGCATGCACAACTACTCGGTGTTTCTGCTGGAGACCTACAGCCAGCAGCTCGACGAGGACGGGGTCGCAAAGCTCCGCACCCTGGTGCGCCTGACGCAGCGCATGGACGACCTGCTCGATTCGCTGCTGCTGTATTCGCGGGTGGGCCGCGAGGAACTGAACTTCCAGCCGGTGCCCCTGAACGAGGTGCTCTCGGACGTGCTGGAGATCCTCGAGCAGCGGCTGCGCGAGACCGGCGCGACCGTCACGCTCCACGACCTGCCCACCGTGACGGTCGACCGGGTGCGGGTGGCCGAGATCTACCAGAACCTGATCGCGAACGCCCTGAAATACACCGAGCGGGCCCGGCCGCACGTCGAGGTCGGCATGCTGGCACCCGCCGACCGTGCCGGTCACCGTATTCCGCCGGAGGTCAGCCCGTCGGCGCGCATCCTGTACGTCCGCGACGACGGGCTGGGCATCCGGGAGCAGCATTTCGAGAACATCTTCCGGATCTTCAAGCGCCTGCATGCCCGCGAGCAGTTCGGCGGCGGCACCGGGGCCGGCCTGACCATCGTCCGCAAGATCGTCGAGCGGCATGGCGGCCAGATCTGGGTGGAGAGCGTCTACGGTGAGGGCAGCACCTTCCTGTTCACGCTGGAGGCCTGAGATGAACACCCGCCCCCTCTTGGTCGTCGAGGACAGCGACGAGGATTTCGAAGCCGTGTCGTGGGCGCTGCGTCGCCTGGGCCGCACCCTGCCGGTCGAGCGCTGCGTGGACGGCGACGCTGCCCTGGCGCGCCTGCGCGAACCTGGCCGCCCCTCCCCCGGCCTGATCCTGCTCGACCTGAACCTGCCCGGCACGGACGGCCGTGACGTCCTGGCCGCCATCAAGCGCGATCCGCACCTGAACGTGCTGCCGGTGCTGATCATGTCCACCTCGGTCAGTGACAGCGACGTGCGCGGCTGCTACGACGCCGGCGCGAACGGCTACCTGGTCAAGCCGGTGAACTTCCAGCTGTTCATGGAGCAGATCGGCGTGATGTGCAGCTTCTGGTTCGATATCGCCCAGCTGCCCGTGCCCGTCATGCCGGAGCAGGCATGACCGTGCCCGGCACGCCCCTGCGTGTCCTGATCGTTGACGACAGTCCGGAGGATACCGAGACCTTCAGCCGGTACCTGCGGCGGTGGCCCGAGCACCGGGTCGAGCTGCACACCGCCCAGCTGGGCGAGGACGCCCTGCAGCTCCTCACGGCGACGCCCATGGACCTGCTGCTGCTCGACTACCAGCTGCCGGACATGACCGGCCTGGAATTCCTGGCGCAGGCCGCGCCCGCCAGCCCGGTGATCATGCTGACCGGCCTGGGTGACGAGCGCGTGGCGGTGAACGCCATGCAGGCCGGTGCCCAGGACTATCTGGTCAAGGCCCAGCTGCGGGCCGAGGATCTGTGGCGGGCCGCCGCGAACGCCACGCAGCGCCACGCGCTGGAACGGGATCTGCGCCGCGAGCAGCAGCGCTCCCAGGCGATTCTCGACAGCGTCACGGACGGGTTCCTGTCGCTGGATCACCAGCAGTGTGTGCAGTACCTGAACCCGGCGGCCGAGCACGTGCTGGACGTGTCCTCGGCCGAGATCCTGAACCGCCCCATTGCGGCCGCGCTGCCGTGGCTCGACGCGACGCCGCTGCCAGCGGCCCTGCACACCGCCGCCACCGAGCGCCGCACCGTCACGGCCGAGCTGCACGATCCCCACGCGAACCACTGGCTGGGTGCGCGCGTGTATCCGGCCGGCGACGGCCTGTCCGTGTACCTGGGGGACATCACCCCCCGCCGCCTGGCCGAGGAACGTGACCGCCGCGCCACCGACCGGCTGCGCCATCTGTACGGCGCGTCGCTGGCCCTGAACACGGTGCGGCTCCCGGGCGACGCGGAACAGGTGATCGTGGAACAGGCCCGCGAGGTGCTGGGGGCACAGGCCGCCGCCCTGGCGCTGTACGTCCCGTCGGGGGACGACGCGCAGCTGAACCTGGTCGCGACCGCCGGGACGACCATCGGGCTGCCCGCCCCGCCGAGCGTGCTGCCGTTGACTGCGCCCCACCCCCTGGCCCACGCCGCCCGCTCGGCGCGCGCGCAGGGCGTGACCACGCCTGCCACGCCGATCACGGATGCCCGCTGGACCACGCTGCCGATCGTGCAGGCCGGGCCGTCCGAGCGCGTCTTCGGGGTGCTGGGGCTGCTGGACGCCCAGCTGAGCGACGCGGATGACCAGACGCTGCTGCTCACCTACGCGGAGCTGTGTGCCCAGGCCCTCGACCGCGCGGCCCTCACGGAGGCGGAGCGCCAGCACCGCGTGACCCTGGAACACCGCGTGCGGGAGCGCACCGCCGCGCTTGAACGCAGCAACCGTGAACTGGAGCAGTTCGCGTATGTGGCGTCCCACGACCTCAAGGAACCGCTGCGCACCGTGAGCTCCTTCGCGCAGCTGCTCCAGGGCCGCCATGGCGCGCAGCTCGACGAGCGCGGCCGGCGGTACCTGACCATCGTGATCGACGGCGCCCAGCGCATGTTCACCCTGATTGAGGACGTGCTCGCGATGGCGCGGGTCAGCAATGCCGCCAGCCCCCGGACGATGGATCTGGGTGCCCTGCTGGACGACGTCACGGCCAGCCTGGAGCCGCAGGCCCAGGACACCGGGGCACAGATCACGGCCGATCCTCTGCCCAGCCGCAGCGGCGACCCCACGCAGTTCGTGCAGCTGTTCCACAACCTGCTCGGAAACGCCCTGAAGTTCCGGCAGCCTGGCGTGCCGCCCCGGATCCACGTGAGCGCCCGGCCGATCCCCGGCGGCTACGAATTCACGGTCGCAGACAACGGAATCGGCATCGAGGCTCAGTACCTGCAGAAGGTCTTCACGGTGTTCCAGCGCCTGCACACCCGCCAGGCCTACCCGGGCAACGGCATCGGGCTGTCGGTGTGCCAGAAGATCGTGGAGAGCCACGGCGGCCGCATCTGGCTGGAGTCCACGCCGGGCGAGGGCACGACGGTGCACTTCACGCTGCCCGACACGCCAGCCGCGCCGGCGTGATCCGGCCGCACCGGGCCTAGGTCACGCCCAGCGCCGCGTTCAGGTCGTCGCGGTACTGCCGGGCGGCGTGAACGCTGGCCGTCACGTCGAGGTCGCGGGCGTACTGCACGCCCCGGCTGGCGCTCGCCAGGGCCCCGGTGCCGTCTGGAGCGAAGGCTCCGGCTAGATCGCCCGCCGCCGCGCCCTGCGCTCCCAGGCCCGGCAGCAGCAGCATGGCGCGGGGCATCAACGACCGGTACAGCGGCAGGTCGTGGGCGTGGGTGGCCCCCACGACGGCCCCCACGCTGGCGTACTCGCCCTCCGGTTCCCCGGCGCACAGCCGGGCCACCTCGACCGCGATCCGCTCGCTGACTCCGCTGCCCTGCAGGTCGCCCTGGCCGGGGTTGCTGGTCTTGACGAGCACGAACACCGCGCCGCCGTGGGCGTGGGCCGTCTCGACGAAGGGCGTCAGGGTCTCGAAGCCCAGGAAGGGGTTGACCGTCAGGGCCGCGCCCGCGTGCCGGCCGGTCAGCCAGCCCTGCGCGTAGGCCGCCGCCGTGCTGCCGATGTCGCCGCGCTTGGCGTCGAGCAGCACCGGCAGGCCCAGGGTGCGGGCCGCTGCACAGACCTCGTCCAGCACCACCAGCCCCTCCAGGCCCAGCGCCTCATAGAACGCGAACTGCGGCTTGACGCACGCGGCCAGGGGAGCGGTGGCCTCCAGCACGTCGAGCGTGTGGGCCCTGAGGTGATCCACGTCCCGGTACGCTGCGGCGCGGGGATCGAGGCCCACGCACAGGCGCGTGCCGAGGCGGCGGGTGCGGTCCGTGACTGCCTGCGCGAAGGTCATCGGGCCGAGGCTAACACGGCGCGGGCAGCGGTCACGAGGGCCGCATTGTCCGGTGCGGGCGAGCCGTCCGGAAGTACGGCGCTGTCCTCCAGCCCGGTGCGGGTGGACAGGCCGCGCTGCCCGGCCAGCCGGATCATCGGCCACGCGCTGCGCTCCAGACCGTGCAGCAGCCGGGGCACGTGCGGGGCGACCCCGGCCAGCTCCCGCAGCAGCCCGTCCGCGAGGGCCACCGCCTCGACCTCCGGCACGTCCGGCAGCTCGACCAGCACGCGCAGGGTCTCGTGGGCGCGGGGCCACGCCCGGAAGACCGCCACCGCCGCCGTGTTCCAGATCCCGGCCTCGACCCCGATGCCGGCGGCCAGCACCAGATCGGCCAGCGCCGGGGCGTGCGGCTCGTGCAGGTTCACCGACACGAAGTCCGGTCGCGCGTGCTCCGGCAGGGCAGCCCACAATCGCGCCGCGTCCAGCTGCGCTCCCACGTCGGGCAGGATCCAATAGCCGCTGGAGATCCCGACCGGCACGCCGGGACACGCTGCCCGGATCGCCTGGAGCGCCGCCGCGATGTCGGCCGCCGCCAGACTCTCCAGGCCGTCCGGGCCACGCGGGTGCAGGTGCAGGGCCGCCACGCCGAGGGCGACCACCGCCGCCGCGTCGTGGGCCAGGGCGGCGGGCGTGAGCGGCAGCGCCGGATGGCTGCCGGGGGCGCGGTTCCCGTTCAGGCAGGCTTTCAACATGGCCCGATGCTACGCGCACGGCCCCGGCTGACAACGCTACCCTGACCCATGACCTTCTCGATCGTGGCGCGTGATCCCCAGACCGGCGACGTGGGCGTGGCGGTCGCCAGCAAGTTCCTCGCGGTGGGGGCGCTGGTGCCGTGGGTGCGGGCCGGCGCCGGCGCCGTCGCCACCCAGAGCTACGTGAACCCGACCTTCGGCCCCGATGGGCTGGCGCGCTTCCAGGGCGGCCAGAGTGCCCCGGAGGTCAGCGCCCGCTTCCAGCAGGACGACCCGGGCATCGCGCAGCGCCAGTACGGCCTGGTGGACGCGGCCGGGCACAGCGCCACGTACACCGGCCCGGACTGTCATGCGTGGGCGGGCGGCGTGGCCCTGCCCGACGTCGCCATCCAGGGCAACATCCTGACCGGGCCGGAGGTCGTGGACGCCATGCTGGCCGCGTGGCAGGACACGGGTGGGCTGGCCCTGCCGGCGCGGCTCCTGCGGGCACTGCGGGCCGGGGACGAGGCAGGCGGTGACCGGCGCGGCCGGCAGTCCGCCGCGCTGCGCTGTTCCGGGCCGGGGCGCGGTTACGGCGGCCTGAGCGACGACTGGGTCGATCTGCGGGTGGACGATCACCCGCAGCCGTGCCACGAACTCGCCCGGCTGCTGGACATCCACGACCTGCTGTTCGGCCGCCCGGCCCAGACCCGCCCCCTGACTGCCGCCGAACTGACGTGGCTGCGTGCGCTGCTGGTGCGGCGCGGACACGCTCCCCGGTTGCCGGACGGCCCCTGGGACGCCGCGACCGAACAGGCCGCGTGGGCGCTGTACGGTACCGAGAATCTGGAGGAGCGCTGGGTATCCGGCGGTCTGGTCGATCCGGTGGCACTGGCGTATCTGGAGCGGCAGGACCGCGCCACCCAAGATGGGGACAGCCAGTCCACGGCCTAGAGCATCCGTCCGGCTGGAGGCATCAGGCCAAGATCGTCTGATGCCTCCAGTCTCTGCCTCGCACCCGGTTCAGCGCCACATGCTCAGGTGAATTCTCGCGCTCCGACCGGTCATGACGCCGGGATCGTCGTGACAAATGCTCTAGACTGCGGCCATGCGGCTCTCCGCGACGGACGTGTATGCCTTTCAGGCGCTCGGGTTCCTGGGCACCCAGGATCCCGGACGCTGGATCTCCAGTGACGAGATCAGCGAGTCCACGGGCGTGCACCGGCCGTATCTGGTGCGGATCCTCGCCGCGCTGACGGCCAAAGGCGTCGTGAAGAGCAAGAAGGGCATCGGCGGCGGCTACGCCCTGGCCCGCAAGCCCCAGCTGATCAGCCTGTGCGAGGTCGTCCGGGCCATCGATGGGCCAGTCGCGCCCCTGAGCTGTATCAGCCTGAACTGGCACGAGCCCTGCGTGGAGGAGCACCGCTGCCACGTGCGTGCCACCGTCTACACCCGCATGCGCGACGCCATGCTGGGCGTGTTGCAGGAATTCAGCGTGCAGGATCTCGTGGCCGATGCCGCGCAGGGCGTGTCCTACGGCCACTGCCTGGGCCACCTGCTCAAGCCCAACGCGTGAGCGTGGGCCAGGGGTCAGCGCCGTTCAGGCCAGGCACTCATTTCAGGTACGGCTGGAACCGCGCCAGGCTGTCGGCGTCCGGCTCGGTCGAGGATCTCACCACACGGTTGGCGCTGAAGACCATCAGCAGCCGCCCGCCTGCCGCACCCGAGGCGTTCAGGGTGCCCTGCTGCGCCCGGTAGGGTCCGGTCAGCACCGCCTGCATGGTGGCGGGATCAAAGATGAGCCGCCCGCCGCTCAGTTTCGGATTCGCGGCCGTGACCCCGCCCGACGCCACCACAAAGCCCGTCTTCACGTGCACGGTCACGGTGTCGGCCCGGAGTGTGTTCAGGCGGCCGTCCGAGTACGTCAGGTCGCCGGTCGCGGTGACCGTGCCCGCCGCGAGGTCATAGCGCACCTGCGCGGCCCGCAGGGTGCCGCCCTGGCGGGTGGTCAGGGTCGCGCCGCTGGCCAGCAGGTACGCGCCGGGCTTGAACTGCATGCGCTGGGCGTCCAGGGTCAGCTGACCGCGCGCGTCGGTGGCGCGGCCCCCCTGCGGCAGATCGGTCAGGCCGGTCTCCAGGTTCAGGTTCTGCGGGCCGCGCGGCGTGACGGTCAGCCCGCCGAAGGTGACGGCAGACGCCGCTCCCAGCGACAGGGCCGCCATGGCGGCAGCACGGACGGTCGACAACAGTCTCATGAGTGCCACCGTAGCGCCCATGCCGGAGCGCCCCGTGAGGACACCGGTCAGATCCAGTTCAGGCGGACACCCCACACCCCGCCGCTGCCCACCCAGCCGGCCTTCGCCTCTCATGGCCTCCCACCTATGCGGCCTGCCGGACAGGTACACTCCGCGCAGTGAACGGCCATTCCACTCCCCGCCCCGACGGAACGCCTGCACGTCGCCGGCGTCCCCTGCTGCACGCGACCCTGTTGCTGATCGCCCTGGGTACGGCCGCCCCACCGGCCCACGCCGCGCCGCGTATCGGCACACACGACACCTACACCCGGCTGGTCTTCGACGTGCCGAAGTCCTCACCCCTGGACGTGACCGTGACGGGCAGCAGCGTCACCGTGAAGCTGGCAGGCCCGCTGCGACCTGAACAGGGGCCGCTCAAGGCGCCGGGGGTCACCGCGTATGCCGTGTCGGGCAGTTCCGTGACCGTGACGTTCGGTTCCGGGTACGGCCGTGCCAAGGCCAGCATCCTGCCGGCCAGCGGCAGCCAAGGCGCCCGGCTGGTGATCGACGTCCTGAAGGGGGCCAGTGTGGCGTCCGTTCCGGCCACGCCTCCGCGTGCGGCGGCCGTGGCCCGCCCCGCCAGTACCGCCAGCGTGCGCCGGCCGCGTGTGGTGCTGGATGCCGGCCACGGTGGCATCGACGGCGGCATGCAGAGCCGCTGGGTGACCGAGAAGGACGTCACCCTGGACATCGCCCTGCGCACCCGCGCCGAACTGATCCGGCACGGCGTGGACGTCGTCATGGTGCGCGAGACCGACCGGGCGCTCGCCAGTACCAAGAAGAAGGATCTGCTGGCCCGCTCGCAGCTCGCGACCAGCGGGACGGTCAGCGCGTACGTGAGCATCCACGTGAATGCCGGGGCCTCGGCCGCCCAGGGCATCGAGACGTATTACTTCGGTCGGCCCCTGGCCGGCAGCAACCGCAGTCTGGCCGTCGCGGAGAACGGCGGCGGCAGCACCGGCGAGGAGCTGACCCGGCAGGCGGCCGGCAGCGCCCAGAACCTGCTGGGCGACATCCTGTCGCAGGCCAAGCTGGCGTTCAGCCGCGATCTGGCGCGCCGCGTGCAGACCAGCCTGATCAGCGCGACCGGGGCCGTGAACCGGGGGGTGCACACCGACGCCTTCTACGTGATCCGCAACCCCACCACGCCGGCCATCCTGGTCGAGGTCGGCTTCGGCTCGCACCCCGTCGAGGGGCCGAAGCTCGCCACCGCCGCGTACCGTGAACGCCTGGCACAGGGACTCGCCCGCGCCATCCTGGACTTCCTGCACACCGAGTAACGGGCGCACTCCGCACAGCTCGAGGTGCAGATGGGGCCGGGACACCTGTGCAGTGCTGTCCCGGCCCCACCACCGGCGCTCAGCGGGTCGCGGCCTTCACGGCGGCCTCGGCGTCCAGCAGCGGCAGGCCGCCCGTCCGGTTCACGCTTTCCAGCAGCAGCGCCCGGGTCTGCGCGGCGCTCAGGCCGGGGTTCGCGGCCCGCATCAGGCCGGCCACGCCGCTGACCAGCGGAGCTGAAAAGCTGGTGCCGGCCTGGAGGTCGTAGTCACCCCCCGGCGCGAGCAGCAGCAGATCGTCCGTGACCGCCGCACTGGAACACCCGCCGTAGCTCGCCCCCCCCGGCGCGACGACATCCAGCGGACGGGTCAGGGTCGCAGACGGTCTGGCGCTGTAGCACGCCAGGGTCGAGTTGCTCCGGCCCACCGCCCCCACCGCGATCACGTCCGGGTGGCTGGCCGGGTAGTACACGCCGTCTCCAGGGGTATTGCCGGCGGCCGCGACGAGCACGGCGGATCCTGCCGCGCTGCTCAGCACGCTGTCGAGCGCAGGATCAGACCTGACCTTGGTCGTACCGAGGCTCATATTGATGACCTTCGCGCCTTTCTGGACGGCGTAATTCACGCCCTTGGCCAGCACCGACGTGCTGGCACCCACGGCACTCAATACCTCGACCGAGACCACCGAGCCACTCCACGTCACGCCGGCCAGGCCCGTACCATTGTCGGCCGTGGCCGCCAGGACTCCGGTGGTGGCCGTGCCGTGTTCCGTGGTTCTGGAGTCCGTGGCCCCCAGGAAGGAGACGCTGTCCACGATCCGTCCCTGAAGGTCCGGGTGCGAGCTCTCCAGCGCACTGTCCAGCATGGCGGTGGTCGCTGCTGCCGGCGTCTTGCCGCAGGCGCTCAGGAACTCCCAGGCCTGTGGAGCAGTGATGCGGGTCAGGTACGTCTGGTACACCTTGCGGGTGCCCAGCGCCGTCACCACGTTGACTCCCGCGTTGCCGGGCACACCCGGATCGTTCGGCACGGCCAGGGCGCTGTACAGGTAATCCGGCTGCACGCTCAGCCCCTGGGCCGTCAGCCGGGCAGCCCACGCCTGGTCGGACTGTCCAGCCGGCGTGGGCACCAGCAGCAGGCCCGGAATGACCGCCTGTGCCGAGATCGCCTGTGTCCCCAGCGCCGACAGCACCCCCGAGCCCCGCACACCGTCACCCGTCACGAGCACCCGGCCCGGTACGTGTGGGGCGTGCCAGTTGACGGGATCCCCCGATGCGTGACTGGCCCACGTCATCCCGTCTGGAGACGTGGGTGCCGTGACCGGACTGGACGCTGCCAGGATTCGGCTCGCCTGGGCCGTGGTGGACTGGGCCGAGAGCCCCTGTGGGCAGATCGCAGTGGGACGCTGGGGCGTGGAGGACGCCGCGCAGGCCAGCAACAGCAGGGGCACGCCGCTCAGCGCCAGCGCCACTCTGGGGTTCATCATGGTTCACGTATACCGCGCCGCCCTGATGAACCGCTGAACCGGCTTCGGCCGTTCCCTCATGTTGCGCTTCAGCCCGGAGCGGGAACCGGTCACAGGACGCGGCGCCCAGGCATGCGAAGATCAGTGGATGTCGTCTCCCCTGATTCGTGCAGCGGTGCTTACCGGCGTGGGCATCGCGGTCATCAATATCCTGTTCGCAGGCACCCGCTACGGCTTCGCAACGCTGCCGGTGTGGTTCTATGCCGTCCAGCTGCTGCTGTTGCCGGCCATGGTCTATACCCTGCGGATCTTCGGGCAGGCGCTGCGCACCCGGCCGTATGTGCAGCGTGCGGCCCTGTACGCGCTGGGCTGGGCCCCGCCGTACCTGATCTACAGCCTCTCGGGCGAGCTGCTGCGGCCCGGCGTGAATGTCGGGGCGGCGGTGGTGTCGGCCATCGTGTTCCTGCTGATCTTCGCGGCTGTCTTCGCAGCGATCCGGAAACCGCAGTGAGGCTCGCGGTCTTCGGGGACGTGCATGGCAACGCCTACGCGCTCCAGGCGGTGCTGGACGCCATCCAGACGGCCGCACCCGACGCCGTGTACAACCTGGGCGACACGGTGTGGGGCGCGGCCGACCCGGGCCGGGCATGGGCCCTGCAGCAGGAGCACGCGCCGCCGACCGTGCGCGGCAACACGGACGAGCGCGTGGCCGGGATGCGCGACGGCAAGGAGGCCATGCGCACGTGGGTGCGCTCGCAGCTGCCACCGGAGGCCTCCCCGGTCCTGGCCGCCCTGCCCACCCGCGTGGACGTGGCCGGCGGCGAGGTCAGGCTGGCGCACGGCAGCCCCCGCAGTCCATGGGAAGACCTGCTGCTCACCGAGGAAGACGGCGGGCACACGCGACCGGCCCACGTCGCCGAGATCCGTGAGCGCCTGGACGGCTTCTCGTTCGAGACCGGCGGTCGGGTCTGCGTGGTCGGCCACACGCACCGCGAGCTGCTGACGGTCGTGGACGGCGTGACTGTCGTCAACGCCGGGCCAGTGTCGCGCCACAAGGACGGTCTGCCGCTGGGCCGCTGGGTGCTGCTGACCCGCCAGGACGGAGCCTGGAGCGTGGAATTCCGCCGAACCCCGTACGACACGCAGGCGGCGGCAGCCTGGGCACACGCCCACGCACCGGCCGATATCGCGCCGGACGAGGCGACGTGGCTGACGACGGGGCGCGAACCGTGACCCGGCCCCTGCGCGTGGTGTTCGTGTGCACCGACTGAGCAGCCCGACCGCCGGGGCGGTGTTCCGAACGGTGGACGGCGGGGAGGTCACGTCCGCCGGAACGAACCGGGATGCGGAGACGCCGGTCAGCCGCGACGTGCTGGAGTGGGCAGATGTGGCCGTGTGCATGGACGCGGAGCTGATCGCCCTGCTGGAACGGCACGTGCCGCAGCGACTGGCGTCCATGACGCCCAGAATGGACGCATGAGACTGCTGGGCATCCTGGGCGGCATGAGCTGGACGAGCACGGCGGAATACTACCGCGTGCTGAACGAGGAGGTCGCGCGGGAGCGGGGCGGCCTGCACTCGGCGCGGGTGCTGCTGCACTCCGTGGACTTCGCGGAGGTCGCCGCCCTGCAACGCTCGGGCGAGTGGGACGCGGCGGGCGCACTGCTGGCCGACGCCGCACGCAGGCTGGAGGGAGCGGGCGCGGGGGCGCTGCTCCTCGCCACGAACACCATGCACAAAGTCGCGGACGCCGTGTCCATCCCGCTCCTGCACATCGCGGACGCGACGGGCGAGCGCCTCCGCGCGGCGGGCCTGACGCGGGTGGGCCTGCTGGCGACGGCGTTCACCATGGAGCAGGACTTCTACACGGGCCGGCTGGCCGGGAAATACGGCCTGGACGTGATCGTGCCGGAGGCGGACGAGCGGGCCGAGGTTCACCGCATCATCTTCGACGAGTTGTGCCGGAACGTCATCCGCCCGGAGTCGCGCGAGGTGTACCGGCGCGTCATGGCCGGACTGGTGGCGCGGGGCGCGCAGGGCCTGATCCTGGGCTGCACGGAGATCACGCTGCTGGTGGGAGCGCCGGACACGACGGTGCCCGTGTTCGACACGACGCGCATCCACGTCGAGGACGCCGTGCGCCGGATGCTCGACGACGCAACGACCCCGCAGCGCTGACAGCGGTTTTCAGTTCCGCCCCGGGGCTGAAGGGATGCCCCAGGGCTCCACTTCCAACCGCTGCCCTGTCAGGGACTCGCTCCGCTCGTTTCAGAGGCATTGAGGGCATTCCTCAATGCCTCTGAAATCTGCTGTGAGGCCACGGGGTCGCCGGTCAGGTTCCTGCGCTACTGCGGCGCGCTCCAGCGGGCGTCCGTCCACTTGCGGTCGCTCTGGGCGCTCTCCACGGTCTTCTCGATGAAGTGCACGCCGCGTGCGCCGTCCTCCAGCGTAGGGTAGAGGGCGATCAGGGGGTCGGGGGCGCGGCCCTCCTGGCGGGCGCGGATGGCCTCGGCCGCGCCGGTGTACACGTTCGCGAAGGCTTCGAGGAACGCTTCCGGGTGCCCGGCGGGGATGCGGGTGGCGGCCTGCGCGGCGGGGCTGAGGTAGCCCTGCCCGCGCGTGAGAAGTTGCCGGGGGCCGTCCAGCGGGGTGTACTCCATGCGGTTGGGGTTCTCCTGGCTCCAGCTCAGGCCGCCCTGCGTGCCGTACACGCGCAGCCGCAGGTCGTTCTCCTCGCCGACCTCGACCTGCGAGCACATCAGCACGCCGCGCGCACCGCCCGCGAAGCGCAGGAGGACGCTGCCGTCGTCGTCCAGGCGGCGGCCCGGCACGAAGGTGGTCAGGTCGGCGCAGATGGACTCCAGCTCCAGGCCGGTGACGGTCGCGGCGAGGTTCTCGGCGTGCGAGCCGATGTCGCCCACCGCGCCCGCCATGCCGCTGCGGGCCGGGTCGGTGCGCCAGTCGGCCTGTTTGCTGTCCTGCGCCTCCAGGTTCGTGGCGAGCCAGCCCTGGTGGTACTCCACGACGACCTTGCGGATCTCGCCCAGCGTGCCGGCCGCGACCATATCGCGCGCGTGGCGGATCAGGGGGTAGCCGGTGTAGTTGTACGTGACCGCGAAGACCACGCCGGACTCCCTGACCACGGCCAGCAGGTCGTTCGCCTGCTCGCTGGTGTGCACGAGCGGCTTGTCGCAGATGACGTGGATACCGGCCGCCGCGAAGGCCCGCGCGACCGGGTAGTGCATGTGGTTCGGCGTGACGATGCTCACCGCGTCGATGCGCTCCCCCACCGGCCGGGCGAGTTCGCCCTCCAGCATGGCTTCCCACGTGGGGTACGAGCGGTCGTCGGGCAGGCCCAGGTCGCGGCCGGACGCCAGCGCCTTCTCCGGCGTGCTGGACAGCGCCCCGGCGACGAGCCCGTAGTGCCCGTCCAGGCGGGCGGCCGTGCGATGCACCGCGCCGATGAACGCGCCCTGCCCGCCGCCGACCATCCCGAGTTTCAGGGGCCGCCCGCTCACTGGCTGTCCTTCGCGAACGCGGCATCGAAGGCCACGTTCGAGCCGGGGAAGTCGAGCCGGCGGGTGTACGCCGCACTCTCGGTCGCGCCGTGCACGCGATCCATGCGCGAGTCCTCCCACTCGATGCTCAGGGGGCCGGCGTAGCCGATGTCGTTCAGGGCGACGATGATGTCCTCGAATTTGATGTCGCCACGCCCGACGGAGCGGAAGTCCCAGTAGCGCCGCGCGTCGCCGAAATCGGTGTGGCCGCCGAATACGCCGACCTCGCCGCTGCCGTGGCCCCACCAGACGTCCTTCATGTGCACGTGGAAGATCCGGCCCGCGAACTGCCGGATGAAGCGCACGTAATCCACGTGCTGGTACCCGAGGTGGCTGGGGTCGTAGTTGAAGCCGAAGCGTTTGTGCCCGCCCACGGCGTCAATGGCGCGCTGCGACGTGGCGAGGTCGAAGGCGATCTCGGTCGGGTGGACTTCCAGGCCGAAGTTGATGTCGTCCTTGTCGAACGAGTCGAGGATGGGCGTCCAGCGGCGCGCGAAGTCCTCGAAACCGGCGTTCCAGTACGCCTGGTCGGTGGGCGGGAAGGCGTAGAGGCTGTGCCACACGCTGGAGCCGGTAAAGCCGTTGACGGTCTTCACGCCGAACTTCGCGGCGGCGTGCCCGGTGTCGATGATCTCCTGCGCGGCGCGCTGCCGGACGCCCTCGGGGTCGCCGTCGCCCCACACGTGGGCGGGCACGATGGCTTTGTGGCGGGCGTCGATGGGATCGCACACGGCCTGCCCGACGAGGTGGTTGCTGATCGCATGGCACTGGAGGCCGTGCGAGTCGAGCAGCTCGCGCTTCTGCTGCACGTACGAGTCGTCTTTCAGGGCGGCCTGCACGTCGAAGTGGTCGCCCCAGCAGGCGAGTTCCAGGCCGTCGTAGCCCATCTTCTTCGCCAGGGGCGCGAGTTCGGCGAGCGGCAGGTCGGCCCACTGGCCGGTGAACAGGGTGACGGGACGGGGCATAGGGCCTCCTTGAGAGGGGTGGACGGGGACGGGGCCTCAGGGCTCCATCATCCCCGATCCGGGCGGGTGGGGCCGGACGGTCAGGGCGTGGCGGGGGCGGCCCCCACGGGCGCAGCGGCGCGGACGGTGCCCGCGGCGGCGGCGATCAGGGCGGCGAACACGACGACGAGGACGAGGGCGAGCTGCAGGCTCATGGCCCCGGCGACCACGCCGATGACGGGCGGGCCGATCAGGAAGCCGGCGTACCCGGCCGAGGCGGCGGCGGCCACGCCGGTCGCGGCGGGCGTGCCGGGCAGCGCGCCGGCCGCGCTGAACAGCACGGGCACGACGTTGGAGAAGCCCAGCCCGCACAGCGCGAAGCCGGCGAAGGCCAGGGCGGGCGTGGGGGCCAGCAGCGCCGCCGCCATGCCCACCGCCGCCAGGCCACCGCACACGCGCAGCAAAAGGGGAGCGGACACGCGGGCGCGCACCGGATCGCCGACCAGCCGCGCGACGAACATGGCGGCGTTGAAGGCCACCAGGCCGCCCGCCGCGAGGCCGGCGTCGGTCTTCAGGGCGTCGCGGATGTACACGGCGCTCCAGTCCGCGATGGCCCCCTCGCCGACGAAGGCGAGGAACGACAGCGCCGCGAGGGCGAGCAGCGGGCCGCGCGGCAGGACGAAGGTGGGGCCGTCACCGTGCGCGCCGCGGTCGAGGGTGCCCGGCAGCAGGCGCGGCAGGGCGACCACGGCCAGCGCGGCCAGGACGCCCGCGGCCAGCAGCGCGAGCGCCACGGGGGTCACGCCGGCGCGCAGCAGCAACGTGGTCGCGCCCGCACCGACGAGCGAGCCGGCGCTCCACAGGCCGTGCAGGGACGACAGGATCGGCCGGCCCAGCCGCCGCTCGACGAGCACGCCGTGGGCGTTCATGGCGACGTCCATCACGCTGATGCCGAAGCCGAACAGCAGCAGCGTGAGCACGAGGACGGGCAGGCTGGGCGCGGCGATCAGGGCCGGCACGAGCGGGATGGTCAGGGCGGCGGCGGCGATGATGACGGGCCGGCTGCCGTACCGGGCGCTCAGGCGGCCCGCGAGGGCGAAGGCCCCCACGCTCCCCACGGCGATGCCCAGCAGCGCGAAGCCCAGGGTCGCTTCCCCCAGGCCCAGCCGCTCGCGCACCGAGGGGATGTTCGCCGCCCACGTGGCCATGGCCGCGCCATTGATGAAGAACGCCGCCATGGTCGCCCAGCGGGCCGGCCCCGCCGCGCCGTCCACGTCAGTCGCCGGTGGCGGGCGCGGCGAACCAGCCGGGCTGCGCGTCCAGCGCGGCGGGCCGCGGCGTGGCCGTGCGGGGCGTCAGGGTCTTCTCCTGCTCGGCCGACTCCAGGATGGTGTGCATGACGTCCAGCACGTGCATGGCGAGGTCGCCGCTGGCACGGAACGTCCCGCCGCTGGCGTCGGCGTCCAGCATGTCCGCCAGGCCGATCCCGCGCGAGTTCTCGCGGAAGGGGCGGGTGAGGGGAATCTCCGTCCACTCCTTCTCGCCCTTCAGGCGGATCTTCAGGGGGCCGCCGAAGGTGTTCGGGTCGGGGACGCTCAGGGTGCCCTCGGTGCCGTGGATCTCGATGCGCGGCACCTCGCTGCTCGGCACGTCGAAGGACGTGACCAGGGTGGCGACCGCGCCGCCCTCCAGCGTGAGGTTCGCGGCGACGTGCGTGGGCGTGTTCACGGTGATGAACTCGCCGGCGCGCGGCTGGCTGGTGATGGGGCGCTGCTCGAAGGCCTTGGTGGTCGTGGCACTGACCTTCTGCACGCCGCCCAGCAGCGTGACCAGGGCGGTCAGGTAGTACGGGCCCATGTCGAACAGAGGGCCCGCGCCGCGCTGGTAGAAGAAGTCGGGGTTGGGGTGCCAGGACTCCGGGCCGCTGCTCATCATGAAGGCGTTCGCGGCGACGGGGCGGCCGATACGGCCGGCGTCGATGACCTCGCGGGCCGTCTGGATGCCCGCGCCGAGCACGGTGTCGGGCGCGCAGCCGACGCGCAGGCCCCGGCTCGCGGCCAGATCCATGATCTTCTGGCCGTCCTCGCGCTCGACGGCCAGGGGTTTCTCGGAGTACACGTGCTTGCCGGCGTTCAGGGCCTTCAGGCTCACGTCGGCGTGCGCGCCGGGGGGCGTGAGGTTCACGACCGCGACGATCTCGGGGTCGGCGAGGAGCTCGTCCAGGGTCATGGCCTGGATGCCGTACTCGGCGGCGACCTCGGCGGCGCGCGCGGCGTCCATGTCTGAAACCGCTTTCACGCGGAACAGGCCGAGGTCACGCGCGATCTTCAGGTACGCCGCGCTGATGTTGCCGGTGCCGATGATGCCGATGACTTGCGGGGTTACTGCCATGATGACACTCCTTGATCGATGAGGGTCTGGGCGCTCTGGCCCACCTCGGCGAAGACGTCGCCGGCCGTGCGGTCCATCTCCAGCACGTGCCAGCGGGCGGATGGTGCGGCGGCAATGGCGGCCGCGTAGTCCACCTTGCCGGTGCCGAGCGGCGTCTGGTCGGCGTCGGGCGTGGCGGGGCCGTCCTTGAGGTGCAGCGCCTTCACGCGGTCACCCAAGCGGCGCAGCAGCGCGGGCATGTCCTGCCCGCCGGTGTGCGCCCAGTACGTGTCCATCTCGACGAACACGTCGGGGCTCACGCGCGACAGCAGCAGGTCGTAGGCATACTGCCCCTCGAACTGGCTCCACTCCCACCAGTGGTTGTGGTAGCCCAGGCTCAGGCCGCGCGACCGCGCGTGGCCCGACGCCTCGCTCAGGGCGTCGGCGAAGCGCTCGGTGCCGTCCTTCGTGTCCATCACGTTGCGCTCGAAGCCCGGCACCTCGCCCGGCCACGAGATCACGGGCATGGTCGTGCCCAGCGCCTCGATGGCGTCGAGCACGGCCTCGGCATTCTCGCCCATGGGGGCGGCGGTGTGCGCGGTCGGGGCCTGCAGGCCGTTCGCGTCGAGCAGCGCGCGCAGTTCCTTCGCCCTGCCCACCTTGTCGGCGTTGCTCAGGCCGTGGTTGCCGATGCCGAAGGGCTCGATGTATTTGAAGCCCAGGCCGGCGACGCGGGCGATGGTGCCGGCGGGATCGGCGGCGTAGGCGTCGCGGAAGGTGTAGAGCTGGACGGACAGGGTTCCTGGCGTGTGGGGCTGGGTCATGCGGTGGGTTCCTTCCAGTCGGTGCTGAGCGAGAGGCGGAGGGTGTGGGGCAGATCCGTGCTGCTCTGCCCGATCAGGAGGTCGAAGTCGCCCGCCTCGGCGACCCAGGCCCCCTGACCGTCGTCGTAGTACGCGAGGTCGCGCATGTCCACGGGCAGGGTGACGGTCTGGATCTGGCCCGGCTGCAGGTGCACCTTCGCGAAGGCCTTGAGCTCCTTCGCGGGCCGGTCGAGGGAGCTCTCGCGGTCACGGACGTACAGCTGCACGACCGTGCTGCCGGCGCGGGAGCCGGTGTTCTTCACCTGCACGCTGGCCGTGACGCTCTCCCCCGCCCCGACGCTCGCCGCGCTGAGGGCCGGGCTGCTCAGCTCGAAGGTCGTGTAGCTGAGCCCGAAGCCGAAGGGGAAGAGCGGCGTGATGCCGGCGCGGTCGACATGCCGGTACCCGGTGTACAGGCCTTCGCGGTACTCCACGTGGCCCTCCACCCCGGGGTACTGCACGTCGGGGTTCAGGGGGTGTGTGGGGTCGTCCTTGAGGGACGCGGGGAAGGTCTGCGGCAGGCGGCCGCCGGGCTCCGCGCGGCCGTACAGGACGTCCGCGATGGCGTGCCCGGCCTCCTGCCCGGGGAACCACGCCTGCAGCACGGCGGGCACGCTGTCCAGCCACGGCATGGTGACCGGCCCGCCGGTCTGGAGCACCACGATGGTGTTCGGGTTGGCGGCGCGCACGGCGGCCACGAGTTCGTCCTGCCGGCCCGGCAGCCCCAGCCCCCAGCGGTCGACGCCCTCGGTCTCCCAGTCGCCGTTGGTGCCGATGCACACCACGGCGTAGTCGGCGGCGGCGGCCACGGCGGCGGCCTGCGCCACGCTGCCCTCGTCCGGCTCGGCGCGGAAGCCGATGCGCACGGCATTGAAGCCCGCGATGCCGTTGTCGATCACGTGCGGCTGGAACGTCACCGTGACGGTGTGCGGCCCGGCCGTCAGGGTCGTGCGCTCCCGCACCTCGTCGGAGCCGAAGTTGAAGTACGTGTCGCCCTGCCGCCACGCGTCCCAGTTGTCCACCAGCTCCTGCCCGTCCACCGACAGGCGGCTCAGGCCCGCGCTCGCGAGGCTGAAGTCGTAGGCTCCGTCCTGCGGGGCGTGCACGGTCAGGGTCAGGGTGCCGTGGAAGTCCAGGGGATTCACGCCCTCCGGGTATGCGAACCACATCACCTCGGCCTGCGGGCGGTCGTCGGTGGCCGCCACGTCGCCGCCGGCGTGCGCGCGGTACTCGACATGCACCGGCACCTGCGGCACCGGCAGGAACTTGTCGTTGTCGCAGCCCACCGCGGTCGTGACCGCGCCCGCGCCCGGGGCCTCGCGCAGGCCGTCGAGGGGCGACACGCGGCGGTGCGCATTCATCTGGGCGCTGCCGCCGCCCATGACCTGCGCCGCCGCGGCGTTCGGGCCGACCACGGCCACGCTCGCGCCCGCCGGGAGGGGCAGCACGCCGCCCGCATTCTTCAGGAGCACCATGCCCTCGGCCCCGGCGCGGCGGATCAGGGCGCGCGTCTCGGGGTACTCGGTGTCCTTCTCGGCGCTGTCGCTCACGTCGCGCGGGTTCGCGAAGGTTCCGGTGCGCTCGATCAGGCGCAGCACCGCGCGGGCGCGTTCCTTCACGGCGGCGGCGGTCGCGGGATCCGCCTGCGCCTCGGCCAGCAGGCCGGCGCGGGCCCTGGCGGGGCCGGGCATCTCCAGATCCAGGCCCGCGCGCACGCTCTCGCCGGCCGAGTGGGTGCCGCCCCAGTCGCTCATGACCAGGCCCGAGAAGCCCCATTCCTTCCTCAGCACGGTCTCCAGCAGCCACGGGTGCTCGGAGCAGTACGTGCCGTCCAGGCGGTTGTACGCGGTCATGATGGCCCACGGGTCAGCCTCGCGCACCACCATCTCGAAGGGCCGCAGGTACAGCTCGCGCATGGCGCGCGCGGGGATGTCGCTGCTGATGGTGCCGCGCTGGTACTCGGACTCGTTGCCGGCGAAGTGCTTGGGCGTGGCCGCCACGCCGTTCTCCTGGAGGCCCTGCACGTACGCCACGGCGAGCCGGCCGGTCAGGACCGGGTCTTCCGCATAGTTCTCGAAGTTGCGGCCGTTCAGCGCCGAGCGGAACACGTTGATGGTCGGGGCGAGCAGCACGCCCGCGCCCTTGTCGAGCGCCTCGCGGGCCAGGGACGCGCCGACCTCGCGTAGCAGGTTCACGTTCCACGTGCTGCCCAGGGCGATGCCGACCGGGTACGCGGCCGTCTTCATCGCGCCGATCAGGGGGCCGCCGCCGCGGACGCCGGCGGGGCCGTCGCTCACCTTCAGGCTGGGAACGTTCACACGCGGGATGGCGACCGTGCGCCAGAAGTCCGCGCCAGCGAGGAGCGAGACCTGTTCCTCCAGCGTGAGCCCGTCGAGCAGCGCGTCGACGTCGACGGCTCCGGGCGGCCTGTGGATGGTGTCAGTCATGGAAAGTACCTCGCGAAAGAGGGTGAGGACTGAATCGGTTCAGATCGCCGGGAATGATACACGACTCCCGGCGCGGACGACGGGGGTCGTGCAGGTCATGTCGCGGCGACGACCGGATGGATGGGCGGCTGCGCCGCGAGCGCCGGGTCGTGCAGGATGCAGCGGGCGTGGTGCCCGGGGCCGACCTCGTACAGCTTCGGCAACCCCTCGCGGCACACCGCGCGCGCATACGGGCAGCGCGGCTCGAAGGGGCAGCCGGGCGGCAGGTTCGTCAGGTCCGGCACCTCGCCGCGCGCCTCCAGGGCCCCCGCCGCGAGGTTGCCCTCCGGCTTGGGCGCGGCGCTTTTCAGGAGCTGCGTGTACGGCATCTGTGGATCGCCGATCACGTCCGCGGCCGGGCCGATCTCCACGAGGTGCCCGGCGTACATCACCGCGATGCGGTCGCTCATGTACCGCGCGCCCGCGAGGTCGTGCGTGATGAACAGCATGCTCAGGCCCTCCTGCGCGACGAGGTCGAGCAGCAGGTTCATGATGTCGAGCCGGATCGAGACGTCCAGGGCACTGGTCGGCTCGTCCGCGAGGATCAGGGTGGGGCGCGCCGCGAGCGCGCGGGCGATCACCACGCGCTGCCGCTGCCCGCCCGACAGCTCGTGCGGGCGCTTGGCGGCATAGGCCGCGCCGGGCGTCAGGCCCACCCGGTCGAGCAGCGCCGCCACCTGCGTCTGGACGTCGTCGCCGCGTGCCAGTCCGTGGATGCGCAGCGGCCGGCCCACGATGTACCCCACGGTGTGCAGCGGGTTCAGGCTCGCGAAGGGATCCTGGAAGATCATCTGCACGTTGCGCCGGAAGCTCCGCAGCTCCCTGCCGCGCAGGCGGGCGGGCACGTCGCGGCCGTCCAGGCGCATCGCGCCCTCGGTCGGGTCGTGCAGGCGCGTCACGAGCCGCGCGATGGTGCTCTTGCCGCTCCCCGACTCGCCGACCAGCCCGAGCACCTCGCCGCGCCCGATGGACAGGGTCATGTCGTTCACGGCGGTGACGGTCGCGCTGCCGCGCCCCACCGAGAAGCGCTTGGTGACGTGCTGGAGTTCCAGCGCGGGGGCCAGGGAGGTGGGCGTCTCAGTCGGCGGCATCGGAGAACTCCTTGACGGCGTCGGAGTGCAGGAAGCACGCCACGCGGTGACCGGGGCTCAGCTCCACGCTCGCGGGCTTGTGCGCGTCGCACTTGCCGGGCATGCGGCTGGGGCAGCGCTCGAAGAACGGGCAGCCAGGCAGCTCCGCGCTCAGCGGCGGCGGCCGGCCGGGAATGCCCTCGCGGCGCTCGCGCGGGCCATCCAGCGGCGGGAACGCGCTCATCATCTTGCGGGTGTACGGGTGCTTGGGATCCGCGTACAGCACCTTGGCCGGGGCCTCCTCGATCACTTCACCGGCATACATGATCGCGATCCGGTCGCTCATCTCGACGAGCAGCGACAGGTCGTGCGTGATGAACAGGATGCTGATGCCCAGGCGGCGGCGCACCGCGTCGATCTCCTGCAGGATCTGGCGCTGCACGACCACGTCGAGGGCTGTGGTGGGCTCGTCCATCACGACCAGCTTCGGCTCCAGCGCGAGCGCGATGGCGATCACCACGCGCTGCTTCATGCCGCCCGACAGCTGGTGCGGGAAGGCGTCGAGGTAGCTCTCGCGGATGCCGACCAGCCGGAACAGCTCGCGCGCGCGGGCGTCGAGCTGCGCCCTGTCCGTGACCCCGTGCGCCTGCATGGCGTCGTAGACCTGCTCGCGCACCTTGATGACCGGGTTGAGGATGTTCATGCTCGCCTGGAAGACCATCGAGTAGTCCTTCCAGCGCACCCGGCGCAGTTCCTCGCTCGACAGGTCGAGCAGATCCTGCCCGGCGAGCACCGACTCGCCGCCGAACACCGCGCCCGGCGCGTCGAGGAGCCGCGTGGCGGCGAAGGCCAGCGTGGACTTCCCGCAGCCGGACTCGCCGGCCAGCCCCACGAACTCGCCCGGCGCGATGTCCAGGCCCACGTCGCGCACCGCCCGCACGCGCCCCTGCGGCGTGGCGTACCCGGCGTCGAGGTCGCGGATGGACAGCAGGGCCGGCGTGCCCGTGGGGGCGGGGGCCGCGCGCTCCTTCTTGCGGCGGCGCAGCACCTTCGTCGCCCCCACGGAATGCACGATCTTGGGATTGGTGACCTCGTCGATGCCGAAGTTCAGCAGCGCGAAGGCTGTGCCCAGCAGCGCGATCAGGAGGCCCGGGGCCACGATCCACCACCACGCGCCCTGCAGCAGCGCTCCGCGGGCCTGCGCCCAGTACAGCATGGTGCCCCACGTGACGGTGCTCACGTCGCCGAAGCCCAGGAACGCCAGCCCCGCCTCCGACAGCACGGCGTACAGCGCGGTCGAGAAGAAGTTCGCGGCGATCAGGCCCGCCATGTTCGGCAGCATCTCCGCGAAGATGATGCGGCCCGGACGCTCGCCCGACACGATGGCCGCCTGCACGAAGTCGCGGTTCCTCAGCGCCAGCGCCTGCGAGCGGATCACGCGCGCACCCCACGCCCAGCCGGTGAACGCGATGACCAGGATGATCGACCAGATGCCCGCGCCGCGCACGAAGGCGCTCACGATGATCAGGAGCGGCAGCCCCGGCAGCACCAGGAACACGTTGGTGATGACGTTCAGCACGTCCTCGACGCGCCCGCCGAAGTACGCCCCGGCCAGGCCGACCGACGTGCCGATCAGGGTGGCGATCAGGCCTGCCATGATGCCGATCAGGAGGGTGGTGCGCGCGCCGTACAGCACCTGCGCCCACACGTCCTGGCCCAGCGCCGTGGTGCCGAGCAGATGCTCGCGGCCCGGCGTGATCCACGCGCCGTACTCCTGCGACGTGGGCGAGTACGGCGTGAGCAGCGGCGCGAACACGGCCATGAGCATCATGACGAGCACCATGACCGCGCCCGCCGTGGCCCGCGGCGAGCGGCGCAGGATGGTCAGCGCGCCGTTCACGTGCCCTTCCCGTCACGCACGCGCGGATCGACGTACACGTACAGCAGGTCCACGATGAAGTTGGCGAGCAGCACCGCCAGCGCGATGAAGAAGAACAGCGCCTGCATCAGGGGGTAGTCCAGCGTCGTCACGGCGTTGTTGAGCTGCAGGCCCAGCCCCGGGTACGAGAACACGACCTCCATGAGGATCGCGCCGCCCACCACGAAGCCCATGGCCATGCCGAAGGCCGTGAAGCTCGGCAGCAGGGCGTTGCGCAGCACGTAGCGGTGCAGCAGCCGCTTCTCGGTCAGGCCCTTGGCGCGCGCGAAGGCGATGTAGTCCTCGCCCATGACGCTCATGACGTTGTTGCGCATGGTGATCAGCCACCCGCCGGCCGACACGACCAGCAGCGTCAGGGCGGGCAGCACGGCGTGGCGCAGCATGCTCGACCACCACTCCGGCGACCACGTCTTGAGGAAGGGGTCGAGGGCGTTGCCGAGGGGAAACACGCTCGATTTGAAGGCCAGCAGGTACAGCAGGCCCAGCCCCACGAACATGTACGGCATGGAATTCAGGAACAGGGCGATGGGCGGCATGGCGTCGGCCAGGGGGGTGCCGCGCCGCCACGCGCTGTACACGCCCAGCGCGCTGCCGAGCAGGAAGGCCAGCACGGTCGTCACGCCGACCAACCCGATCGTCCACGGCGCGGCCATGCGCACGATGTCCATGACGGGCGTGGGGAACTGGCTGATCGAGCGCCCGAAATCGCCCTGGAGCAGGTTGCCCAGGTACGTGACGTACTGCTGCAGCGGACTGCCCTGGTCGGTCAGGCCGTACGCGAGACGCAGCGCGTCCACGGCCGACGGATCCAGCTTGCCCTGGTATTTGGCCAGCATGGCCCCCACCGGGTCGCCCGGCACGAGGCGCGGCAGCACGAAGTTCAGGGTGGCAGCCACCCACAGCGTGAAGATCAGGAAGCCCAGCTTGCGCAGGATGTAGGCCATTGTGCACCTCCGGTGCGTCACACGGTCGAACGGTCTACCAGTCTGAAGGAGCTGAAAATCTAACCGCAGCGGAGTGGTCAGCGCCACGCTTCTGCGGTTAGACGGTTTGACCCTATGACCCCGAGACCGCCGCGCGCGTCGTGCGCGGCACGGTTACTTGGGCTTGACGTTCAGGTACATCAGGCGCGCGCCGGTCGAGTCGTCCGGGTTGCCGTAGTTGTACGGGTTCTGCGCGCTGGGGAAGTTCGTGAACTTGCTGGTGTTGAAGTTCGCGAACTCGCTGCGATCCGTCAGGGGCAGGAAGGGCATGTCCTGCATGACGACCTTCACGATGTCGCCGATGGCCTTCTTCTGCACGGCGGCGTCGCTGCTGCTGCGGTACGTCTCGAGCGCCTTGGTGATGACAGGGTTGGTGTAGCGCGAGAGGTTCGACGGCGCGGTCTTACCGACGGGAGCGCTGAAGTCCGGGTCGAAGCTCTTGTAGTACAGCAGGTACGGCGTGGGGCCGTTGCCCCAGCCCCAGCTGATCCCCATGTCGTACGTTCCCGACTGCAGGCCGCCGGCGTAGGAGCTCCACTGCTGCTGGTCGACGCTGGTGTTGATCCCGACCTTCTTGAGGTTCTCGCCGATGGTGGTGGCCATGGTGATGAAGTCGGTCCAGCCCGCGCCCACCAGGATCTTGAAGGCGGGCAGCGGCTTGCCGTCCTTGCCCAGGCGTTTGCCGGTGGCGTCCTTCTTATACCCGGCGGCGGTCAGGGCCTTGTCGGCAGCGACGGGGTCGAACTTCAGCGAGTTCACGCCGGCCGGCAGCCACGACTTGAGCTGCGCGGGGATGATGCCGCTGGAGTGCGCGCCCTTGGCGACGCCCGAGTACGCCTTGAGGGCGACGTCCTGGGTGTTCACGGCCTGCGACAGTCCGCGGCGGAACGCGGCGTCGTTGAAGGGGGCCTTGGCGGTGTTGAAGTACAGGTAGTTGTTGTTGTCCACCGGCCAGTAGAAGGCGTTGTTGGGGCCCTTCTTCTGGAAGCCGCCGATGGGATCGGCCAGGCCGATGTACCCGAAGTCGGCCTCGCCCTTCATCAGCTTGAGCTGCGCGGCGTCGTTGCTGTTGGTGGACACCCACACGACCGCGTCGATGGCGGGCTTGTCCTTCATCCAGTAGTTGGGGTTCTTGACCACCCGCACCGCCTGCTGGCTGTACTGGTCGAAGACGAAGGGCCCGGTGCCGACCGGCTTGGCGTTGGCCTCGGTCAGCGGGGTCGTGATCTTGCTCCAGATGTGCTCGGGCACGATCAGGACGTTGGCGATGTCCATGAAGATCGGGGTGTTCGAGCGGTCGAAGGTCAGCACCAGGGTGGTGTCGTTGGTCGCCTTGGCCGAGGCGAGCCCGTTCTTCCACAGCGCGGAGGTGTCGAGCGCCGGGTACTGCTTGATGTAGTTGAAGGTGAAGGCGGCGTCCTTCGCGGTGAAGGCCGTGCCGTCCGACCACTTCGCGCCGGAGCGGGTGGTGATGGTCAGGGTGCGGTTGTCCTTGCTCCACGCGTACTTGGTGCCGAGCACCTCGGTCACCTTGCCGTCGAGCATGTTCACGAAGAACAGCGATTCGTAGATGGTGGAGGCGGTGGCCCCGAGGCGCTGGTCGCCCGGCGCGAAGGGGTTCATGTTCTGCGCGCCCCACTGGGTGGGCCGCACGACGGTGAAGGTCTTCTGGGCCTGGGCGGCGCTGCTCAGGGCGGCGCTGACGAGCACGGCGATGGCGAGGGCTGTCTTCATGGGAACCTCCGGATGGAGCACGAAACTTGTACCGCTAAAAACCAGACGTCAGAGGCGAAAAGCTACGTACCAGTGGGGGTAGACGGACAGGTGTCCATTGACGGATTGTGTGTACGGGAGTAGTGTACCGCTACAACACCTGGAAAGTAAAGAGTCATCCACTGCACCGAGCCCAGCGAGGACGCCCGTGACCCAGCTGCCCCGACCCATCACCATTGCGGACGTCGCCCAGCAGGCGCAGGTCTCGGCCATGACCGTCTCGAACGTCATCAACAACAAGCCCAACGTCCGCCCGCAGACCCGGCAGCGCGTGCTGGACGCCATTGCCCAGACCGGCTACCGCGTCAATCCGATGGCCAGGGCCCTGGCGGGCGGGCGGGGCCGCATCCTCAGCGTGGTGACACGTCAGATCAACCTGCCCTATGCGAGCGAGGTGCTGATGGGCGCCGCCGAGGCGGCCGAACGGCTGGACTACGACCTGGCCGTCCTGATGCGGGGCACCCGCACCGCCAGCGACCTGTCCGTGATGGGCCGGCTCTCGGTCGGAGCGCTGCTCGTGCAGCCCGACCATCACGATCACCTCGGTGCTGGCCAGGTGCCGGAGCATGTGATCAGCGTGGACGGCCCGAGTGCGCGGCCCCTGAGCGTGGACAACTACGGCGGCGCGCGCCAGGCGATGACCCACCTGCTCGGCCTGGGGCACACCCGGATCGCGATCATCACCGGGGCCCTGGCGTTCCGCGTCGATCCGCTGACGGGCGCACACTCGGCCGACAGCGACCGGGACGACGCCGCCGAACGCCTGCGCGCGTACCATGACGCCCTGCGCGAGGCGGATGTGAAGGTGCCGCGCAGCTACGTGCAGGACGGCGATTACCGCAAGGCGAGCGGGGAGGCGGCGACCCGCGTGCTGCTCGGCCTGCGCCGCCCGCCCACGGCCATCTTCGCGTCGAGTGACGCCATGGCCGTCGGGGCCATCCATGCGGCCCAGGATCTGGGCCTCAGCGTGCCGCGCGACGTGTCGGTGGTGGGCTTCGACAACTTCCCCATCGCGGCCCAGACGCGTCCGGCCCTGACCACGGTGCGCCAGCCCCTCCACGAGATGGGCTCGCTGGCCATCCACATGCTCGTCGATCTGGCCGAGGGGCGCGCCGTGTCGATGCCCCCCCCGTTCCCGACGGAACTGATCGTCCGCGAGTCGACGGCCCCGCCGGCACACCACGCCCCGTCTCACTGAGGTTCACAGCGCCATCACGCCGCAGTAAGCCCCGACGGGATCGCCCCGGTACCGTCACGCACCCAGGCCCCGGACACGTCAGGATCACCCCGCCCGCCAGTGCGTGATCCTGACGCGACATGTGGTCTTCCGGGACGGTGTGGAGCTCCTGTCGATCGTGCCGCCGTCAGCCAGACCGCTCCGGGCCGCCACGGGTCATCAGCGCCGCACTACCCCGGGCTGTGGCCACAGCCGCAGGTCAGCCGGCCCCGCCACGTCCCGCAGGGGCACGGGGCCGTACGCACGGCTGTCCAGACTCTCGCCCAGGCGGCGGTTGTCGCCCAGAACCCACACGCTGGCCGGCGGCACGCGTTGGGCGGGCTGATCCTGCACGAAGCCCTCGCTGGCGTAGGCCTCGGTCAGGGCCCGGCCGTTCACAGTCACGCGGCCATCCTGCACCGCGACCGAGTCCCCCGCCAGCGCGACGACCCGCTTGATGTTGTAGGGGCGGTGTCGCACGCCCCACACGGTCTCGTAGGCATACGGGCTGTCGGCCGGCGCCTTGAAGACGAGCAGGTCGCCCCGGCGCGGATACGCCCCGCCCAGGCCCCATGCCCGCTGCCAGCGTGGGTACTTCAGGAGCACCAGCACGTCTCCGCTGTGCAGGGTCGGATCCATCGAGTCGCCGTCCACGCGGGCCAGGGTGCCGACGAAGGTCGTGAACAGGTAGACCGGCAGCAGCGCCCCCACGATCCACGTCCGCCAGGCCCGTGCCAGGGCGGAGGAGGAGGACTGAGCCGACGACGCCTTCATGGCTGCCCAGGGTAGCAGGCACCGGACACCACCTTGGGCAGACCTTCATGGTCGCTTCAGGGTGCGGGGAGGTTCGCCCGGACAGGGCGTACCCTGACGCGCATGACGCAGGAACTGAAGGTCGAGAAATATCATGAGGGCCACGGTGCTCCGGCCCAGGCCGGCAAGATGGTCAAGGTGCACTACACCGGTACCCTAGAGAGCGGACAGAAGTTCGACTCCAGCCGCGACCGTGGGCAGCCCATCGAGTTTCCGCTGGGCGTGGGGTACGTCATCAAGGGCTGGGACGACGGCATCGCGCAGCTGAACGTGGGCGACAAGGCGCGCCTCACCGTGCCGGCCCACCTGGGGTACGGCGCGGCGGGCGTCCCCGGGGTGATCCCCGGCGGCGCGACCCTGATCTTCGACGTGGAACTCGTGGACGTCGGCTGAACCCGGCTCCCTGCGGCCCCCGGTGCGCCCAGCGGGCACCGGGGGTCATCCGTACCTTCCGGCGTGGTGTCGTCCAGGGAGCCCGTTCCCACGCTTCTCATGTGGGTGCTGGGGAAGGATGACGCATGACCGATCCGTCTGCCTCCACCCCACCCCACCTGCTGCTGGGCTCCTGCGATTATCCCGAGCACGTCCCCCAGAACCGCTGGGCCCGGTATGCCCAGCAGCAGAAGGACGCGGGTCTGGCGTTTGTCCGGATTGCGGAGTTCGCGTGGAGTCGCATCGAGCCGCACCCGGAACGCTACGACTGGTCGTGGCTGGATCACGCGGTCGAGCAGTACCACGCCGCCGGCCTGAAGGTCGTGCTGTGTACCCTGACGGCCACACCGCCCGCGTGGCTGATCCGTGCCCACCCGGAGATCCTGCCCCACGACGAGCAGGGCCGGGTGCGGGAATTCGGATCCCGCCGCCACTACGATTTCGCGTCGCCCGTGTACCGCGAGCACTCGCGCCGGGTGACGCTGGCCATGGCGCTGCGCTACGGACGCCACCCGGCGGTCGTGGGCTGGCAGACCGACAACGAGTTCGGTTGCCACGCCACCTCCCGCAGTTACGGCGGGGCGAGCGCGGCGGCCTTCCCGGAGTGGCTGCGCCGGAAGTACAGCGTCGTGGAACGTCTGAACGAGGCGTGGGGCAACGTGTTCTGGAGCATGGAGTACTCGGCCTTCGACCAGATCCGCCCACCGATCCTGACGGTCACGGAACTCAATCCGTCACACGTGCTCGACTACGCCCGCTTCTGCTCGGGCCTGATCGCGGAGTTCCAGCGCGAGCAGGTGGAGATCCTGCGAGAGATGTCGCCGGGACGTTTCATCACCCACAATTTCATGATCTTCGAGTCGGGCTTCGATCACTACGAGGTCGCGTGGGGTCTGGACTTCGCGTCGTGGGACAGCTACCCGCTGGGCATGCTGGAGTTCTTTGCGCCGCCCGGCACGGACGATGAACTCAAGACCCGCTACGCCCGCACCGGGCACCCGGACCTGATCGCCCTGAACCACGACCTGTACCGCTCGCTGGCGGCGGGCGGGGCTGGGCTGGGCCGCGAGGGGAAGGGCACGCCGCCCGGCATGTGGATCATGGAGCAGCAGTGCGGCCAGGTGAACTGGGCGCCCTACAACCCCCTGCCGGCCGACGGCGCGGTGCAGCTGTGGACCGCGCAGGCGTGGGCCCACGGCGCGGATGTGGTCAGCTACTTCCGCTGGCGGGCGGCCACCATGGCGCAGGAGGTCATGCACTCGGGCCTGCTGCGCCACGACGAGACCGAGGACCGGGGCCTGGCCGAGGTGCGGGCCCTGGAGCAGACCCAGTTCCCCACCGGGCCGGTGCGCAGCCGTGTGGCCGTGCTGCACGACTACGAGAGCCTGTGGCTGTACGACCAGCAGCGGCACTCGGCCACCATGACGTACTGGGGTCAGCTGGCCGCGTACCACGGAGCGCTGCGCTCGCTGGGCGTGGACGTGGACATCGTGCATGCCGATGCCGACCTGAGCGCCTACGCGGTCGTCGTCGCTCCGGCGATCACGCTGGTCTCTGACATCCGCGCGGCCCGCTGGGCCCAGGCCACCGAGCGGGGCACACGTCTGGTCTGCGGCCCGCGCACAGCCTTCCGCATGCCCGGCGGCCAGACCTGGCCTGAGGGACAGCCAGGGCCGCTGTCGGGCCTGCTGGGCGTGAAGCTGCTGCAGTTCGACTCGCTGCGGCCCACCCTGCGCCAGGACGTGACCGGGCCGGGCGGGCCCTTCCAGGCAGGCGGCTGGGCCGAGAGCTACCGGCTCCAGGGCGCGGAGGCGACCCACGTCTATGCGGGCGGCCCGCTGCACGGCCAGCCGGCGGTCGCCACGCACGGGAACGCCACGGTCATCGGGGCCCACAGCCCGACGCTGATCCGCACGGTGCTGGCCGAGGTCTTGCGGGCCGCCGGCGTGCCGGTCACAGACCTGCCCGACGGCGTGCGCCTCAGCCGCCGGGCGGGACGGACGCTGGTGCAGAACTGGACGGCCGATCCTGTCCAGTGGCAGGGCCGCACGCTGGCCCCCGTCAGTTTCGAGGTGCTGGACAGCGCCTGACCCAGACCTGCGGGGATCACACCGATCAGTCCTGTCGGGCCGCCAGGGCCGCCCGCAGGGTGTCCAGTGCCGTCTGCACGCTCTGGCGCTCGCCAGAGGGCGGGGCGGTGCTGGCCCGCACGACCAGTTCGGGCACCGTCAGTACCTGCGGCGTGTGCGACCCGTCCCCCTCCAGCACTTCCAGCAGGTGCGCGAAGGCACGGGTACCCAGCGTCGGAAAATCCTGGCGGATCGTGGTCAGCGGCGGGATCAGCAGCGCGCTCTCCGGCGTGTCGTCGTAGCCGACCACCGACACGTCGGCCGGGACGTTCAGGCCGCGTTCCCACAGAGCCCGCAGCACGCCGACCGCCATCTGGTCGTTCGCGACCAGCACCGCCGTGAAGGGCACGCCGGCGGCGAGCAGGTGCTGTGTGGCCGCGTAGCCGCTGGCCGGACTCCAGTCCCCCTCGGCGGTCGCCACCGGGCGCAGGCCGCGCGCGCCCAGCGTCCCCAGCCACGCCTGATGCCGGGCGTTCTCCACGACCGCGTGCCGGGGGCCGTCCACGAACGCGATCCGGGTATGCCCGAGTGCCAGCAGGTGCTCGGCCGCCAGCCGCGCTCCGTGTACCTGATCGAGCAGGGCGGCCGGAACGGGCGTGCCCGGCGCCACGTCCATGAACACGCAGGGGAGCCCGGGGAAGCGGCGCTGAACCTCCAGCGCGTCGGCAGTGTCCAGCGAGGCGTTGAGCAGCACGCCGTCGACCTGCCGCTCGCGCAGGCCGCGCAGGGTGTGCGTGGTGGCGCTCAGCCCGTTCGCGGCGACGATGGACACCAGCAGGCTGTACCCGGCCTGCCGGGCGGCATGCTCGATCCCGGCGGTCAGCTGCGACGGCGCGTGCAGCGACAGGTCGACGGTGGCGAAGCCGACCGAGTAGGTGCGCTGCCGCGCCAGCCCGGTCGCCAGGCGGTTGGGCACATAGTTCAGTTCCGCCAGTGCCGCCTGCACGCGGGCGCGGGTGCGGGGCGAGACCTGCCCGTAGCCAGTCACCACGCGCGACACGGTCTGCTGTGAGACGTCAGCCAGGGCAGCCACATCGGCGAGGGTCACGGTCTTGCGATCGGTCATGACAGGCGACTCCTGTGAGGATGCTGGAACGAGGTGTTAAGGCTAACAGCTCGGCTGCCAAAGTGCCAGTGATGAGGGTATGACTGGTAGAAGCCGGAGCGCTAGCTCCCCTGGCGATTCCGGCCCATCTGGAATTCGATGTGTGATCTGACGCCCCACGGCGTATCGCTGCGCCGGTTCACATCCAGGCCGCGAGCGCCTATGAATCCTGCCTCAGCACACAACTGTTAACCGTAACAGTAGGTAGCCTCCGGTCACATCTATTCCTGCTGGCGCGACTGCGCGTCAACTGCCCCGGTGCCATCCAAGACGGCGTCCGGTCATCCTCATCTCCGTGCTTGGAGCGTGTCATGTCACCTGAACCCTCATCCGCCCTGCTGCTGGGCGTCTGCGATTACCCGGAGCACGTCTCCCCCACCCTGTGGCCCGATTTTGCGCGGCAGCAGCGCGAGCTGGGCCTGTCCTTCGTGCGGCTGGCCGAGTTCGCGTGGAGCCGCATGGAACCGCGCCCCGGCGAGTACGACTGGGCGTGGCTAGACGAGGCCATCGAGGTCGCGGCAGCCGAGGGCCTGAAGGTCGTGCTGTGTACCCCCACCGCCGCGCCGCCCGCGTGGCTGGTGCAGGCCCACCCGGAGATCCTGCCGGTGGGCCGGGACGGCCGCGTGAAGGCCTTCGGGTCGCGCCGCCACTCCGACCCGGCCAGCCCGGTGTTCCGCGAGCACTCGCGCCGGATCACCCGGGCCCTGGCCGAGCGTTACGGTCAGCATCCGGCAGTGATCGGCTGGCAGACCGACAACGAGTTCGGGTGGGGAGACACGGCCCAGACGTACACGCCCGCCGCCCGCAGCGCCTTCCAGACGTGGCTCCAGGCCCGCTACGGCACTCTGGACGCCCTGAACGCCGCGTGGGGGAACGTGTTCTGGAGCATGGAGTACAGCGACTGGGCACAGATCCCGCTGCCGGGGCAGGCGGTGGCCGCGTGCAGCCCGTCGCACACGCTGGATTTCATGCGCTTCACGTCCGGCGTGCTGGCGTCCTTCCAGGCCGAGCAGGTGGAGATCCTGCGGGACTGCTCGCCCGGCCGCTTCGCGACGCACAACTTCATGGGCTTCTTCAGCGCCTATGACCACTATGAGCTGAGCCGGGGGCTGGACTTCGCCAGCTGGGACTCGTACCCGACCGGCACGCTGACCGCCATCGGCGAGTGGCAGGTCATGGAGCCGGAGGTGGCCGTGGCATACGCCCGCACCGGCCACCCGGACATCACCGCCTTCAACCACGACGTCTACCGGGGCCTGACCGGCCACGGCCACTGGATCATGGAGCAGCAGTGCGGGCAGATCGACTGGGCTCCGTCGAACCCCCTGCCGGCGGCGGGCGCGGTGGCCCTGTGGACGGCGCAGGCGTGGGCCCACGGGGCGGACGGCGTCGCGTACTTCCGCTGGCAGGCCGCCACCATGGCCCAGGAACAGCTGCACTCGGGCCTGCTCCGGCACGACGGCACGCCGGATCGCGGGTACGCCGAGGTGCAGGGCATCGACACGGCGGCCTACCCGCTGGTGCCAGTCGTGAACCGCGTCGCGCTGCTCCACGACTACGACAGCCTGTGGGCCTACAACGCCCAGCCTCACGCGGTGGGGATGAACTACTGGGCCCAGACCTTCGCGTATTACCGTGCCCTGCGCTCGCTGGGCGTGGACGTGGACATCGTGCATCCCGACGCTGACCTGACCCCCTACGCCGTGATCGTCGCGCCGGCCCTGACAGTCATGACGCCGGAGCGGGCCGCCCAACTGGAAGCCGCCGCCACGCACGCCCACGTGGTCTTCGGGCCACGCACCGCGCTGCGTCAGCACTCCGGGCGGGCCCAGGACGGCGGCGGAGCCGGGCCACTGGCAGGGCTCCTCGGCGTGCGCCCGCTGAACTTCGACTCGCTGCCGGCCGGACTCACGCAGGACGTGACGCTGGGGGGCAGCACCCACGCCGCCCGGCTGTGGGCCGAGGCCTACGCCCCGCAGGACACACAGGTGCTTGCCACCTACGCGGGCGGCCCGCTGGACGGTCACGCCGCCGTGACCCGGCGCGGGCCCGTGACCGTCATCGGTGCCCACAGCGACACGCTGATCCAGGGCGTGCTCGGGGATGTCCTGCACGCGGCCGGAATCGAGGTCACGCCGCTGCCCGAGGGCATGCGTGTGTCACGGCGCGGTGACCACACCCTGGTGCAGAACTGGACCGCCGAGACCGTGACGTGGCAGGGGCACGTGCTCCTGCCGGTCAGCTCGCTGTTCATCGAGACCGCCAGCCTGCTCGCCACGCCCCCGGAGCGGGTCTGACCCTCCGGCCCCGCCCGATCCTTCCGCCCCCCATCCGCTTCCTACAGGAGGAACCATGAACAGACTGCTGACCATCACCGCCCTCGTGCTCGCCTCGCAGGCGTCGGCCGCCACGCTGACCGTGTGGAACCACTTCACGGACGCCGCCGAGGTCGCGTGGATCCGCGCCCAGGCCGCCGCGTTCCAGAAGGCCACTGGCAACACGGTGAACATCGTGGCCCTGCCCCTGGATCAGATCCCGGACAAGCTGCTCCAGGCCGCGCCCAAGGGTCAGGGGCCGGACATGGTCGTGACCCTGCCGCAGGATCGGCTGGGCCAGCTCGCGTCGGCCGGCGTGATCGAGCCGCTCGACAAGTACCTGACCTCCAAGACGGATCTCGACAAGACTGCCGTGAGCGCCATGACCTACAACGGCAAACTGTTCGGCCTGCCCATGTTCGCGGAGTCCGTCGCGCTGATCTACAACAAGAAGATCGTGAAGACCGCGCCGACCACCTGGGACGAGTTCATCAAGGTGGCGCAGGCGAACACCGGAAATGGCAAGTTCGGCTTCCTCGTTGACCTGAACAACGCCTATGCCAACTACGGGATCTTCAGCGCCTACGGCAGCTACATCTTCAAGAACAATGGCGGCACCCTGAACGTCAAGGACGTGGGCATCGGCAACGCCGGGGCGCTGAAGGCCGTGAGCCTCATGAACGACCTGCGCTACAAGTACAACCTCGTGCCGGAAGGGGTGACTGCCGACGCCGCCAAGGGGGCCTTCGTGGACGGCCGGCTGGGCATGCTGATCACCGGCCCGTGGGACATGGGCGACATCCGCAAGGCCGGGATCGACTACGGCATCGCGAATTTGCCCACCCCTCCCGGCGCGACGTCGAAGTGGTCGCCCTTCGTGGGCGTGCAGGGCGTGATCCTGAACGCCTACGGCAAGAACAAGACAGTGGCCGCACAGTTCGCCAAGATGCTGGTCATGCAGGACTCGCAGGCGTCGTTCAACCAGGCGGGCGGGCGTATTCCGGTCAGCCTGGCGGCCCGCACCAAACTCAAGAGCAACCCCATCGTGCAGGGCTTCGGGAAGGCCATCTCGGCCGGCACCCCCATGCCGAACGTGCCGCAGATGGGCGCGATCTGGGGGCCGTGGGGCAGCGCGGTCGCGCAGAGCGTGCAGAAGCGCACGCCCGACTACCGCACGATCCTGGACGGCGCACTGAAGGAAGTCAGCAGCAACATCAAGTAGGGATCTGGCCCACCCCGGCCCGGTCTGGACGTGTGTCCGGCCGGGCCGGTGGCCTGCCGCGAACCCGGAACCGGACGAACCCAGGAGGATAGGATGGCACCCATGCACCAAGAGGACTTCATGAAGCCCGATGGGCGCTCGCTGACGCTGTACGGCCTGCAGCCGATCCGCGTGGATAGCGAGATTCCCAGCCCCAGCCCGGAGCCGGTGGACGCGCGCCCGGTCATGCGGTGGCATCCCCTGCGCGGCGAGTGGGTGATGTACGCCGCGCACCGCCTGGGCCGCACCTTCCTGCCGCCACCCGAGTACAACCCCCTGGCCCCGACCAGCGACCCCGAGCACCCGACCGAGCTGCCGCGCGGCCAGTACGACATCGCCGTGTTCCAGAACCGCTTTCCCAGCCTGACCCTGACCGCCCCGGCCCCGGAGCCCGGCCCCGCCGAGACCCGCGCCGGCGTGGGCGCGTGCGAGGTCGTGGTGTTCAGTCAGGACGCGGGGGGCCGCCTGTGCGACCTGACCGACGCCCAGATGGATCTGCTGCTCCAGGTGTGGGCCGACCGCACGACGCGGCTGGCGGCGACCGGGCAGATCAAGAGCGTGCTGGCCTTCGAGAACCGGGGCGTGGAGGTCGGCGTGACGCTGCACCACCCGCACGGACAGCTGTACGCCTACGACCACATCCCGCCCGTGCAGGCGACCATGCTGCGCAGTGCCGAGGCCTTCCACGCGGATCTGGGCCGCCCGTGGCTCGCGGACTTCGTGCCGGAGGAGCGCACCGCCGGCGAGCGGATCGTGCACGACGACGGCGAGGCGCTCAGTGTGGTGCCGCCGTTTGCCCGCTACACCTACGAGACGTGGGTGCTGCCGGCGCGGCCGGTCAGTCTGCTGTCCGAGCTGACGGGCACCGAGCGGGCCAGCTTTGCGCGCGTGCTGCGCGACGCCCTGCGGCGGCTCGACGGCCTGTTCGGGGGCCGCATGCCGTACCTGCTGACGGTGCATCAGGCCCCGCTGGACGGACTCCATCCGGCGTTCCCGCTGCACATTGAGGTCTATCCGTACCTGCGGGCACCGGGCCGCATGAAGTACCTCGCGGGCACCGAACAGGGCGCGGGCGAGTTCGCCAACGACAAATTCCCCGAGGTCGCCGCCCAGGAACTGCGGGCCGTGACCCTGGAGGGGGTGGCCCGTGAGCAGCTTTGAGACCGTGTTCGGGCGGGCCCCCGAGGCCTCTGCGTCCGCGCCGGGCCGCGTGAACCTGCTGGGCGAACACACCGACTACCAGGGCGGATTCGTGCTGCCCACCGCCATCCCGCAGCGCATCACCGTCAGCGTGGGCCGCAACCGCAGCGGCGAGCATGTGCTGCACAGCGCCAACAGCCGCACGACCCTGCGCGTGCCGGTGGGCGAGGTCGGCAGCGAGTTCGCGCCGTACATCACCGGGTGCCTGACCCTGAGCGGCGTCACGGAGGGGCTGGACGTGTTCATCCAGGGCAACGTGCCCAGCGGCGGCCTGAGCAGCAGCGCGGCCCTGGAGGTCGCCACCCTGCGGGCACTGCGCGACCTGTACGCCCTGGAACTGGACGACGTGGCGCTGGCCCTGCGCGGCGTGAAGGTCGAGCACGAGTTCGTGGGCGTGAAGTGCGGCGTGATGGATCAGATGGCCTCCAGTCTGGCTGACACGACCACCATGCTGCTCATCGACACGCGCAGTCTGGAGCGCCGCGCCGTGCCCTTCCCGGCAGGCGCGGAGGTGCTGGTGATCGACTCCGGCGTGCCCAGACGTCTGGCCGAGAGCGGCTACAACGAGCGCCGGGCGCAGGTCGAGGAGGCCAGTCGCCTGCTGGACGTGAAGGAACTGCGCGACGTGACCGACGTGGGCACCCTGGACGGTCTGCCGGCACTGCTCCAGAAGCGGGCGCGGCATGTGGTGAGCGAGAACGCCCGCGTGCTGGCCGGGCTGGGCGAGGACGCCGCCGCCTTCGGGCAGCTGATGAATGCCAGCCACGCGTCTCTGCGCGACGACTACGAGGTCAGCCATCCGCAGGTGGACGCACTGGTGGCCCTGCTCCAGGCCCATCCGGACATCTTCGGGGCCCGCATGACCGGGGCGGGCTTCGGTGGGGCGGTCGTGGCGCTGGCGCGGGCGGGCCGGGCGGCCGGGGCCGCGCAGGACGTACTCACGCAGTACGGCCCCGACGGCCGCCGGGTCGTGCCCTGAGGGCCACCCACCGGCACGAGCTGCGGGGTCGCCCTTCCGGCGGCCCCTGTCCGTCCGGGCCTCCATTAAACCTGCACGGACAGCGCGCACGGCCCGCCAACCGGCTATCTTCCGTGTCAGGGATGCGAAGGAGGCCAGTGGGATGAAGTACGAGCCGGGGAGCAGGTTCTTTGACGAGATGTTCACGGCCCAGGGCGACGTCCGGCCCCACTACCAGGGGGTGCTGGAGTACCTCGACCGGCTGGGCGTGCGTGAATTCCACCGCCGGCACGAGCTGCTGGACGTCGCCTTCCGCAATCAGGGCATCACGTTCACGGTCTACGGAGACGCACAGGGCACCGAACGCACCTTTCCCTTCGATCCGGTACCGCGCATCATCGCGGCCAGCGAGTGGGCGCACGTCGAGGCCGGCCTGACCCAGCGCGTCAAGGCCCTGAACGCCTTCCTGCGTGACATCTATTCGGATGCCGAGATCCTGGGGGACGGTGTGATCCCGGCCGAGCTGGTGTACACGTCGGTGCACTTCCGCCGCGAGGTACACGGCGTGATGCCGCCGCAGGGGCTGTACACCCACATCGTCGGTACCGACCTGATCCGTGACGAGCAGGGACAGTACCTCGTGCTGGAGGACAACCTGCGCTCGCCCAGCGGCGTGTCGTACCTGCTGGCCAACCGGCAGGCCATGACCCGCATCTACCCGGGCATGTTCGAGAACCAGGGCGTGCGGCCGGTACAGCACTACCCGACCGAGCTGCTGCGGCTGCTGTCGTCGGTCAGTCCGCGCGAGCACGGCACGGTCGTGGTGCTCACGCCGGGGATGTACAACAGCGCGTACTTTGAGCACGCGTACCTGGCGCAGCAGATGGGCGTGGAACTCGTCGAGGGCCGCGACCTGTTCGTGGACGGGGGCCGCGTGTGGATGCGGACGACCGGCGGCCGGCAGCAGGTGGACGTGATCTACCGCCGCGTGGACGACGACTTCCTCGATCCGCTGGCGTTCCGGCGCGACTCCTCGCTGGGCGTGCCGGGCCTGATCGAGGTCTACCGCCAGGGGCGCGTGGCGATCGCCAACGCCATCGGCACCGGCGTGGCCGACGACAAGGCCGTGTACGCCTACGTGCCGGACATGATCCGGTACTACCTGAACGAGGAACCGCTGCTGAACAACGTCCCCACCTACCTGGGCTGGAATGCCGAGCACCTCGATCACATGCTGGCCAATGCGCCCGAACTGGTGTTCAAGGCGGTGGGCGAGGCTGGCGGCTACGGCATGCTGATCGGCCCGGCGGCCACGGCAGCCGAGACGACGGCGTATCTGGAGAAGGTGCGGGCCAACCCGCGCGAGTTCATCGCGCAGCCGGTGGTGGGCCTGTCCCGGCACCCGACCTTCTACCCGGACAGTGCCGCCTTCGAGGGTGCCCACATCGACCTGCGGCCGTACGTGCTGTGCGGCGACCCGGTGACCATCGTGCCCGGCGGGCTCACGCGGGTGGCGCTGCGGCGGGGCTCGCTGGTCGTGAATTCCAGCCAGGGCGGCGGTTCCAAGGACACCTGGGTGCTCGACCACGACGGCCCGACCACGCCGACCGGCATGAGCCAGCTGCTGCACGGCGACGTGCCCGGCGGCCAGACGCAGTCCCAGTCGCAGTCGCAGTTCCAGGGCGGCTTCGGCTCCGTGCCGATCGACGCGGCGCCGGATCGCCAGCATCTGCACGTGTCCCGGGCCCAGGCCCGCGAGCGCGAGCGGATCGCCGAGGAGGCACAGGTCGAGGCCTACGAGCAGAGCCACACCCCGCCGGACAGCACGGTCTCCTCGCAGCGGCAGGCCCAGTCGCAGTCGGGGGGCGGCAGCCAGTCGCAGTCCCAGTCGCAGGGCACGCCCCCGTCGCCGGGCGGGCACTCGTACCAGCAGCAGCTGGAGAAGGACGAACTGACGGGAGGTGAGGGGTAATGCTGCTGCTGTCGCGGCTGGCCGAGAGCCTGTACTGGATCGGCCGCTACATGGAACGTGCCGAGAACACGGCCCGCGTGCTGAACGTGAACTACTACGCCACGCTGGAGACCGCCGGGCGGGGACGGGAGCACTGGGCCCCGCTGCTGGATCTCACGGGCGGCGAGCAGGAGCTGCGGGCCAAGTACGGCCGGCTGGACGCCCGCTCGATCTCGTCGTGGATGGCCTTTGACCGCGACAACCCGGGGTCGATCGCCAGTTCCCTGCTGCGGGCCCGCGAGAACGCGCGGGGCCTGCGCGACCGCATTCCCAGCGAGATGTGGGAGAGCCTGAACCGCGCGTACCTGACGCTGTGCTTCGAGAACGGCGACATCCTGGACAACGACGGCCTGTTCGAGTACTGCGTGGCCGCCCGCGACGCGTCGCAGTTCTTCTTCGGGATCGCGTTCGCCACCCTGCCGCGCGACGAGGGCTGGTCGTTCATGCGGGCCGGGCAGACCCTGGAACGCGGCGACAACACGCTGCGGGTGCTGCAGCAGCGCCTGAAGGACGCCGTGGCCCAGGCCCGACGCGACGATCCCGCCGCCCGGACGATGCAGGATCAGCGCTGGGTGAGCGCCCTGAAGGGCGCGAGCGCCTATGAGGCCTACCGTAAACGTGTGCACAGCGGCCTGCACCCCACACTGATCGCAGAATTCCTGCTGCTCGACGAGTATTTCCCCAGATCCGTGCGCTACAGCGCCGAGAACCTGCACGACGCGCTGGTGCAGATCGACCGCCACCATCCGGGAGCACACCCGGAGATCCTGAAGCTGTCGCGCTGGCTGGTCGCGCGGCTGCAGTACGCCACCGTCGAGCACATCATCGAGGACGAATATCCGTCGATCGAGGAACTGCTGGGCGACTTCAACCGGGTGGGCGCCGCGATCAACGCCGCGTACTTCGAGCAGGAATGAGCACTTCTGCGAAGGTCATCCGGGGCTGCGCGTGCCGGTTCGGAACGTGCCACACTGCGCGGCAGGCCCGGCCCGGCTAGGGGCGTCCCACTATGCGCTGCGAGATCCGTCATACCACCGAGTACCGCTACCCCGTCCCGGCGTGGGATTCCTTCAACCAGGTGCGGCTGCACCCGTCACAGGAGACCCGCCAGACCGTCCGGTCGTTCCACCTGCACGTGTCCCCCGAGGCCGAGATCACGTCGCGCAAGGACTACTTCGGGGCGATCGTGCACCACGTGCATGTGCACGAACCCCACACGCGCCTGACCATCGAGGCCCAGGCGCTCGTGGACACGCACGCGCAGCCGCTGCCCCCCGCCACACCCATGAGCACCCTGCGGGCCGAGCGGCGGCGCAACACGGAATTCCTGGTCGCCAGTCCGCGCGTCCCGTCCGGTGACTGGCCCGAGATCTTCGGGGTGCGGCGCCCCGGTCAGGACGACGACCTGCCGGACTTCATGATGGATCTCACGACCTACCTGTTCCGGCGGTTCACATACGACACCAAGGCCACGGGCGTCCGCACGCCGCTCGCCGAGTTCGCGCAGCACGGGCGTGGTGTGTGCCAGGACTTCACGCACGCCATGCTGGGCATCACGCGGCAACTTGGTATTCCGGCGCGCTACGTGAGCGGTTACCTGTATTCCGGGGGCGAGATGAAGGGCGCCGAGGCCACCCATGCGTGGGTGGAGGTGCTGATCCCCGGCACCGGCTGGCTGGGCTACGATCCCACCAACAACTGCATGGCACAGGAAAAGCACGTGAAGATCGGGCATGGCCGTGAGTACAGCGACATCTCCCCGGTGCGCGGCACGTACTACGGGGGCGGCCGGGGCGAGCTGGACGTGGCGGTTCACGTGTACGGCGAGCAGTAGGCCAGAACGGACGGGGGCGCGGCCAGTGCAGCCGCGCCCCCGACGTGTGCCGTCCGGTCAGTTCCCGGTGATGGCCCGGCCCACCGCGAAGATCGAGGCGAAGAAGCCGCCGATCACCAGGCTCACCAGGAAGCTCGCGAGCCACGACAGCACCAGCGTGGCGATGGACTGTCCCTGATCGCGCAGGTTCATGCTCGACTGCACCGCCAGGAACCCGAAGTAGATCATCACCAGACCGATCAGGAACGACACCAGCCAGCCCAGGATGGGAATGATGCCGATGACGGTGCTCACGATACTCAGGGGCACGAAGAACAGCGCGAAGGAGTACGCGACCTCGGCGTAGGTGCCGGTGCCCTTGAAGAGGTTCCGGCCGATCAGGTACACGGCCCCGGTGAAGATCAGGAACTGCACGGGGATGGTGACCAGCCGCGAGATCAGCTGACCGAAGAACGTGACGTCCGAGTGGAACAGCGAGAAGACGGCGGCGATCACCGCCGACACCACCGCCGCGACCATGACGTACAGCAGCGCGGCGTTCAGGTTGCCCCGCCGCTCGTAGCGCTCGAAGGTGGCCGGGCTGGGCTGCGACAGGACGGCGACGCTCTGGGCGAACATGTCCTGCACCTGGGCGCGGGCATCGGTCTGGACTGGGCCTCTCATGCCCCACAGTACGGCCCGGGTGTCTGCTCCGTTTCCCACCATTGAATTCATTCAATCTTCATCTTTGCTGTTGCCATATGGATCGGCCGACCGGGCCGGCGCGTCCTGCAATGGTGCCCGGCCCGGCAGCGGCCTGCGCCGCGCCATGAAACAATGCTGTCGATGACTGATCTTCACATGACCTCCAATGATGCCCCCACGGACACCCACAGCGGCTTCGTGGCCATCGTCGGCAAGCCCAACGTGGGCAAGAGCACCCTGCTGAACGCGTTCCTGAACACCAAGGTCGCCCCGACCAGCCCCCGCCCCCAGACCACCCGGCGGGGCGTGCGGGGCATCCACACGACCGACACGCACCAGATCGTGTTCGTGGACACGCCCGGCGTGCACAAGCCCAAGGACGCCCTGGGCAAGTACATGAACCACGAGGTTCACGCCGCCCTGGCCGACGTCGACGTGATCATCTGGGTCGTGGATCTGCGCCACCCGCCCACCGACGAGGACACCCTGGTCGCCCATCAGGTGCGCGACCTGCCCAAGCCGCTGTTCCTGGTCGGCAACAAGCGCGACGTCGCCAAGTACCCCGACGAGGCCATGAAGCTGTACCGGGGACTGCTGGAGGGCCGCAGCAGCGAGACCAGCGAACTCACGCTCTCGGCGCAGAACGATCCCGGGCCGGTCATGACCCTGCGCGAACAGGTCATGGCCGCCCTGCCGGAGAACCCCTTCTTCTACCCGCGTGGCGGCGCATCCGACCAGACCCGCGAGATGTGGGCCGCCGAGATCGTCCGCGAGGAAGCCATGAAGAAGCTGCGCGACGAGCTGCCCTACGCGGTCGCCACCCGCGTGAACTCGTGGACGGAGCGCGAGGACGGCCTGCAGCGCATCGAGGGCGAGATCGTCGTCGAGAAGAACGCCCACAAGGGCATGGTCATCGGCAGCGGTGGCAAGCAGCTGCGCGAGATCGGTCAGGCCGCCCGCAAGCAGCTGGAGGTCTTCCTGAACCGCAAGGTGTACCTGGGCCTGGAAGTCATCGTGATCAACAACTGGCGCGAGGACGAGGAAGCGCTGCGGGAACTGGGTTACGAGTAAAGGCGGCCCTGATACGGGATTCAGTTGAGTTCGCGGCATCCAAGACCCCCCACCCTTCCGCCCTCGGCGCTCCTTCCTCCCTCTCCCCAGGGGAGAGGGCTGGGGTGAGGGGTCTCTGGCTCACGACTCCGCCCTGCGCTGCAATCAACTGAATCCCGTATCAGCTATGAGGAGGAATCGCTCCCCAGTAATGGAGAGCGTTTTTCTCTATCTCGCTCGCGCAGGGCGTCCTCGTAGAACAGCTTCGTATGGTGCATGCGGATCTGGCCGGCGTCGTACAGGGCGTCGAAGTCGGCCTTCGGGACGTAGCGCACCTCTGTGACCTCGTCGGCCATGACCGGGCGGAAGGTCGAGCCGTCCATGACCTCGGCCAGCCACGCGTGGCGCAGCACGGGCACGCCGTCCGGGAAGCGGCCCACATAGGCGGCCAGGAACCGGAGCAGCCGGACGCGCACGCCGGCCTCCTCCCACGCCTCGCGTACGGCCGTGTCCTGCGGGTTCTCGCCATCCTCGACGGTGCCGCTCGGGATGTGCCACAGTCCGGCCTTCTGGCGCTGCTCCGGCACGCCCTTCTCGCGGACGAGCAGGATGTCCCCGGCGGCATTCAGGATGACCACCCCGGCCGCGCGGTGGTGGATCGGCGTGTGCAGCTCCGGGCCGAACTGCATTACCAGCCCCGGCGCCCGCGCAGACCCGTGACGTGCGCCACGTGGTGCCGGCCGTGCCACGCATACATGCCCAGCAGCGTGTCCAGCGTGAGCGTGCGCCCCTGGGCGGGATGCGTCCACGGGCGGGCGAAGTCGGTCACGTCCTCCAGCACGGCGCTCAGGCGGGTGTGCAGCCGCTCCAGCAGTTCCAGGCTAAGGTCAACCGGCAGCCGCGAGTCCGGCAGTTCGGCCCACAGCTGCTCCTCGTAGGGCTTGACGGTCGGGTTCTCCTCGGTCAGGGCGAGCTTCACGCGCACGTAGGCGTTCATATGGCTGTCGGCAACGTGGTGGACGACCTGCCGCAGCGTCCAGCCGCCCTCGCGGTACGGGGTGTCGAGTTGCGGGTCATCCAGCCCCTGCACGGCGGCCCGCAGCTCGGCCGGGAGTACCCGGATCGCGTCCAGTGCGTCCTGGCGCTCCGGTGGGGTCAGGCTCAGGGGGGTGGGCATCGGGCCGAGGGGATAGCGCAGATCGGTCATGGTGGGCTCCTGTCGGGATCAACGTCTGTGTGACCGAGATTACGATGCCTCATTGGCTGGGTCGAGGGCCGGTGCGGTCGTCCCGGCGTCCCCGGTGGCCGGCCCGGCCTCCTCCCGGCGTGTCCACCTCGTGGCGTCGCGGGTCTCGACCTTGTGCATCATCCGCTCGAAGCCGCGCTCCAGGCTCAGGCCTCGCTCGTTCGCCATGCAGACCATCACGAACAGCAGGTCGGCCAGTTCCAGTTCCAGATCTCCCACGTCCTCGCCGGGCTTGGGCGTCTTGCCATTCATGTGCGCCACGACACGGGCGATCTCGCCGGTCTCCTCGGTCAGGCGGGCCAGCATCAGCAGGGGTGGGAAGTAGCCCTCCCGGAACTGGGAGATGTAGGCGTCCACGCGGGCGCTGGCGTCGGCGAAGGTCAGGGACATGCCGCGAGGGTAAAGGAAAACCAGCCGCGCGGGGCGGCTGGCACTGGAGGCACCGGGATTCAGCGGATGTAGAAGAAGGTCTCCTGCACGTCGCGGTCGGCCTGCGGGTACGAGGTCACGTAGGCGTTGGTGACGGTGTTGAAGCCGCTGCTGTCGTAGGTGCCGCTTACGACCAGATCCGAGGACGGCCGCACACGGGTGAAGATGGCGCGGACGCGCTGCACGCCACGCGGCGGGGCGACCGTGAAGGACTGACCGTCCTGTGCACGCGGGAAGGCCGTCGTGCCGGGCTGTATGTAGACGTTGCGAACCAGGACGCTGGCGTAGCCGTTGCTCTGGAGGGCCACCAGGGTGACGTAGCCGGGGCTGCGGGTGCCGACCAGGATCCGCACGCTCTCGCCGACGGCGTAGGTGCTGCCCTCGCCCCGGTCGGGCTTCAGGCCGCTGATCAGGTTGCTGCCGCTGACCTGCAGCCCCAGGTTGGGACGGACGGAGACCGTGCAGGCGCTGAGGCCCAGGGCCAGGGTGCTGGCGAGCAGGGCGGTGGTATGGACAGGACGCATGTGGCCCAGCATACGAACCGGGCCTGACGGAAACCTGAGGGCCATGCCCCCGCCGGGTTCACCATCGGCACCCCAGGCGGCCCAGGTGACGGTGTGGTCGCAGGCGGCTGGCGTAGCATGACGCATGTCCCGTCTCCTTCATCCGGCTCCCCGGTTGTCCCTGCGTGGCCTGTGGACGGCCCTGGCTGTCGGCGTGCTGGCCACGCTGCTGTCGGGGTTCGCTCACGCGGCGTCGGCAGCGGCCGGATCGGCCGGGACGGTGGCTGCGGTGCCGACGGTTCGCCAGGGCGGCGGGTATTCCACCAACCGCTTCTTTGCCGACCTGAAGAACAAACGGGTCGCGGCCGTGACCCTGGACAGCCTGGGCAACGCCAGCGTGACCTTCCTGCCCTGCACGCGGGCCGCCGAATGCGATCAGGACACCAACGGCCGTGCCCGGACACTGGTGGTGCCGCCGGACGGCGCGACCCTGGAGCGCATCCGGGCAGCGGGGGTGCCGCTGCGGATCGTGCCGGGCGGCTCGGCCTTCGGGTGGATCGGACAGGCGCTGCCGCTGGTGCTGACCGGCCTGATCCTGCTGGTGCTGTGGCGCAGCATGCGGGGCGGGGGCGGTACAGGCAGCGCGAGCACCTTCGGGAAGTCGAAGGCGGCGGTGATCGCGGAGGGGCAGATCAAGCTGTCCTTCCAGGACGTCGCCGGCTGCGACGAGGCCAAGGCCGACCTCCAGGAAGTCGTCGACTTCCTGCGCTCCCCCGACAAGTACCACTCCCTCGGCGCCCGCATCCCCCACGGCGTCCTCCTCGTCGGCCCCCCCGGCAGTGGGAAGACCCTCCTCGCCAAGGCCGTCGCCGGCGAGGCCAAAGTCCCGTACTTCAGTATTTCCGGGTCGGACTTCGTCGAGATGTTCGTCGGCGTCGGGGCCGCGCGGGTGCGCGACCTCTTCGAGCAGGCCCGCAAGTCCGCGCCGTGCATCGTCTTCATCGACGAGATCGACGCGGTCGGCAGAAAACGCGGCATCTCGGTGCAGGGCGGCAACGACGAACGCGAACAGACCCTCAATCAGCTGCTCGTCGAGATGGACGGCTTCGGCTCCGGACAGGAGGTCATCATCCTGGCGGCCACCAACCGCCCCGACGTGCTGGACGCCGCGCTGCTGCGTCCCGGGCGGTTTGACCGGCAGGTGGTGGTGGATGCGCCGGACGTGCGGGGGCGGGAGATGATCCTGCGGATCCACGCGCGCAAGAAGCCGCTGGACGCGTCGGTGGATCTGGGGGTGGTGGCGCGGCGCACGGCGGGGATGGTGGGAGCGGATCTGGAGAACCTGCTGAACGAGGCCGCGCTGCTGGCGGCGCGGAGTGGGCGCAACCGGATCACGGCGCGGGACGTGGACGAGGCCAGAGACCGGGTGCTGATGGGGCCGGAACGCCGCAGTCTGGTGGTGCGGGAAGCCGACCGGACGGTCACGGCGTACCACGAGGTCGGCCACGCGCTGGCCGCCCAACTGCTGCCGCACGCGAACCGGGTGGCGAAACTGACGGTGGTGCCGCGTGGCCGCGCGGCCGGCTACATGATGCCGGACGCCGACGACCGCCTGCACGTCACGCAGGCTGCGCTGGAGGACATGATCGTGGTCGCCCTGGCCGGCCGCGCCGCCGAGGAAGTCGTGTACGGCGAGGTCACGACCGGGGCACAGAACGACTTCCAGCAGGCCACCGGCATCGCGCGGCGCATGGTCACCGAGTGGGGCATGAGTGGACGCATCGGCAAGGTGGCCTTCGCGTCCGACGAGGGGAATTTCCTGGGGGGCGGCCCCCAGCTGGCTGCCATGAGCGAATCGACTGCTCAGCGCATTGATGAGGACGTCCGTGCCCTGATCGATGAATCCTACGGGCGGGCGGTGGCCCTGGTGCGCGAGCAGCTCCACCGCGTCCACGAGATCGTGGCCGTCCTGATGAAGCGTGAGACCCTGAGCGGCGAGGAGTTCAGCACCCTGCTGGCGGGCGGCACCCTGGAGCCTCTGCCGCCCGCCGTGCCCCCCGGCGGCCCGGTCACCCCCCTGCCTGCGTGAGCGTCACGGAGCCCTGCCCCTCAGATCCAGCACGGCCAGATCGAGCACCGCGCGCGGCAGCCGGGGCAGCGCCGTGTCCGCGCTGCGGTACAGCACCCGCCCGGTTCGGTCGGTGACCGTGCAGCGCACCGCGTGTGACCGCCCAGATTGCAGGCGGTTCTGGCTGTAGAACAGCTGATACGTGGTCGGCAGCCGGGTGGTGGAGAAGGTGGCGTCCGCGACAACGCGAGCGGCGCTGCCCCCCAGTTCGATGACCGCGACCTGAACGCGGCTGCCCGCCGGGAGGAGCTGACGAACCGACGTGAGCACCCGGCCACGGAGCTCGTTCATGCCGCTGGGCACGGGCTGCCAGGCATACCCGCTGCGGGCATCACTGACGGCGACCGGCGTGGCGGGCGTCAGCGTGACCAGTCCGATCCGTGTCTGCGCCAGGGCAGCGGACGACACAGGATTCATGAGCAGGATGGCGATCAGAAGTGTGCGGAAATTCACACTTCATATCCTGTCCGGCTTGCAGCGCCACAAGGTAATCCGCATCACAGGTGGCATAGACCACCGTCAGGGGGTTGAATGACGTCCATGCACCGGTCGACTGCTCCGCTGATCCATCACATCGACGCGACGGCGCACCTGTCCCGTGACCCGGTCATGCAGGGCGTGATCGCGCGGGTGGGCGACCTGACCGTCCTGTCCCCCACACCCGACCCCTTCGGCACGCTGATCCGCTCGGTGACCGGGCAGCAGCTCAGCGTGAAGGCCGCGGCCAGCATCCACGCCCGGCTGCTCGACACGCTGGGCACCATCGACGAGTTCACGCTGCTGGAGGCTCCCGGCGAGACGCTGCGCGGTGTGGGCCTGTCGTGGGCCAAGGTGCGCACCGTGCAGGCCATCGCCACCGCCAGACAGTCCGGCGCAGTGGATTTCGACCACCTGTCCACCCTGGACGACGAGGCCGTGATTACCGCCCTGCTCCCCCTGCCGGGCATCGGCCGCTGGACCGTCGAGATGTTCCTGATGTTCGCCCTGGCCCGCCCCGACGTGTTCAGCATGGGCGACCTGGCCCTCAGGCAGGGGCTGGCCCGGCTGCACCCGAACGCCCAGCACTTCGAGGTGCTGGAGCTGTGGAGCCCCTACCGCACCCTGGCCGCCCGCTACCTGTGGGCCGATGCGGCGCTGCTGAAGGCCGGAGGAGCGCCGGTCTAGCGGCTGTCCTCTCCCCCGTCCCGCTCCTGCCACTGCGCGTAGGTCAGGCGGTCGATGGTGAAGGCGTCGCGGGTCGTCGCGTAGCCGCCGCGCCCGCCCATCCGGCCGATCAGGTCGAGGGCCGCCGTGTCGACGTACTGCTTCCCGGCGTCCAGCACGGCATCCGCGCGGATGCTCACGCCCAGCACTTCGCCCAGGATGATGCGGGTGTTGCCGATCCGCACGGTCTGCACCTCGCGGCATTCCAGCGCGGCGGGGCTGCCCTGCACGCGCGGCGTGGCGACGGTCACGCCCGGCTCCAGCGCGATGCCCACGTGTTCCGGTTCACCCAGTTCGGCGGGAAAGTCCGTGGCAGTCGCGTTCATGGTCTCGGCCAGGTCGCGGCTCACGAGGTTCACGGTGAAGTCCCCGCCGGACGGAATGTTCCGCGCCGTGTCCTTGGGAATGCCCGGAGCGCGGTCGCCAGGCGCGAAGGCAACCACCGGCGGATCGGAACCCATGATGTTGAAGAACGAGTACGGCGCGAGGTTCACGTGCCCGGCCGCGTCCAGCGTGCTCACCCACGCGATCGGGCGGGGCACGACGATGCCCGTCACGAGTTTGTACCGCGCCGCCTGCGGCAGGGTGGTCAGGTCGAAGTGGAGGTGGTCGGCACGGGCGGTCATGCCCCAGCGTAGCCCGGCCCCGCCGCCTCCTTCCTACTCCAGCCGCCGCACCTGCAGGCTCCAGTGCCCGCCCATGAACTCCCGCCAGGCCAGTACCATGCCCGGCCGCCCGGCCGCGAGGCTCGCGTGATCCGTGTCGGCGCGGGGGTCGGCGTTCAGCGGGCCGCCCAGGGACATCCAGTGCCCGGCGTCCCAGCGGGCGGCCTGTACGGTGCGGGCCCCATCCGGCCCCTCGTTCCACGCGGCGACGGGGCGGCCCCGGACATCGAAACCCAGCGACACCGACGATGCCAGCCGCCCCGGCGTGCTGACCACACCGCCCAGCCGCCGCCACGCGACGCCGTCCCAGCGCGACACGTGCAGGGCGTCTACGCCACCGTGATCCTCCAGCCACGCGACCACCGGGCGGCCCGCCGGATCGATCCGCAGTTGCGGCAGGAACACGTAGGTGCGGGGCCGGACGTTCAGCCGCCCCCCCAGCGTGCGCCACGCCCGGCCATTCCACGCCCGCACCCACAGGTCGGACTGCGCGGTCGCCCCCTCGACGTAGGCCAGCAGCACGTCCGCCCCCGCCTGGGCGACACTGGGCATGAACGCCGGAATGCGCGGGTCGAGGTTCACCGGCGGCGTCACCTGCCAGTCTGCGCCGCGCCACACGCGCAGCGACACGAGGCTCGGGAAGGTGCGCCCCAGCGTGCCGATGTCCGTCCAGCCGACCAGCGGCCGGTTGCCGCCGCCGGCCACGAACGACCGCGAGCGGCCCGCGTCCGACAGGTTGCGGCGCAGCGCATACGGTGCCGGACTCGTCCACCCGTCCGGCGTCAGGTTTGACATCAGGTACGAGTCGATGTGCGCCGCGCCACTCCCCTCCTCCCACGCCAGCCACACGCTGCCGTCCGGGCCAGGATGCACCGTGGGTTTGGCCGCGTTCGAGCGGGCCTTCTCGTTGAGCACGCCACCCAGATCCTGCCACCCGCCCCCCGACAGCCGCGCCGCGTGCAGGTGTTCCAGCCCGGCCTCGCGCGCGATCCACGCCACGACCGCCCGCCCCTGGCCGTCGGTACCCGCCGCGACCGCGAGTACCGGGTCGGGGCTCGAGAGCGGGGGCAGCGGGTCACGCCCACCGGCGACGACGGGCGCGGCGAGCAGCAGCATGGCAAGCACCGCAGGCGGACGGAAGCGTGGACGCATGAACCCTCCTGACGGTCATTGTGTGCTGCGAACGCGGGCCCGGCAAGGTCGCGGGGAGCCTGAACACGTGATGCCCCGCCTTCCTCCGGCCTGCGGGCATCGGTGCTGGAAACCGGTACCATCGGACTCGGAATGAGTCCCGATCCCATCACGTCCTACCGGGACGCCTACGCCACCCTGGCCCGCATCGCCGGAGAACTGGAAAGTGGCGACGCCGACCTCGACCGCGTGCTGCCCCTGCTGGAGGAGGCGCGGATCGCCTACGCCGCGTGCCGCGAGCGCCTGGAGGCGGTGCGCAGCGTCCTGGCCGGCGACTGGGCCGACGACAGCGACGACCCGGACGAGGCTGAGGCGGACGAGGACTAGGAGCTCAGGTGGTCGAAGTTGATCTTCAGATCAACCGAGCAAAGCGAGTACCGGAGAAAGGACGTCACCACTCACATGACGAGCTTGCGGGAAGGCGCCGGAACCTCTCCATTCCCGATACGACGTCATTAGCCGCCCAGCCCCGCCAGCGCACCCGCAACCGCGTCGTTGCCGGAGACGACCTCGAAGGTCTGGCCCACGGTGGCCGGATCGCCCAGGCACGCGAGCACCACGGTCGCGACATCGTCGCGGGGAATGCTGCCCCGCCCGGCGGTGGATGCGACATGCACCAGTCCGGTGCCCGGCTCATCGGTGAGCCCGCCGGGCCGCACGATCGTCCAGTCCAGGGCGCTGTTCTGCACGTGAGCGTCCGACTGAGCCTTGACCCGCAGCACGTCCCCCAGGAAGGGCGGCATCTGCTCCGGACGATCCACGCCCATGGAACTCACGACGACCAGCCGGCGCGGGCCACGGGCCAGCAGCGTGTCGGCCACCCGGATCAGGGCGTCGCCGTCGATCGCCTGGAAGTTCCCGCCGGCCCCGCCACCCGCCGCCCACACGACCGCGTCTGCGCCGTCCAGCACGGTCTCCCACTCGCCCGTCAGGTCGCCCTGCACTGGGGAAGCCCCGTGCAGCGACACCATATCGGCCTGCTCCGGGGTGCGGATCAGTGCCCGCACGGCATGTCCCGCCGCCGTGGCCTGCGCCACCACCCGGCGGCCCACCCCGCCCGCTGCTCCGATCACGCTGATGTTCATGTTCCCGAGGCTACGCCGGTTCGCGGATCAGACCGTGCCCTGGCCCCCTTTGGGCGTATCCTGCGAACCATGAGTGACGTCCGGCGTCCCGATCCCACCCCGGCTCCGTCCACGCCCGCCCGCCCCACCGTGGACGAGGCTGCGCCCGTCGTGAACCCGCACATGTATGCCCTGGTCGTGGCCGTCACGTATCTGCCGGTGCTCCTGAGCGGCATGAAGCTGGACGTACGCGGCACCGAGCACGTCCCGCCCCCCGGCACCCCGCTGGTGATCGCCGCGAACCACGTGTCGGGCCTCGATCCCTTCCTGGTCGCGCGGGCGCTGCCGCGTGGGCGCTTTCTGCAGTTCATGGCCAAGAAAGAGCTGTTCCTGCCGGTCATCGGCTGGATCATCCGCACCGGCGGCAGCTTCCCGGTCGACCGCAGCGGCAACGACGTGGCCTCGATCCGCACCGCCCTGCGCGTCCTGAAGGAGAACGGCACGGTCGGCATCTTCCCCGAGGGCACACGCGGCGGCACCGAACTGCACGGCGGCGTCGCATTGATCGCCGCCAAGGGCCGTGCCCCGATCCTGCCCGCCGGCATCCGCAGGGACGGCCGCCGCTGGATCGTGACCTTCGGCCCGCCCATCTCTCCAAAGGGCGGCATCAAGGCCGTGACCGCCGAACTCGGCACGGAGCTGGCGCGGCTGTCGCAGGCGGGGTAGGCGGGGGTCAGGACGGCGGCGGCGTCCACCACAGCGGCGACGTGACCGAGATCACCGTGAGCCCTGGCCCCGTGCCGACGGCGGCGCAGTCGCAGGGCGTGCGTTCACCGCGCAGTTCAAGGATGGCATCGATCTCCCAGCGCTGCTGATCCGCCCGCAGAGACCGGCGGCTCGTGCCCAGCCCGTTCACATCGGCCCGGAGCGCCGCATCACGGGGACGGTCGGCACGCATCTGCGCCTCTCACGCCAGCAGGACGGGGCGGAAGGTGGGGAGATCAGCCCCGCCCGGTGTTGCCGTCCGGCCAGAACGGCCCGTCACCAGATCGATCGTCAGGCCGGCGAGCAGCATGGAGGCGACGCCGAGCATCCAGCCGGGCACGCTCAGCGTTCCACGGAGGGCGAAGTCCCCGCCAGCGGGATCGGGCACAGCCGCGCGTCCACACGGGTCGGAATGGGCACCGCCACGGCCGATCCAGGCCGGTACGGTTCACGTGGAACGGCGCTGGCTGTGACGGCCGCCGGGCACGCGACCAGCGCCGGGAGCACTGCCAGCGGGCGCGTCAGCACGGGTGCACGGGCCGACGTGGACAGCGTGCCCCCCACGGTCAGGACAAGCAGCATCCAGGGCATACCCGAGCGTACTCCTGGCCCACCGTGATCTCCAGCGGAGGTCGGCACCCGAACCGCCGCTATAGTGTCCGGCGATGGTTGCGGGGGAAGCCCGGTGACGGCGTGGCAGGCTCAGTCCTGCGTGGCCCAGTCCGGCACTGTCGCGCAACGGTGACTCCAGTCCCCTGGGGAAGTCCGGATACCTGCACCGTCCACGCGAATCCCGCCCCGAGCGGCGCGTGTGGCACGACCTCTCGCGGAAGGAGGGAACGCCCGGACTCTGCAGCCGGCGCGCACCACTTCCGCCCCCCAGGACGCCTGGCGGGGCGGCTTTCTATGCGAAGGGAAGGAGACGTATGAAGATCCTGACCCTGACGACCACCCTGGCCCTGGCGGGCAGCGCCGCCGCGACGACGTACCCCCTGACCCTGACCGACGACCTGAACCGCAGGGTGACCGTAAAGGCCGAGCCGCGCCGGATCGTGTCGCTGCTGCCCAGCACCAGTGAGACGCTGTGTGCCCTGAACCTGTGCGAGCGGCTGGTGGGGGTAGATCAGTACAGCGACTACCCGGCACAAGTGAAGAACGTGGCCAAGATGGGGGATCTGTACACACCGAACATCGAGGCGATCGTGGCCGCGAAGCCCGATCTGGTGCTGGTCAGCAAGTACGGCAAGGTCAGCGAGACCCTGACCCAGGCGGGCATCACCGTGTTCGCCCTGAACCCCGAGACGTATGACGAGGTGTTCAGCAAGCTGCTGACCCTGGGCAGGGTCGTGAATCGCGAGGCCGCCGCAAAAGCGCTGGTGACCACCATGGCCCGCGACATCGCCAAGACCGAGGTGCTGACCCGCGCCGCCGTGAACAAGCCCACCGCGTACTTCGAGATCGACCCCACGCCGTACTCGATCGGGCCGAAGTCCTTCATGGGCGTGCTGCTCACCAAGGCGGGCGCACGGAACATCATCCCCGAGAGCATGGGCGACTTCCCGAAGGTCGATCCTGAGTTTATCGTGAAGGCCAACCCGCAGCTCATGCTGGGCGTGGATCGGAAGACGGCGGCGGCCCGGCCCGGCTGGTCGGGTCTGAACGCCGTGAAGTCCGGCCGGGTCATCGCCCTGCCCGTCGAGCTGAGCAGCAGCCTGTCGCGTCCCGGCCCCCGGCTGCCCGCCGCCCTGCGGTCACTGGCGCGGCTGATCCACCCGGAACTGTTCCGGTAACGGGCGGCGCGGGAGATGGCGATGAGCACCGGCACCCCGGCCCGCGCCGCCCGGCCGGACCGGCCCTGGGCGGCCGGCGTGCCGCGCACGCTGGGGCTGGCCGCACTGCTGGTCGTCGCCGTGATCCTGGGCACCGGCCTGGGCAGCGTGACCATTCCGCCCGGCGAGGTCGTGGGTGCCCTGTGGCGCGGCGTGACCGGGCAGGAACTGGCGGGCAATGACGTGATCGTGTGGTCGATCCGGCTGCCCCGCGTGGTGATGGGCGTGCTGGTCGGCGCGGCGCTGTCGGTCAGCGGCGGGGCGTTCCAGGGCGTGTTCCGCAACCCGCTGGCCGATCCGTACCTGCTGGGCGTGGCGAGCGGAAGTGCACTGGGGGCCACGCTGGCGGTCGTGCTGGACTGGCCCCGCGCCATGATCCCGCTCTCGGCCCTGGTCACGGCCCTGGGCGCGGTGGCGGTCACGCTGGCGCTGGCCCGCGAGGGCCGCCGCTTTCCGCCCACGCGGCTGATCCTGTCGGGCGTGGTGGTAGGCAGCGTGCTCAGCGCGGCGAGCACGGCCCTGATCCTGCGCGGCGAAGACCGGGCGCGGCTGGTGCTGTCGTACACGCTGGGCGACCTGGGGTTCTCGGGCTGGCGGGACGTGCTGACAGTGCTGCCCTACGTGGCGCTGGGAGGCGGCGTGCTGCTGCTGCTGGCCCGGGCTCTGGACACGCTGCAGCTCGGTGACCTGACCGCCCGCTCGCTGGGCGTGCCGGTCGAGCGGCTGCGGCTGCTGGTCGTGCTGAGCGCCAGCGTCGCCACGGCGGGCGCGGTCGCGTACGTGGGCATCATCGGCTTCGTCGGCCTGATCGTGCCGCACATCGCGCGGCTGGCGTTCGGGGCGCGGCACCGCACGCTGCTGCTGACCTCGGCGGCGCTGGGCGGCGCAGGACTGGTGCTGGCCGACCTGCTGGCCCGCACCACCGTGCTGTCGCAGGTGGGCATCGTGACCACGCTGCTGGGCGGCCCCTTCTTCCTGTGGCTCCTCCGGAGGCAGCGTGACTGACGTGCTGACCACCCCCATGACCCTGGAGGCCGTAGACGTGCATGTCCGTGCGGGCGAGCATCCCGCCGTACGCGGGGTCAGTGCCGTCTTTCCGGCCGGGCAGTTCACGGCCGTGATCGGCCCCAACGGCGCGGGCAAGAGCACCCTGCTGCGGGCCCTGCTGGGCCTGAGCCCCGTGCAGGCGGGCGACATCCGGGTCGGCGGGCAGCCCCTGGACACCCTGGGCCGCGCCGACCGTGCCCGCGACCTCGCCTTCCTGGCCCAGAGCGAGGCGCTGCCCGACCAGACCCGCGTGCGCGACGTGGTCGCCCTGGGGCGCGGCGCGGGCGAGTGGCGCTGGGGCCTGATCCCCACCCGCCCGTGGACGCCGGAGGACGAGGACGCCGTCACCGACGCCCTGAGCCGCACGGACACCCGGCAGTTCGAGCACCGGCGCGTCTTAGAACTGTCGGGCGGCGAGCGGCAGCGGGTCGCCCTGGCCCGTGCTCTGGTCGCCGGGCCGCGGTTCCTGCTGCTGGACGAGCCGACCAACCACCTCGACCTGGCCTACGCGCTGGAGGTCATCCGGCACCTGCGCTGCGAGGTTGCCGGGGGACTGGGCGTGGTCGCTGTGCTGCACGACCTGAACCTCGCCGCCCGCGCCGACCGGGTGGTGCTGCTGCACCAGGGGCAGGTGCTCGCCAGCGGCACACCGGACACGGTGCTCACGCCCGCCCACCTGCACGCCGCGTACGGCGTCCGCATCCGCGTACTGCGCGACGCCGACCGCCTGCTGATCGTCCCGGAGGACTGACCTATGCCGCCTCTGTACTTCAAGACCTCCGGCCACCTGCTGGTCTGCACCGGGCCGAACTGTCAGGCACGTGGCTCGGCGCTGCTCCATAAGGCGCTGTGGAACCACCTGGAGCGGCAGTCCCTGGCGTACTACAAGAAGGGCGGCAGCCTGCGCCTGACCGAGAGCGGCTGCCTGGGCTCGTGCAGCTATGGCCCGAGCATGTGCGTATACCGGCAGCGCGGCAGCGGCCTCGAGGAAGCGTGGTACGCCGCCGTGGACTTCCCCCTGGCCACCCGGATCGCCCAGGCGGTGCATGAGGAGGCAGAACTACCGGAGGAGCATCAGTACGGGCCCACCTGACCGGCACTCCCAACGATCTTCAAGTCCTGTTCAGGACGAAGAACCAGGGAGGGTGAACGCCTCCCTGGATTCCGTTCAGCCCCGCACGACTTCCAGGATCTTGTCGCCGTACTTGCGCAGCCGCTCCGGCCCCATGCCCTTGACGGCCTTCAGGTCAGCCTCGGTGTATGGGACGCGGCGGGCGATTTCGGCCAGGGTGGCGTTGCTGGCGATGATGAAGCGGCTGATGTCCTGGCGTTTGGCCTCGGCGTTGCGCCACTCGCGCAGTCTGGCGTACACGGCAGCCTGCTCATCAGAGAGGGTGGCGGCCGGGTCGTCCTTGCCGCCATCGACAGCAGCGACAGGCAGGTCCGGGGCGATCAGCGGAGCGGTATCCGGGGTGGGCTCGGCCTGAACCTCGGGGCGGCGCTGAGGCGCACGGTTGCGGTCCGGGCGGCCACTGCGGTCGCGGCGGCCGCCGTCGCGGCGCCCCTCGGGCTGGGCGGGCGTCTCGTCTGCCGGGGCCATGTCCACGGGCACGTCGTGCTCGTCGGCGGGGGTCACGTGTTCGGGCTGGTGCAGGACATCCGGCAGTTCGTCGCCCAGGTTGGGGGCGTCCGGGCCGGAGCTGACCGGAATGGGCAGTTTCAGCTGCGGCTGCGCGATATCGCTGTACACGATCTCCGGCTCCCAGGTCTCCTCGGCGGGCACCGGGGGGACGCTGGCGGGTTCGGTGACCTCCGGCGCGTCGAAGGTGAAGCGCTCCGGCACATCGGGCTGTGCGGGTCGCCCCGAATCAGGCCGGTCGCCCCGGCCGAAGTCGCGGCGATCCCGGCCACCCCGGTCGCGGCCGCTGCGGTCACCGCCCCGGCTGTCGCGCCGGAAGTCGTCGCGCCTGGGTTCCTCGCGGCGAGGTTCGTCCCGTCTGAAATCCTCCCGTCTGGGTTCCTCGCGCCGAACCTCCTCGCGGCGGGGCGGCTCGGCCGGGCGGGGAGCAGCCTGGGCTGGCTCTGCACTGCGCAGGAGGGCCAGCGCGGTGTCGGCCTCCTCCAGTCCGGGAGCGAGCAGCACGCCGCCGGGCACGCTGCGGCTGCTGGCGACCACCCCGCCCAGCGGCGCATCCGAGTCCGGAGCAGCGTCCGGGGCGAGCAGCAGGGCGGTCGGGCCGGCGGGCTGGGCCGCGCCGCCCAGACGATCGGCGAGTTGCGCCACCGTGCGGGCGGCGCGGGCCAGCCGCAGCGGCAGGGTCGCCACGTCGCGCAGGGCCAGCCCCACGATCAGGTCGCTGGGCGCGGGAGCGGCGATCTCGGGGGCACGGCCCGTCCCGAAGACCGCGCTCAGGGGGGCGTCTGCGTGACCAGTGACGGTCACGCTGTCGCGGTACACCACCAGCGCCGCGCCCTGCGCGAACCACCCGCCACCCGGGGCCAGGGTGCCGTCCACGATCACATCGACCCCGGAGCGGCGGGCCCGCTCCAGATCAGCCTCGGTCGGTTCCAGCAGCCACGCGGCGCGCGCCCCCCGCCAGTCGCCGTCCACGCTGGCGGCGGCGAGTCCGGCGGCGGCCAGGGCCTCCCGATCCACGCGCACGCGGGCGTCCACACGCAGCGTGCCGGAGCCGAGCAGGGCGGCCAGCTGCCGGGCCAGGGCGGCCTCGTCACGCAGCAGCAGGCCCCACGCCGCGCCCTCCAGATCGGCCAGGGCGCCGGCCAGCCGGGACTGGGGATCGCCACCGGACTCGGCATGAAGCCGCACGAGGCGGGCATCGGGTCGCAGGGGCCGTGCAGGAGACGTCATGCCGCCATTGTGACGCACCCGGCAGGAGGCGCGGCCGCAAGGGGCGCTGGAGCCGGTACGCTGGAACTGTGAGACACATTCCAAACGCCGGCCCCCGCCTGCTGGTGCTGGTCGCCGCCCTGCTGGGAGGCACCGTACCCGCGCTGGCGGCCCTGCCCGGTGCTCCGGTCGGCGCCGCCAGCGCGGCCCGCGTGAGCGTCAGCACCCATGTGACGGTCTCGGACGTGCAGGTCAGCGGCGTGGACGGCGCGGCGACCGACCCCGCGACCCTGGAGGCGATCCGCCGCGATCTGACTCGGCCCAGCGCGGCCTGGACAGTCACCCTGGAGGGCAAGGCCTTCACCGCTGTGGTCTCCCGCACCGTGCAGGACGTGACCCTGCGCAGCACGCTGGTGCTTGGCCCGGCCGGACAGATCCCCACCCCGCTGCGTGTGGAACGCCGCCTGACCCTGGATGGAGTGGCGGGGCCAGCCCAGGTCGAGGCCCGTTCCCTGCCGCCCGGCTGGCCGGTCGATCCGGCGTGGGCCGGTCAGGTCGCTCCTCCGTATGACGAGGTCGACGCCTCCGCGCTGTTCGACGTGCTGCTGTACGTCCTCGCCGCCTCCGACACCCGCACCGAGCTGCACCGGGGCGTGGCCGTGCCGCCGCTGCCGGTGACCGTGGTGCCTGAATCCGAGACCCCGATGACCAGCCTGGAACGCCGCTATGGCCCGTGGACGCTCACGACCGGGGGGCGGGGAACCCTGCCGCGCGTGACCCTCACCCTGGGCAGCGGCCAGGGCAGCGGCACGGTGACCCGTCGGGGGGACGGCCTGCCCGGAGGCGCCAGCGGCGTGACGATCCTGCCTGTGCACGTCACGCTGGTGTCCCGCGGCGTGCAGGTCACCGCCACCGTGACCGTGCGGCAGCGCGTGACCGTCGTGCCGGGCTGAGCGCATCTCACTCCCCCGTTACAAATGCGGGCCGGCAAACGCGCCATGCTGTTGGCATCGGAGGTTTTCATGGCTCGCATCACCCGGTACAGCAAATTCGAGGGCGAACTGGATCAGCTGGATTCCAGCGAACTCATGCAGATGATCCAGGAAGCGCTGCTGGGGCAGGGCATGAACGACCCCTACGACCCGGATCCCAACGCCAGACCATCCATGGACGACCTGTTCGACGCCATTCTGGAGGCCCTCGCGGAACGCGGCATGATCCCCGAGGAGCAGCTGATGGAGGCCATGCAGGCCGACGACGTCCGCGAGACGCCGCTGGGCCAGCAGATCGAGCGCCTGATGGACAGACTCCAGCAGGACGGCTTCATCCGCAAGGAGTTCGAGGACGGCGAGGGGCAGGGCGGCAACGGCGACCCCGGCGACGCGAAGTTCAACCTGACCGACAAGAGCATCGACTTCCTGGGCTACAAGAGCCTGCGCGACCTGATGGGCGGCCTGGGCCGCAGCAGCGCCGGGGCCCATGACACCCGCGAGTACGCCAGCGGCGTCGAGATGACCGGCGAGCTCAAGAACTACGAGTTCGGCGACACGATGAACCTCGACACGACCGCCACGCTGGGCAACGTGATCTCCAAGGGCTTCGACAATCTGGAGGAGAGCGATCTGGTCATCCGGCAGGCCGAGTACAACTCGTCGGCCGCCACCATCGTGCTCCTGGACTGCTCGCACTCCATGATCCTGTACGGAGAAGACCGCTTTACCCCGGCCAAGCAGGTCGCGCTGGCGCTGGCCCACCTGATCCGCACGCAGTACCCCGGTGACACCGTGAAGTTCGTGCTGTTCCACGACAGCGCCGAGGAGGTGCCGGTGAGCAAGCTGGCCCAGGCACAGATCGGGCCGTACCACACCAACACGGCCGGCGGCCTGCGGCTCGCGCAGCAGCTCCTGAAGCGCGAGAACAAGGACATGAAGCAGATCGTCATGATCACCGACGGCAAGCCCAGCGCCCTGACGCTGCCCGACGGCCGCATCTACAAGAACGCCTACGGCCTCGACCCCTACGTGCTGGGCGCGACCCTGCGCGAGGTCGCCAACTGCCGCCGCAGCGGCATTCAGGTCAACACCTTCATGCTGGCCCGCGACCCCGAACTGGTGGGCTTCGTCCGCCGGGTCAGCGAGATGACCAAGGGCAAGGCGTACTTCACCACGCCGCACAACATCGGCCAGTACGTCCTGATGGACTTCATGACGAACAAGACGAAGATGATCAATTAGCCGAGGGCAGAGGGCCGATGGCACCAGATCCTGGGCCACCGGCCTTCTCTCTGTCGCCCGCTCCACGCCTACACTCGGGCATGCAACTGCCGGATCTGCTGGAGGTGCTGCGGCGTACGCCGGGTACGCTCGACGCCCTGCTGCGCGACCTGGGTGACGACTGGACGCGGCTCGACGAGGGCGAGGGCACGTGGAACCCGCGTGAGGTCGTCGCGCACCTGCTCCACGCCGAGCAGACCAACTGGTGGCCCCGGCTGCACGCCATCCTGCACGGTGACGGTGTGTTTCCGCCCTTCGACCGGCACGCGCACCTGAGCACACACCGCGACACGCCCCTGAACGACCTGCTGGACGCCTTCGCCGTGGAACGCGCCCGCAGCCTCAGGACACTGGAGGATCACCCGCTGTCCACCAGCACCCTGGAGCGCACCGGACAGCACCCGGAGTTCGGCACCGTCACCGCCGCGCAGCTCCTTGCCACGTGGGCCGCGCACGATCTCGACCACCTTGCGCAGATCACCCGCACGCTGGCCGGTGGTCTGCAGGACGACGTCGGGCCGTGGCAGGCCTACCTGCGCGTCCTGCGGGGCAGCTGACAGACCGGCTCAGCCCATCTTGACGAACATCGGCGGCGTCACGCCGACCATGCGCGCCATCATCCAGGCCTGACCCTTGTGGTGCGCCTCGTGCTGGGTGATGAAGTCGAGCAGCATCCACACCGGCATCTCCCGGCCACCGAAGGCCGGAATACGCCGCTGGATGTCCTCGTCGGACAGGGTCGAGACCGTACCCGCGAAGGCGTCCTGGGTGCTCTGGAGCCGGGCACGGGCCTCGGCCAGGGTGGCACTGGGTGCGCCGGGGGCGTCCGGCTTCTCGCCGCGCAGCATGGCCGGCACGCGGTTCACGCTGGCGGACAGGTGGTCAGCGAGCCGCACGAAGCTCATGCCCCCCTCCCACGCCGCGAAATTCGCCTGCTCCTCGGGAAGCTGGTCGTACAGGTCGATCAGGGCGGCGCGGTGGGACTGGAACGCACGGACGGCGCGGGTGGACTGGCTCATGCCTGGAGCATAAGCCTCAGCCGATCTTTCGCAGCAGATTCACCGTCTCGATCATCGCCAGCACGGCCTCGGCCCCCTTGTTCCCGGCCTTGATGCCGGCGCGGTTCAGCGCCTGCTCGACGGTGTCGGTGGTCAGCACGCCGAAGGCCACGGGCACGCCCGTGTGCAGGCTGGTGTTCAGGATGCCGGTCGCCGCGCCGCCCGCCACGAAGTCGTAGTGGTCGGTATCGCCCTTGATGACGGCTCCCAGGCACACCACGGCGTCGTACTTGCCGGACTCGGCCAGCCGGCGGGCCACCAGCGGCACCTCGTAGCTGCCGGGGGCCAGGAAGTGATCCAGATTGGCGGTCTGCCCGCCGTGCTGCACGAAGGCGAGTTCCGCTCCCTCGACCAGTCGGTCGACGATCAGGTGGTTCCAGCGCGTGCTGACGATGGCGAATTTGAGGTCGGTGGCGAGGAGGGTGGCTTCGATTCGGTTCATGGTGGGGCTCCTTTTGAGGGGGCTCTGAGCTCTGGGCTCTGAGGGGTGGGGTTGGGGTGGGATGGGGCGGCGGGGCGACGTACAACCCCTCAGTCGGCTTCGCCGCCAGCTCCCCTAAAAAGGGAGCCTTAAGGGCACAAAAACGCTGACTGAGCAGCACTTCAAAGCCTCCCTTCTAAGGGGAGGTGCCCCGGAGGGGCGGACTCGCAGAGCGCGGAGCGAGGGGTTAACCGGGCAAGTGCAGCAGAAAAGCAAACCGGCTCCTGTTCATAGCCCAGAGCTCATAGCTCAGAGCCCACCACCTCTTCCCCCTCAGTCCCCGCTCCCATCCGTGCCGATGTGCCCGAGCTTGGCGGCCTTCGTGCCCAGGTACACGGCGTTGTATTCGTTGCGGCCCACGTGCAGGGGCACGCGCTCGACGACCTCCAGGCCGAAGCCACCCAGGGAGTGGAGCTTGCGGGGGTTGTTGGTCAGCACGCGCAGCTGCCGCGCCCCCAGCAGGTGCAGCATCTGTGCCCCGATGCCGAAGTCGCGGGCATCGGCGGGAAAACCGAGTTGCAGGTTGGCCTCGACGGTGTCCGCGCCGCCGTCCTGAAGGTGATACGCCCGGATCTTGTTCAGCAGGCCGATGCCCCGGCCCTCCTGGCGCAGGTACACGAGCACGCCCCGGCCCTCGGCGGCAATCGCCTGCATGGCGGCGTCGCGCTGGGCACCGCAGTCGCAGCGCAGCGAGTGGAAGCCGTCGCCGGTCAGGCACTCGGAATGCACGCGCACCAGCAGGGGCTCCGGCGTGACCTCGCCCATGACCAGGGCGACGTGTTCCGCGCCGCTCAGGGTGTCCTCGAAGCCCACCAGGCGGAAGTCGCCGTAGTCGGTGGGCAATTTTGCCTCGGCCACCAGCTGCATGAACGGATCGTGTTCCAGGCGGTACGCGATCAGGGCCTCGATGCTGCCGACCTTCAGGCCATGCTTTGCCCCGAAGGCCAGCAGGTCGGGCAGGCGGCTCATCTCGCCGTCATCGCCCATGATCTCGCAGATCACGCCCACGGGCGCAAAGCCCGCGAGCCGCGCCAAGTCGCAACCGGCCTCGGTGTGCCCAGAACGCCGCAGCACGCCCCCGGCGCGGGCCACCAGCGGGAAGATGTGGCCCGGACGGCGGAAATCGGCGGGGGCGGCCCGGTCGTCCAGCAGGGCCGCAATTGTCGCCGCACGGTCGAAGGCGCTGATGCCGGTGGAGTTGCTCACGTGATCCACGCTGACGGTGAACGCCGTGCCGTTGGGATCGGTGCTGCCGCCCACCATAGGGGTCAGTTCCAGCGCCCGTGCCCGGTCGGGGGTCAGGGTCACGCAGATCAGGCCGCGTCCCTCGCGGGCCATGAAGTTGATCCACTCAGGCGTGGCGGTGGCGGCGGGCATCAGCAGGTCGCCCTCGTTCTCGCGGTGTTCGTCGTCCACGAGGATCACGGGCCGCCCCGCCTGCAGTTCGGCCAGCAGCTCAGGAATGGTGGACAGGGTCACGGCGTCACCCTGGCCGCGTCCGGCGTCCAGTCGCGCATCAGGATCAGGCGTTCCACGTATTTCGCCATCTGGTCGGCCTCCAGATTGACCCGTGTGCCAGCCGCCCAGGTGTGCAGGGTCGTGACCTCCAGGGTGTGCGGCACCAGCCACAGCGTGAACTCGTCGGGGCGCAGTTCCGGGCGGCTGCCGGCGGGGCCGCCCGCGTCCACCACGGTCAGACTCACGCCGTCCACGGTGATGCTCCCCTTGGGCACCAGATACCGCGCCAGATGCGGCGCGGCCCGCACGGTCATGGTGTAGGCACCGGGCCGGGCGTCCACGCGCAGGATCTCGCCCACGCCGTCCACGTGACCACTGACTACGTGCCCGCCGAAGCGTGCCCCGGCGGTCATGGCGCGTTCCAGATTGACCCTCGCGCCACCGTGCCAGTGCGGGGCGGTCTTCGCCAGCGTCTCGCGGCTCAGATCCACCGTGAAGCCCGCCGCGTCCCAGGTGGTCACGGTCAGGCACGTGCCGTTCACGGCGATACTCTCGCCCAGTTGCACATCGTCCCACATGCGCGTGGGCTGGATGGTGACGGTCAGGTTGCCCTCGTTCTCAGTGGTGCGGGCAATGACCCCCACCTGTTCGATGATTCCGGTGAACATGATTGACCTCGGCAGGAGGCACAGGGACGCGCCCCGTCCTCCACAGGAAAAGAAGGGTTACAGGCGTGGGATGTCGCTGAGCAGCCCGGTCACGAGCACGTCTGGGCCGAGCGGCTCCACGGTCACGTCGTCCAGGGTCTGGGCCTCGTGCATGGGTCGGATGGGGCCGGTCAGGGGGCTCAGGCCCGCGCCCAGGAGCTTCGGGGCAAAAAAGACCCGCACCTCGTCCACCAGTCGCTGTTCAAGGAAGGCGCTCAGGAGCGTCGGCCCGCCTTCGAGCAGCACGCTGCTGAGGCCCAGTTCGCCCAGACCGCGCAGGGCGTCCGGCAGGGTGTCGGCCCTCAGCACGGTGATTCCCGCAGCTTCAAGCGTGCCCACCTGGGCGTCCGGCGCGGTCACGAGCACCGCGCCCTCGCGCCACGCCCGAGCCTGCGGATCACTCGCGGCGCGGCGGTCGAACACCACCGGGCGCGGGTCACGGCCGCTGGGCACGCCGCGCACCGTCAGGGCCGGGTCGTCCAGGCTCAGCGTGCCGCTGCCGATGGCAATGGCGTCCAGTTCGTTCCGCCAGTGCATGGCGCGTTCGCGGGCGGCCTCGCCGCTCACGGCCCCGTTGCCCTCGCCCAGCGCGGCCACCTTGCCGTCCAGGGTCATGGCGTACTTCGCCACCACCCACGGGCGACCCCGCGCGATCACGCTGCGGAAGCCCGCCTGCTGGCGCACGGCCTGGGCCTCCAGCACGCCCACATCGACCACGATTCCCGCGTCCCGCAACCTCTGTACCCCCCGCCCCGCCACCTGTGGATTCGGATCGAGGGCCGCCACGACCACCCGCGTAATGCCCGCCGCGATCAGCGCGTCGGCGCAGGGCGGGGTGCGACCAAAGTGGCTGCACGGTTCCAGGGTCACGTAGGCCGTAGCACCGCGTGCCTGCTCGCCCGCTTCCCGCAGGGCGAAGACCTCGGCATGGGGCTCGCCCGCCTTTGGGTGGAAGCCGCGTCCCACCACCTCACTACCCTGGACAATCACGCATCCCACGGGGGGATTCGGCGCGGTGCGTCCCAGTCCTGTGGCCGCGTGCTCCAGCGCGAGCGTCATGAAGCGCTCGTCCACGGGCACGTCGGCCGCCACCCTTCCGGGTGGTGCGTCCTTGTCATACATGAGCTGTCGCCGCCCGCCGGGGTGGCAGGGCAGCGTTCCTCCTTCTCTCATCCGGACTGAACGCGCCGCAGGCTCGGGGACGGCCCCTCGCCTTTCTTGATCCGCCTGAGCGTCTCTGTGCGTCGTAATACCGTCGGCCCTGGAATCGCACCAGATCGGGCCTGCGCGTGGTGCAGTTTGCGCGGGCTTCGCGGGCTGAGACGCCTGTGGGCATCATCACCGCCGGTAGGGAATTTCACCCTGCCCCGAAGGAAGCGGCCCACCCGAACCGAGCGGGCCACCGTGAGGCTAACACCACGCCGCGCCCCAGCAGTGCAGGCGATCAGACACCTGAGGGGGGACACCCAGGCCGGGGGCCATCAGTGCTTTCTCCCACAGATCGGAGCGGATCAGTCCACACCTGCGCGTCCTGGGCGGGGCGGCTGGTCGTCGTTCAGGTTCGCCAGTTCGGCCTCCTGTCCGTCCTCCCAGATGAACAGGCGTCCGGCGCGGGCGATCAGCAGCCGTCCCCGACGATCCAGGTCGGCCCAGGTGACCCCTTCCAGATCAGGGGCTGGGCCGTCCGCCAGCCAGCGGTAGCGAACATACCGTTTGTAGTTGTGAGCGCTGATGAAGCGCAATTCCAGTGACCGCTTTTGAAAAGTAAACGGATGTGCCTCTCCCATTCCAAGCCAGCGTTCAGGCTTGTGAGTCACCCGCCACCTTGTCCTGTTCAACGAGATCAGAACTGTATCGACCCGGTGCTTTCCCTCAACGGACTTGACCGTGAAAGCCTTGGGATGGATCAGCTGCTGTGTTTTCAGGTCAGCGTGGTTCACCATGATCTTGCGGTTGCCGTCAAAGACTCCGCCACCACTCCAGCCATCTGAGGCATTCCACAGGCCGAGCGCCCTAACCTGAGGCGGTACGCTCAGAGCTGTCCACGAATACATGTTCACGCCGAACTTGGAGTAGGCATCGGACACCTGTTCAGGAGTCTCGTTCCTTGCCGTGTACAACAGGTGCTCGCCGTCGGGCGAGAGGTCACACATCCACTCGTACAGCCGGCCACGAAACCATGAGCCGGGGGTCAGCACATCCGTGGCGGCATCCCACACGTACAGACGCGTCCACCGTGAGGGGCCACGCCGGAAGAGCACCACGCGGTCGGCCTCGCTGGCTACCAGACCCCAGATGCGGGCTGGAGCTGGGGCAGTTCCCGCTGAATCTTCACTGGGCTGAGCTTGATCGTTCATGACATCAGCGCCGCCAACCCGCGTGAGGCCACGTCGCGCACGCAGTACGTCATCTGATCCGACAGTTCCGTCTCCTCGGGATTGATCTCGATGACGGTGCCGCCGGCATACAGGGTCTCCCCCGCCAGACCGGCCGCCGGATACACCGCGCCGCTGGTGCCAACGATCAGGGCCACCTCTGCCGCCTGAAACGCGCGCTGGGCCGCGTGCAGGGCATCTTCCGGCAGGTACTCCCCGAACCACACGATGTTCGGACGCATCCGGTGGCCGGTCGGAGAGATCGGCGGCGTGACCAGCACATCCGGCGCAGGCAGCGGGAAGACCTCGCCCGTCACCTCGTCCCGTGCAGACAGCAGGGTGCCGTGCAGCTCAACCATGCGCCCGCCGCCCTGCCCACTGCCGGCCCGGGCGTGCAGGCCGTCCACGTTCTGGGTCGCCAGGAAGAAGCCCGCCCCCTTCTCCCGCTCCAGCCGCGCCAGGAGGTGATGCGCCCCGTTCGGTTCGGCCGCCAGCACGTCGCGGTAGCGCCCGGCGTACCACTCCCAGACCATCTCCGGGTCGCGACGGTATGCGGGCGGGCTCGCCAGATCTTCCGGGCGAAAGCGCGCCCAGTGCCCGGTCTGCGCGTCCCGGAAGGTGGGGATACCGCTTTCGGCACTCACGCCGGCACCGGTCAGGACGGCCACGCGGGAAGCGGCAGCCAGGGCGGCGCGGGCCTGAGACAGGGTCATGGCCCAAGGCTAGCGTGCGGGGCTGGAAGGCAACGTCGGCAGTGAGACGCGGGCAAGAGGGCGGACGAACCCGCTCAGAACGCCCAAAACGAAAAACCCGCCCTCAAAGGCGGTGATAGAAATAAGATACCCCGATATACAGCCCATGTCAATTGCCGCCCGCCGATCCGATTTTCGGCGTTCTGCACAGAAGTTCCAGCAACAGCCGGGCCGCAGCCTATGCATCCTGCCCGATAAATCCGGGCGGCACGGCCCCCACCAGCCACACCCCGTTCTCGCTGACGAAGAATGGATGCCCGGCGGCGTGCATCTCCCCCGCCCGGATGGTCAGGATCACGGGCTGACCACGCCGCGCCCCGACCCGCCGGGCCGTGTCCAGATCGGGCGAGAGGTGGACGTGATGCCGCTGCATGGGCCGCAGCCCCTCGGCGCGGATGGCGGCCAGAGCACGGGGATGCGTGCCGTGGTACAGCAGGTCGGGCGGTGTGACCGGACTGAGTTCCAGATCGACCGGGACGCTGTGGCCCTGGTTGGCGCGGATCGAGTGTTCACGCAGGCTGAAGCGCTGCTTGTCGCTGCCGGCCACGACCCGCTCGATGTCCGCCCGCGTGGCCTGCAGATGCGCCAGCACGGGCGCGAGCGGCACCCAGCCGCCGGGGGCCAGGCTCAGCCCGGCCTCGTGCGGGGCATGCCGCAGGAGGTAGGACAGGCGTCTTGAGAGGGCGTGGTCGGTCATGTGTTCAGTGTCCACGGTGCCCGCAGCCTGCGCATCCGCCGGGAAGACGCGCGGCGTAGGCCGAATGGCGGGTACGGTACGGCGACCACAACGAAGGCGCTACGCTGCACGCATGACCTCGCACACGCCGGAGACGACCTGGAATGCACTGACGCTGCACTGGCAGCAGCTGGCGGATCTGGGCGGTATCGGATCACTGCTGGGCTGGGATCAGAGCACCTTCCTGCCGGTGGGCGCGGCGGGGGGCCGGGCGCGGCAGCAGGCGCTGCTGGCGGGCATCGTCCATGAGCGGGCGACCGACGCCGCGTATGGCCGGCTGCTGGACGACGCGCAGGCGCACACGGACTGGACATCGGTGCAGGCGCGGACACTGGCCCTGGCCCGCCGCCAGTTCGAGGAAGCGACCCGGCTGCCCGGCACCTTCGTCCAGGAGTTCACGCAGCATGTCGGCGAGTCATATTCGGCGTGGGTCGAGGCGCGGCCCGCGAACGACTTCACGCGGATGGTGCCGTACCTGGAACGGACGCTGGAACTGAGCCTCCAGGCGGCATCGTACTTCCCGGAATTCGCCTCCCCGATGGACTATTTCATCGACCAGTCGGACGAGGGCATGACGGCCGAGGTGGTCGACCGCGTGTTCGACGACCTGCGCGCCGCGCTGGTACCGCTGGTCGAGGCCGTGGCGCAGGCACCGGAGCCCCGCACCGACTTCCTGCACCGGTTCTATGCGCCGGACGTGCAGCTGCGCGTGGGCGGAAGGATCGCGGCAGACTTCGGCTACGACCTGACGCGCGGCCGGCAGGATCTGACCGCGCACCCGTTCATGACGCGCCTGGGCGGCCAGGACGTGCGGATCACGACCCGCGTCAGGGAGCACGATCTGACCGAGGCGCTGTACTCGACCCTGCACGAGACCGGACACGCCCTGTACGAGCAGGGGGTGGCCCCGGAGCTGCTGGGCACGCCGCTGGGGGGCGGGGTCAGTTCCGGCGTCCACGAGAGCCAGTCGCGGCTGTGGGAGAACCTGGTGGGCCGCTCGCGGGCGTTCTGGGCAGCGTATTTCCCGGCCTTCCGCGACGCCTTTCCGGAGCAGCTGTCGGACGTGACCGAGGACGAGATGTACCGCGCGGTGAACGTGGCGCGGCGCTCGCTGATCCGCACCGACGCCGACGAGCTGACGTACAACCTGCACGTGATCACGCGCTACGGGCTGGAGCGGGAACTGCTCGCGGGCCGGCTGGCGGTGCGCGACCTGGCGCAGGCGTGGCACGCGGCCTATGAGACGACGCTGGGGCTGCGGGCCCCCAGTGACGTGGACGGCGTGCTACAGGACGTCCACTGGTATGGGGGCGGCATCGGTGGGGCCTTCCAGGGCTACACGCTGGGGAACGTGCTGAGTGCCCAGTTCCACGCGGCGGCGCAGCGGGCCCTGCCGGGGCTGGAGGCGCAGGTCGCGCGCGGAGCGTTCTCGGAGCTGCACGGCTGGCTGCGTGACCACGTGTATGCGCCGGGCAGCACCTACACCCCGGCGGAACTCGTGCAGCGCGTGACCGGGGAGCCGCTGACCGTCGGGCCCTATGTGGCATATCTGCGCGGGAAGTACACGGCGCTGTACGGCGTGGGCTGAACGGCACCGGAGCATGGCCGTGGGCCGCGCCTGACGGGGGAACACCGGAGGCGCGGCCGCTGGTCTTGGGGGTGGCAGTTGGCGCGTGTTCCGCGCTGTCCGCCGGGATGTCAGCCAGCATGGCCTGCGGCGTGTGACAGGATTCTTAACCGTGGCCCGGCACGTCCGGGGTCGGCGATCCGTTCCCTCCGCGGCGTAGCATGGAGCGGGATGAGCACTCTGGACAACCTCTACAAGCAGGTGATCCTGGATCACTCGCGCAAGCCCCGGCACTTCGGGGAGTTGAGTGGCGCCACGAACGTGGAGTCCGGGCACAACCCGAGCTGCGGCGATCACGTCCAGCTGATGCTGCGGCTCGACGGCGACGTGATCGCGGACGCCGGCTTCACCGGCAAGGGCTGCGCGATCTCGGTGGCCAGTGCCAGCCTCATGACCTCGGCGCTGCGGGGCAAGACCGTCGCGGAGGCGGCGCAGCTGGAACACGCGTTCCTGCACATGATCCGCACCGGCGAGCCCGATCCGTCGCTGGGCGACCTGATGGCGCTCCAGGGTGTCCATGCCCTGCACACGCGCGTCAAGTGCGCGACCCTGGTGTGGCAGACCCTGGACGTGCTGCTCCGGCAGGTGGGCGCGGAAGACACCACACCGGATGCACCCACCCCGTAATGCCCGTGTAGCACGCCCATTACTGCACCTCCAGCCATGTCTGCTGGGGGTGCTTGACTTTTGTATGACCGGGGTGCACACTGGCGGCATCTCGATGTAATCGTTTGCAGAAGTGCTCCTCCCCTCGGGGCCCACTTCCGACAATCCACTCCATTCGCCGTGTCAGAGGTGTTCTTCTCTCATGCCCAGTATTCAGGACGTTGCCCGACTTGCCAGCGTATCCACCGCCACCGCGTCCCGCGCGTTGAGCCGGCCGGACATGGTGGCGACGGGCACGCGCGAGCGGGTCGAGGCGGCCGCGCAGCAGCTCGGATACCAGCCCAACGTGCTGGCCCGGAGCCTGCGCCAGAAGGAGACCCGGACGATCGGTCTGATCGTCGCCGATATCCTCAACCCCTTTCACGCCATGCTGGCCAAGGGCGTGCAGGACGCGGCCGATCAGCACGGCTACACCGTCTTCCTGTTCAACAGTGACGAGGAGCCCGCCAAGGAACTGCGCGCCATGGACACGCTGCGCGGCCACCTGCCCACCGGCCTGATCGTCGCGCCGACCAGCGGCACCCGTGCCCACCTCAAGACGCTGCCGGATCTGCCGGTCGTGGAACTCGACCGGGTCAGCGGTCACGCCGGCAGTACCACCGTCACGGTGGACAACCTGGGCGGGGCCATCACGGCCACCCGCCACCTGATCGAGCTGGGGCACCGCCGGATCGGCATGATCGTCGGGCAGCAGGACATCAGCACGGCGATCGACCGCCACGCCGGCTACCGCGCCGCCCTGCACGACGCGCAGCTCCCGTATGACCCGACCCTGGTGCTGCCCGGACACCACCGCGAGGACGACGGTTACCGGGCGGCGCGGCAGCTGCTGGGGCGCCCGGCCGGTACGCGCCCGACCGCCCTGTTCATCGGCAACAACGAGATGACCGTGGGGGCCGTGCTGGCGGCCCGCGAACTCGAGCTCGACATCCCCGGCGACCTGTCGATCGTGGGCTTCGACGACTCCCGCTGGGCCCAGACCATGTCTCCACCCCTGACCGTGATCTCCCAGCCCGCCTACGACCTGGGCCGGCTGGCCTGCGAACACCTGATCAATGAGCTGGGGCAGCCCCGCCCGGTCACCCCGGCACGGGTTCAGCTGCCCACCGAACTTGTCGTCCGCCACTCCACCGGGCCGCCTGCCGGCGACGCCCTGTCACGCGCTCCACGTCCGCACTCCGTTCCCCCGCCCCATTCACGTTAAGGAGATCCACCATGCAACGAGCCAGACTGTTCGCCGCCACTGCCGCCCTCGCCGTCAGCGCCGCCGCCATCGTGACCAGCGCCACCGCGCAGGCCGACCAGCCGATCATCGGCCTGATCACCAAGACCGAGACCAACCCCTTCTTCGTGAAGATGAAGGAGGGTGCCCAGAAGGAGGCGACCCGCCTGGGCGCCAAGCTGATGACCGCCGCCGGCAAGCAGGACGGCGACAACGCCGGGCAGGTCACCGCGATCGAGAACATGGTCGCGGCCGGCGCGAAGACCATCCTGATCACGCCCAGCGATTCCAAGGCCATCGTGCCGGCCATCGCCAAGGCCCGCGCGGCCGGCGTCATGGTGATCGCGCTCGATTCCCCCACCGAGCCGGCCAGCGCGGTGGACGCGCTGTTCGCCACCAACAACTACCAGGCCGGCATCCTGATCGGCCAGTGGGCCAAGAAGGCCATGGGCAACAAGAAGGCCGTCATCGCCGCGCTCGACCTGTTCCCCGGCCACCCGGTCGGCATCGCCCGCCACAACGGCTTCCTCGAGGGCTTCGGCATCAAGGGCGTGACGAGCAAGAGCGCCGACATCGTGAACACCGGCGTGGCGTGCGCCCAGGACTCCTTCGGTGACCAGGCCAAGGGCCAGACCGCCATGGAGAACTGCCTGCAGAAGAACCCCGACATCAACGTCGTGTACACCATCAACGAGCCCGCCGCCGTCGGGGCGTACCAGGCGCTGAAGGCCGCCGGCAAGGAGAAGAGCGTCCTGATCGTGTCCGTGGACGGCGGCTGCGCCGGCGTGCGCAGCGTCGAGTCCGGCGTGATCGGCGCGACCAGCCAGCAGTACCCCCTCAAGATGGCCAGCATGGGCGTCGCCGCGGGCGTGAACTACGCCAAGACCGGCAAGAAGGCGTCGGGCTACGTCGACACCGGCGTCACCCTGATCACCAACAAGGCCTACGCGGGCGTCAAGAGCCAGAACGGCAAGTACGGCCTCGCCAACTGCTGGGGCCAGTAAGCGTCCGCCCTGAGCGCGTGAGGGCCGCCCCGCCCTCCTGAGCCCCGCACCGCACCACCGGAGCTACGGACCACGGCCTTCCTCGCCGTGAGCCGTAGCTCTCGCCACGCCGCACGCCGCCGACACCACGTGTCATGCTGGGCCCACCCACACCCCTGCCCGACCGTCGGCCGTCCGTCCGCCGCCTGCACCGAGTTCCCGGAGACGAACCATGACCCAGCCGAGCACCGCGCCGCCCCCGTCCGCCCGCCAGGGCCTGACCCTCCCGAACCTCAGCACGCTCGGCCCGCTGATCGCGCTGCTGGTCGCCACCCTGTTCTTCGCGATCTTCGCGCCGAACTTCTTCAAACTGAGCACCTTCAGCCTGATCCTGCAACAGGCGTCCATCGTGGGGGTCATCGCCATCGCGCAGACGCTGATCATCCTGACGGCGGGCATCGACCTGAGCTGCGGAATGATCATGGCCCTGAGCAGCATGGTGATCGGCAAACTGGCCGTCGAGCAGGGCTGGCCGGTGGCGCTGGCGATCCTGACCGGCCTCGCGGTGGGTGCCATCATCGGGTGGCTCAACGGCGTGCTCATCACGCTCGTGAAGCTGCCCCCGTTCATCGTGACCCTGGGGATGTACTCGATCGTGTTTGCGCTGGTTCGGATCTATTCCAAGGCGACCAGCGTGCCCATGCCGCCCGAGGGCCTGACCTTCCTCGCACAGCGCTTCTCGCTGTTCGGCGCGACCTTCTCGTACGGCTCGCTGATGCTGCTCGCGCTGTTCCTGCTGACGTGGCTGTACCTCAAGTCCACCGCGCCGGGCCGCCACATCTACGCGCTGGGCAACAACCCCGAGGCCGTGCGCCTGAGCGGCATCCCGCAGAACCGCCTGCTCATCAGCGTGTACACCTTCGCCGGACTGCTGTACGGCGTGGCCGCGCTGCTGCTGCTGGAGCGCATCGGGGGCGCGTCGCCGGAGGCCGGGCAGACCGAGAACCTCGAGAGCATCACGGCCGTCGTGATCGGCGGCACCAGCCTGTTCGGCGGGCGCGGCAACGTGCTCGGCACCCTCATCGGCGTGCTGATCGTGGGCGTGTTCCGCTCGGGCCTCACCCTGATGGGCGTGGACAGCGTCTACCAATACCTCGTCACCGGCATCCTGATCATCCTGGCGGTCGCCACCGACCAGTTCTCCCGGAGGAAGTCATGACCTCCGCCGAATCCCTCCAGGGCATCCCGCACCCCACCGCGCACGGCACGTCCACCGCGCCGCTGGTCATGGAGGCCCGCGGACTGGTCAAGCGCTACGGGCAGGTCGTCGCCATGAACGGCGCGGACTTCGAGCTGCGCCCCGGCGAGATCATGGCCGTGATCGGCGACAACGGCGCGGGCAAGAGCACGCTGATCAAGGCGCTGTCCGGCGCGATCACGCCCGACGAGGGACAGATCCTGCTGGAGGGCCGCCCCGTCACGTTCCGCAGCCCCATCGACGCGCGGCGCGAGGGCATCGAGACGGTGTATCAGGATCTGGCCGTGGCCCCGGCCATGACCATTGCCGAGAATCTGTTCCTGGGCCGCGAGATCCTGCGCCCCGGCCCGCTGGCGAAGCTGCTGAAGATCGTGGACAAGAAGAAGATGCTGGAGGAGGCGACCCGCCACATGCAGGGGCTCCAGTTCGCGATCAAGAGCATGAGCCAGCCGGTCGAGACGCTCTCCGGCGGGCAGCGGCAGGGCGTGGCCGTGGCCAGAAGCGCGGCCTTCGCACGGCACGTGGTGATCATGGACGAGCCGACCGCGGCGCTGGGCGTGCGCGAGGGCAACATGGTGCTCGACCTGATCCGTCAGGTGCGCGACAAGGGGCTGCCGGTCATCCTGATCTCGCACAACATGCCGCACGTGTTCGAGATCTCCGACCGCATTCACGTCCACCGCATGGGCAGACGGGCCGCCCTGCTGAACCCGCAGAAGATCAGCATGGCCGACACCGTCTCGGTCATGACCGGCGCGATCCGCCCCGAGGATCTGAGCGCCGACGTGCTGGCGCACTGAACCCGTCCTCCGGTTCATCTACTGTCCGCGCCGGGAGCCCCTGGCGCGGACAGGTCTGTTATGTGCCCGCCTGCATCTCCAGCAGCGTGGCCCGCAGCAGCGCCGCCTCCCGCGCCGCGTGGATGACCGCGCCGTGGGCCTCGCGGTATGCCGGGGCTCCAAGGGGCAGGTACAGCGCGTCATACAGCGTCTGCCCGGCGCGGGCCAGGGCGACGAGTTCTGCCCGCCACGCGGCCGGCCCCTCGGGCACCCACTGCGCGGGCTCGGTCTCGTCGGTCAGCAGGGCGGCCGGGTCGGCCAGCCGCGCCGCCGTGAGTTCCAGCGTGTGCCGCAGCGCCATGACCTGACCGGCGGGGCGCAGCCGGCCCGGACGCGGGGTGCACGCCTGGGCGTACGTGAAGGCGTGCACCGTGTGCAGCAGCCCCTCGCCGGGCCGGCTGAACAGGCCCGACAGACCGTCCGGGCCGTACAGCACCTCGCGCAGGGTGTCGCGCAGCAGTTCGGGACTCGACATGCCTCGGAGTGTAGCGGCCCGGCCGGGGTCATCCCCACCCCCGCTACGCCACCCGGCAGATGCGGCGTGCGTGCGCTCTCCCCTACCCTGGGGACACGATGATCAAGACCTTCAAGTGATTGCACACGTTCCGCACTGACCCGGTGTTTTAGACTGTGGTCAATGCCAGAACGTATGCCGATGCTGCTACGCGGACGATGTCCGGGTGGCCCGAAATGCGTTGGCACTGCGACCGATTCTCTCTATGACACAAGGAAGTGACCTCACATCGATAAAGTGCATGGCAACATCTCGGGCCTGAGGCCCGCACAGCTCAAATCCCTGGGCAACCTGTACCGCCGCCGCATCGAGCCCGGCCGCGTCGGTTCGCCGGAATTGGCACGGAACCTCGCGGAACTGTCCAGCGACATCCGCCGCGAGATCGGGGTGCTGATCGACCGGCGTGGCCGCGTGATCTCGGTCAGCGTGGCCGACGCCAGGGGCACCGAGTTCCCGGATCTGCGCATGGGCGAGAACCGCCTGTCGGGCTTCCACCTGCTGCACACCCACCCGCGCGGCGGGGTGCTCAGCAAGGGCGACCTCTCCACGCTGTTCCTGCGGCGCCTGGACGCCGTGAGTGCCATCGAGGTGCGCGACGGCGGGCAGCCGGGGCTGGTGCATACCGCCCACCTGACCCCGCCCGGCACGGTGGGAGAGGAAGAGGACTGGCGCATCCTGCCGCCCGTGCCCACCTTCCAGATCGACGAGTTCGACCTGGGGGCCCAGGTTCAGGCGCTGGAGGAAGAGATCGCCCGCGCGGCCCGCACGCGCGAGTCGAAGAAGGATCACGAACGCGCCATTCTGGTGCAGATCGACCAGGGCGAATTCGACGCCGAGGAGCGGCTCTCGGAGCTGGCCGAACTGGCCCGCACCGCCGGCGCGGAGGTCGTGCACCGCGAACTGGTGTACCGCAAGAACCTCAAGGCGGGCACGCTGGTCGGGGCCGGCAAGCTGGAGGAACTGACCAGCCGGGCCTACCATCTGGACGCCGATCTGCTGATCTTCGGACAGGAACTCGGGGCGGCCCAGGCCCGCGAGATCGAGGCCGCGACCGGCCTGAAGATCATCGACCGCACGCAGCTCATTCTGGATATCTTCGCGCTGCACGCCCAGGGCGTGGAGTCCCGCCTTCAGGTGGAACTGGCGCAGCTGCGCTACATGAAACCGCGCCTGCTGGGCGCGGGTGCCCAGCTCTCGCGCATCGGGGGCGGGGGCGGCAGCGCGGGCGGCGGGGCCATCGGCACACGTGGGCCGGGGGAAACCAAGCTGGAGCTGGATCGCCGCCGGATCAACGACCGCCTGAGCTTTCTGGAAAAGCAGCTCGAAGGTGTCGCGCAGCGCCGCGAGGAACGCCGCAAGACCCGCGAGCGCAACGCCGTGCCTGTGGTCTCCATCGTCGGGTACACCAACGCCGGCAAGAGCACGCTGCTCAATGCCTTCACCCACGCCGCCGAGGAGCCCCGGCGCGTGCTGGCCGAGAACAAGCTGTTCGCCACCCTGCGCCCCACGTCCCGCCAGGGGTATCTGGAGGGCATCGGGCCGGTTGTCCTGACCGACACGGTGGGTTTCATCCGCGACCTGCCCAAGGATCTCACGCGGGCCTTCCGGAGCACGCTGGAGGAGATCGGAGACGCCGACGTGCTGCTGCACGTGGTGGACGTGGCCGCGCCGGGCGCAGACACCCGCCTGGACGCCGTGAACCGCATTCTGGACGACCTGGGCTTCCGGAACATGCCCACCGTGATCGCCCTGAACAAGGCCGACATGGCCGACCCTGACGTGCTGGAACGCGAGATCGAGCGCACCGAGGGCGGCGTGCCGGTCAGCGCCCTGAAGAACCGTGGCCTTCAGGAGCTCAAGGACGCCCTGACCGACGCCGTGGCCCTGGTGCAGCGCACCGAACTCGCACAGAGGGAAGAGGCGAAGGAACTGGCGGCTCAGTACCGCTGAGCATCTTGAGACGATGGGGCGGGGGCCACGCGGCTCCCGCCTCGTCGTTTTGGGGGACGGCGCAGGACTGGCCCTCTGCCACAGTGCCCGGATGACGCTGGCATGGATCTACCTGCTGCTGGTCGCCGTGAGCTGGGCGCTGGCCGGGGCCGTGGGCGAGCGCACCGTGCCCACGCTGCTGCTGGCCTACGCGCCGCCGCTGCTGTGGCTGCTGCCCGCACCGCTGGTGCTGGCGTGGACGGTGTGGCGACGCCGGGGCCGGCGGGTGGCCCTGGCGGGCACCCTCCTGGCCGCGCTGGGGGCGGGGGCGCTGCACTGGACACCGCAGTCCGGCGGTTCCCTCCGGGTCGTGACGTACAACGTCCTGGGCGGGGCACGCACCACGCCGCAGGCCCTGGCCTCGGCCCTGACACCGCTCGACGCCGATGTGATCCTGCTTCAGGAGGCCCGCTTCCTGCGGCCCGACTTCGGGGCGGCGTTCCTGGCTGCCCTGCCCGGCTACCGCGCCCGGCAGGCCGCCGAGGTCATGACCCTGACGCGCCTGCCGGTGCTGGGTACGGCGTCCTCTCCCCTGCCCGCGAACCGGCGCGAGGTGCTGGTGACGCGCCTCCGGTGGCAGGGTGAGCCGCTGACCGTCGTGAATGCCCACCTGGGCACCGTGCAGGTCAGTTCCGTGCTGACCGGGGATCTCGCCCGGGTGCGCCGCACGCGGAACGCCCGGACGGCGCAGGTCCGGGTACTTCAGGACATCGCCGCCCGGACGCCGGGCCGGGTGCTGCTGGGCGGTGACCTGAATACGCCGCCGCGTGGCGGGCTGTACCGCCGCCTCCGCACCGCGTATGGCCTGGACGCACATTCGGTGGCCGGACGCGGGCCGGGCTGGACGTTTCCGGGGCTGTATACCCGGATCGACCACCAGTTCGCGCGGGGCCTGACGCCGACCAGGTCGCGCGTCCTTCCGTGGACATCCAGCGACCACCGGCCGGTGCTGGTGGAGTACCGGTGACCGCCCATGTCCGGCCGACGCCGACGGCCCGCGCCCGGAGTGTGCGAGGCTGGCCCACGATGTTCGGTTCCGTGGTCGCGTGGTCATACCTGCTGCTCGTGGCGGCCGTGTGGGCGCTGGCCGAACTGGTGGGGGAACGTCGGCTGCCCACCGCGCTGCTGGTGTATACCCCGGCCTTCGTGTGGCTCGGCCCCGCCCCGCTGGTGCTGCTGTGGACGTGGTGGCGGCGGCGTGGGGTGGCGGTCGCGCTGGCCGCCACGCTGCTGGCGGCGTGGGGCGCGGGCCTGCTGCACTGGCGGCCGCAGTCGGAGGGCACGCTGCGGGTACTGACCTTCAACGTCAAGCGCGGGCAGGACACCACGCCGCAGCGCCTGGGCACCCTGCTGCGCGGAACCGACGCCGACGTGATCCTGCTGCAGGAGGCAAACTTCGAAGCCCCCGGCTTTGCCACGGAACTGCGGCGCGAACTGCCCGGCTACCGCATGCTGGAGGCCTACGAGACCACCACCCTGACCCGCCTGCCGGTGGTGTCGTCCCGCGACGTGAACTACCCGTCGGACTGGCGGGAGGTGCTGGTCACGACGGTGACGTGGCAGGGGCAGCCCCTGATCGTGGTGAACGCCCATCCGGGCCGCCTGAAGTTCGGCAATGCCCTGGCCGGCGACTTCACGCTGATGCGCCCCAGTCTGGCCATCCGGAGGGGGCAGGTGGGCACGGTGATGGACATCGTGAGGGCCGAACAGGGCCGCCTGGTTCTGGGCGGCGACCTGAATACCCCGCCACGCGGCCAGACGTACCGGGCATTCCTTGAGGCCGTCGGCCCGGACGCGCACGATGTGGCCGGACGCGGCCCGGGCTGGACCTTTCCGGGACTGTTCGCCCGCATCGACCATCAGCTGGCACGCGGCCTGACACCGACCCGGTCGCGGGTGCTGGCCGTGGATCAGAGTGACCACCGGCCGCTGCTCGTCGAGTACCGCTAGCCCTGCCGGGCCAGCCACGCTCGCGCATGGGCCGGCGAGCGCAGGCGCACCACGGTCAGGTTCGGGAAGGTCGCGGCCAGTGCCGGCATCTCGCGGCGGCGACGCCAGTGGGTGCGGAAGAACCAGGGCACGGGACTGTCCGCTCGGATGGCCCCGCGCAGGGTCTCGCGGTTGCCGTTCCACAGTTCCTGGCGGGTCACGACACGGCGCACCGTGCGGCTCAGCACCCGCCAGAACACGACCGGGCCGGGATAGTCCAGCCACACCAGAGTGTCAGCCCGCGCCCAGCCGACGTCGCGGGCCTTGCTGTAGTTGCCGTCCATGACCCACGCCGGCCCGGCCGTGAAGGCCCGGACCGCCGCGCGGAACTGCTCCGTGGACGCGGCCTGCCAGCCGGGCTGGTGGTTCCACGCGTCCTGCTCGCCGTGCGGCACGCCCAGGCGCTCGGCCAGATCACGGGCCAGGGTGGTCTTGCCGCTGCCGGTGGTGCCGATCACGATGACGCGCCGCATCCGCCCACGAGAGCAGATGCGGCGCGGGGTGTCACCGGCCTGATGACGTACTTCAGCGCGCCGGGGTCAGTTTCAGGATGCGCCCGCTGCCGTATTCGGCGACGTACAGTTCACCGGACTCGTCCTCGCCGAAGGTGCTGGGGCTCGACACCTCTCCCAGGGTCGATTTTGTCCAGGTGCGGCCACTCGCCGGGGCACCCCACACCGTGCCGCTGGCGAAGTCTGCGAACACGTACTGGCCTTTCAGGGCGGGAATGGCAGCCCCCCGGTACACGTAGCCGCCGGTGATGCTCTGACCTTCCTGGCGGCCGTACACCAGCACCGGCTCGACATAGCCGGTGGTCTTGCAGCCCGCCTCGAAGCACGTGCGGCCCTCGCGGACGCGCCAGCCGTAGTTCTCACCGCCCTTGCTGGCGCGGGGCTGGATATCGACTTCCTCGAAGGCGTTCTGCCCCACGTCCGCGATCACGAGGTTGCCGGTCTGACGGTCGAAGGAAAATCTCCAGGGATTGCGCAGGCCGTAGGCCCAGATGTTCGGGTTCGCTCCGGTACGGGTCAGGAAGGGGTTGCCGGCGGCCGGTTTCGCCTCGGTGCCCTTCACGTCGAAGCGCAGCAGCTTGCCCAGCGGACTGGAGAGGTTCTGCGCGTTGTTCTGCGGGTCGCCGCCGCTGCCGCCGTCGCCCAGGCCCAGGTACAGGAAGCCGTCGGGGCCGAAGGCGAGCTGGCCGCCGTTGTGATTCGCATAGGGCTGTTTGGCCGTGAACAGGGTCTTCGCACTGGCCGGGTCGGCGCGGCTGAAGTCGGCGGCGGCCGTGTAGCGGGCCAGCACGGTGTCGCCGTTGCGGTCGGTGTAGTGCACATAGACCCGGCGGTTGGTCTTGTACGCCGGATCAAAGGCCAGCCCCAGCAGGCCGCGCTCGCCGCCTGCACGGGTCAGGCTGCTCACGTCGAGGAAGGGAGCGGCGACCAGTTTGCCCCCCTGCAGCACCCGGATCACGCCGCCCTGCTGCGCGACATACAGCCGGCCCGACCCGTCGCCGGCGTGGGCCATGGCGGTGATCTGTTCGACCCCCGAGGCGACCGGCGTGAAGGTGACGCGGGGCGGAGTCTGGGCAGACGCGGTGCCCAGCAGGGCGGGGAGCAGGAACAGCGCGAGTTTTGACATGCCGTCAGTGTGGCCGCACGGCCCCTGTCCGGACTGTAATCCCGCCCTGCTGGGCGTGAAGGGGCCTTCATGCCCCTCTGCCCCACCTCCGGAGATGCGGCCGCACAGTACACACATCCCACCTCTGGAGGTTCATCCATGACTGATGCCTATGACCGCCCCCCGGCTCCGGCCACCGAACCGACTGACGTGCCCGCGCCGCTGCCCGAGCAGATGCCCGGCAGCGGTGACAGCGGCCCCGTCATGGATCCGCCGGTGAATCCGGACACGCCAGGGCTGCCCACGCCCCAGCCGACGGAGAACCCGGACACGCCGGGACTGCCCAGCCCCATGCCGCTGTAAAGCGGTAGGGAACACACGGTCACACTGCTACAGGGTGTGGCCGTGTTCTTTCAGCCACTCACGGTGTACGCGGTAGTCGGGCATCACGCGCTCGACGAGGTTCCAGTAACGACGCGAGTGGTTGAATTCCAGCAGGTGCGCGGCCTCGTGCACAGTCACGTAGTCCAGCACCGGGCGGGGGGCCCGGCTGAGTTTCCAGTGCACCCGGATATCGCCCTGGACGTTACAGCTGCCCCAGCGCTGCTGCGCGGCGGTGACCTGCACCCGGCCCAGCCGCCCGGACGCCCCCAGCCTGGTGGCGGCGTCCCCCACCAGGGTGCGGAAGGTGGGCAGACACGCCCGGCGCGTCCAGCGCTCCACGGCCTGCTCCATCATCTCGGGCGAACCGGGCGGCACGTGCAGCAGCTCACCCTCGCGGCGGACGGTGCGGGTGTCGGGGGCCACCCGGATGGTCAGCTCCTCCCCCAGGAAGGGCAACACCTCGCCGTCGCCCACAACGCGCCGGACGCTGCTGCGGATGGCATACGCCTCCAGGTGCCGGGCGATCCACTCACGGCGGGCGTCCACGATCTCGCGCAGGGTCTCCAGCGGCACGCGGGACGGCGCGTACAGCGTGACCGCACCGGGCCGCACCTGGAGCGCCACCGTGCGCCGGCGGGCGCTGCGCCGCACCTCGACCGGAATGCCGGAGATGGCCCACGGATCCGTCATGCGATCCTCGTCATGGCGTCCAGCAAAGCAAACCGTGCCCCGCGCTGCTGGAACGGGGGGCACGTTTGTCGACGGTCAGAGCTGGTTGTACGCCTTGCTGAAGGTGTCGCACTGGTTCGGATCGCCGCTGCGGAATCCGGTCATGAACCAGTTCACACGCTGCTGGCTGCTGCCGTGGGTGAACGAATCCGGCACGACCCCGCCCCGCGCCTGCCGCTGCAGGTTGTCGTCCCCGATGGCCTCGGCCGTACGCACCGCCTCCTGCACGTCGGCCTGCGTGATCTTGGCATCGGTCTGGGAGGCGTTGCCCCACACCCCGGCGAAGCAGTCGGCCTGGAGTTCCAGCCGCACGGAGTACGAGTTCGCCTCGGCCTCGGTGCGGGCGGCCCGCTGCTTGCGCTCGACCTGATCGGCGATGCCCAGTTCATTCTGGACGTGATGCCCGACCTCGTGGGCAATCACGTAGGCGTATGCGAAGTCGCCGCCACCGCCGAGCTGACGATCCATCTGCGAGAAGAAGCTGGTGTCGAGGTACACCTTGTTGTCGTTGGGACAGTAAAAGGGGCCAACGGCGCTGTTCGCCGCGCCGCAACCGCTCTGCGTACCGCGCGTGTAGAGCACCAGACTGGGATTGGTGTACGTGCGGCCCGCCTTCTGGAAGATCGAACCCCACACCAGATTGGTGTTCCGCATGACGTTGTTCACGAACTGGTAGTTCTCGTCACTGGCCTGACTGCTGGCCCCGGACGGCGTCTGGGTCTGCGTCTGCGCCGGGGGGCTCTCCGAACCACCGCCCAGCACGACGCTGGGGTCAATCCCAAAGAACATGGCGATCAATGCGATGATCAGACCACCCACGCCGCCGACCGCGATCCCACCGCCGGGGAGCCCTCCCCCACCGCGCCGATCTTCAATGTTGCCACCACTGCCGGGAAGATTTTTCCAGTCCATAGGAAATGTGCTCCTTGTATCAGGGCCGCGCACTGGTCTGGCCGGCCCCCTGAAGGGCCACTCGCGCGGCGGTGTGGGCATTGTAGGGTGGCGGCGGGCGGCCGGGCTGACCGCGCCTTTATCCGGCGGCCGGATTCAACCGGGAGCCACCTCCCCCTGCCGACGAACCGCGCGGCGCTCCGGCGCTCAGCGCACCACGCGGGCCGGGCGCAGCACCTGGACACGCGCCGGCGTGCCCTCGGGGAGCACCCGGCCGGTCGCGTCGTGGACGACGAGTTCCTGGGCATTGCCCGCACCGCTGAGCTGTACGGTGTACGTGGCGTCGCGGCCCCGGAAGTCCCGCGCGGTGATCACCACGGGCGTGCCGGCCGGGTCGTCCGTGAAGGCCAGGTGCTCGGGGCGCACGCTGACCAGCACCGGGCCCTGCGCGGCCTCGCTCAGCGGCAGGATGCCCAGGGCGGTGCGGGCCATCAGGCGGTCGGCCGTGCCCGACAGCAGGTTGCTGCGCCCCAGGAAGTTGGCGACAAAGGCAGTGCGCGGCCGGGTATAGACCTCCTGCGGGGTGCCGGTCTGCTCGGCCCGCCCGGCACGCATGAGCACCAGTCGGTCGCTGAAAGCCAGCGCCTCCTCCTGGTCGTGCGTGACCAGGATGGCGGTGGTGCCGCTGCGGCGCAGGATCGCGCGGACTTCCTGGCGGGTGGTGTGGCGCAGCTGCGCGTCCAGGTTCGAGAAGGGCTCGTCGAGCAGCAGCACCCTCGGGCGCGGGGCGAGCGCCCGGGCCAGCGCGACCCGCTGCTGCTGCCCGCCCGACAGCTGGTGCGGAAAGCGCGACTCGAAGACGGTCAGGCCGACCAGCGCCAGCGTCTCGCGGGCACGCGGCAGCCGCTCGGCGCGGGGCAGATGCCGCAGGCCGAAGGCGACGTTCCCCAGCACGTCCAGATGCGGGAACAGCGCGTATTCTTGGAAGACCAGCCCCACGCCGCGCCGCTCCGGGGGCACGTGCGGGTGCGTGACATCGCGGCCATCCAGCAGCACGGTGCCGGCATCCGGATGTTCCAGCCCGGCGATCAGCCGGAGGGTCGTGGTCTTGCCGCAGCCGCTGGGGCCGAGCAGTGTCAGCAGTTCGCCGGGCGCGGCCGTCAGGTTCAGGTCGTCGACGACGGGCGGCAGGCCGGGGGCATGCCGTTTGCCCAGCCCCCGCAGTTCCAAGGTGGGCACGTCCGGTGTCATGGCCGCTCCTGGCGGGGGCTCCCCGGCCGCTCGCGGCGCAGGATCAGCAGGGTCAGGGCCGCGCCGCTCACGGCCAGGGCCAGCGCATATGGAGCGGCGCTGGCATACTGCGCCTCCTCGGTGTAGGTCCAGACGTTCCGGGCCAGGGTCTCGAAGCCGATGGGCGACAGCAGCAGGGTCAGGGGCAACTCCTTGAGGACACTCAGGAACACGAAGGCGGCGCTGACCAGCAGCCCTGGCCGCAGCAGCGGCAGGGTCACGCGCAGCAGCGTCTGGGCGGGCGTCATCCCCAGCATGCGGGCCGCGTCCTCCAGACGCGGCGTGGCGCGGGTCAGGCCGGTGCGGATCGGGCCGATCGCCTCGGCGACGAAGTGCAGGGTGTACGCGATGATCAGCAGGGCGAAGGTCTGGTACAGGGAGGGCGTGACCCGCAGCGTGAAGAACACCAGCGCCAGCGCGAAGGCCAGCGGCGGCGTGGCGTAGCCCAGGAACGCGGCCCGTTCGGTGACCCGCGCGGCCCGCGATGGATCGCGGCTGCCGATGTACGCCAGAGGGAATGCCAGGGCAGTGGTACTCACGGCCGCCAGGGCCGCCGCGCCCAGGGCACCCCGCAGCGCGCCCAGCACCCCCTCCCACGCCTGGAGATCCACACTCGCGTTCAGCCAGTAGACGATGGTGCCCAGCGGCACGACCAGCGCCGCGCCAGCCAGCAGTGCGGTGAAGGCCCACGCCACCGGCGCAGCCCGGCCCAGCGCCAGTGGTCGGGCGGGCCGGGCCCCGCCGGGCGACACGCGGGCCAGGTGCACCCGGCGCATCAGCCGGGCCTCCAGCCACAGCACGCCTCCGGTCACGAGCAGCAGGCCCAGCGCCAGCCACGCCGAGTACACCCGGTCATACGCGGCCGTGTACTGCTGGTAGATCGCGGCGCTGAAGGTGGGATAGCGCATCAGGCTGACCACGGCGAAGTCGCCCAGCACGTGCAGGGCGATCAGCAGCGCCCCGGACAGCCACGCGGGCCGCAGGTGGGGCACGGTGACCTGCCAGAAGGTCTGGGCACGGGTGCGGCCCAGCAGCGCGGCAGCGTCCTCCAGCGCAGGATCCAGGGCCCGCAGCGCCGCGTGCAGGTTCAGGAACAGGTACGGGAAGGTGAACAGTGTTAGCACGCCCAGCGCACCCCAGAAGCCGCTGGGTGCGGGCCAGGGAATGCCGGTCAGCGCGTCGATGGTGCCGCCCTGCCCACTCGCGGCGATCAGGGCATAGGCTCCCACATACCCCGGAATCGCCAGCGGCAGCACCCCCACCAGCATCAGGAGCCGGCGTGGCCGGATGTCGGTGCGGGCCGCCAGGAACGCCAGCGGCAGGGCCACGGCGGTGGTCGCCACCAGCACGCCCACCGTGAGCAGCACCGTGCTGCCCAGGAGCTGCGCGTTCCGGGCCCGGAACACGATCTCGCGCAGCTCCGTACTCTCGGCCCCGAAGGCCCGCAGGATCAGGTACGACAGGGGCAGCAGGACGCCGGCCACCGTCAGCAGGGCCGGCAACAGGATCAGGGGAGGAGAGCGGCGGATCATGGGTGACAGAGGCGACACAGCCCGGCCCGACGATACCAGAGTCCCCAGGTCGGATTTGCGGTCGTACGGACGGGTGCCGTGTCCGGCGTGCGGGGGTCACGCCACCCGACGGGGCCGCCATCCCATCCACCCCACACCGGACACGGCACCCACCAGCAGGCCCGTGACGAGCCCGGACGACGCGCGAGCCTTGGCGCCCCTGGGCAGGACGGTGCCCAGAACGGCGTCGGCCCCCAGGCCCACCAGCAGCGTGCCGGCGACCACCACCACGCCCAGTCCCACGGCGATCCAGCGGTCGGCGGCGCGGCCAGCCCCCCGCAGCCGGGGCAGGGCCGCCACGCCGGCCAGCACCGCCCCGAGCAGCACATACACCATCCCAAAGGGACGCGAGAAGTCGTCGGCCAGGAGCACGGCCAGGAGTGCAGCAACCATCAGCACGGCACCCAGGATCGCCACCACCACGGCGAGCGGGCCACGGAGGCTCAGCACGCCCAGCGCCACCGCCGCACCGAGGATCACGCCGAGCACGCCTCCCAGGAGTTCCATGCCCACAGTTCAGCACACGGCCCGGCAGGGCGTCGTCGTACCAATTCCGACCGAAGGAAGCAGGAACGGCACACCGGCTCTGCGGTATGGAGCCGCAACCGGCGCTGTCCCGGTTGGGGCGGAAGTGAGCGGAGTCGGTCTCACTTGCTGGCATGACGCAGACAGACGCCCACCCGGACTGTCAACCGGGTGGGCGGGCATGGGCGCTGGAATCAGAGCAGGCCGGCGTCGCGCAGGAGCTTCTGGGCCTTCTCGATGTTGCGGGGCAGCACGGTCGGCTCCACGCGGGGGCTGCGCTTGACCACGTCCGTGTACGGCAGCATGGTCGTGGGCTGGAGGATGTTGCCGACCACCGGGTACTCGAAGTTCACGCTCAGGAAGAAGGTCTGGGCGTCCTTGGCGACCAGGGCGCTCAGGAACCGGGCGGCAGCGGCCGTGTTCCTGCTGGACTTCAGGATGCCCGCGCCGGTGGCGTTGCCGAGGTTGCCGATGTCGCCGGCCTTGAAGAAGTACGTGTCGATGGGATAGCTCAGGCGGTTGACGCGCTGGATGTAGTAGTGGTTCGTCAGGGCGACGTCGATCTCGCCGGCCCGCATGGCTTCCAGCATGCCCACGTTGCTGGTCTTGAAATCGCGGGGTTGCAGCGCTTTCATGCCCTCGATCCAGGTCTTCGTGGCGGCCTCGCCATGCACCGAGATCATGCCGGCCAGGAAATCCTGGAAGGACGGGTACGCCACGGTCCAGCCGATCTTGCCCTTCAGGGCGGTCATCTTGGGCAGATCCAGGATGCTGGCCGGCAGCTGCTCGGCCTTGATGCGCTCGGTGCTGTACGCCAGGGTGCGGAAGCGCACCGTGGTGGGCAGCCACGTGCGGTCTGCGGGCAGGTAGTCGTCACTGACGCTGCGGGTCAGCGCCGTCCCCAGCTTCGTGAAGCGGCCCTCGGAGGCGAGTTCGCCCAGGGCGCCCACCGAGTTGCCCCAGTACACGTCGGCGGGACTGCGGGCACCCTCCTCGCGCAGGGCGGCGACGAGCTGCGCGTCGGTGCCGTAGCGCACGTTGACCTTGATGCCGGTCTGCTTCTCGAACTGCTGCACGACCGGGTCGACGAAGGTCTTCGCACGGCCCGAATACAGGGTCAGGGTCTTCGGGGTCTGCGCCAGCGCGGTACCGGCGAGCAGCAGGACGGAGGTGACAGCCAGGAGAGCTTTCATGGATTAATCCTAAGTAAACCACTCGGATTAATGAGGGTATATTTGTCCCGGCTGTCTGATCCGGGCTGGGGGTATCGGATATGGGTTCCGTCCGATTCCCGTCCATCCGGGACAGCGCCGGATGCACGTCCATCTCCCGAAATCCGTATCTTCTCCTTCTCCCTCTGCTGCGCAGCTCTGCGGGTCCGGTCGAATTGAATCTCATTGAAAACGGGATTCAATCCGAGTCCGTATCAGCGGCGTTCCAGCGCGAGTTCGACCAGCCGGGCCACCAGATCGCTGTAGCTCAGGCCGGCGGCCTCGAACAGCTTGGGATACATGCTGGTCGTGGTGAAGCCCGGCATGGTGTTCACCTCGTTCAGCAGCACCTCGCCGGTCTCCTCGACGTAGAAGAAGTCCACCCGGGCCAGTCCCGCGCAGTCCAGGGCCCGGAAGGCCCGCAGCGCCAGCTCGCGCACCTGCGCGGCGACCTCTGCGGGCAGCGGCGCGGGGATGTGCATGGTGGCGCGCCCCTCGGTGTACTTCGTCTCGTAGTCGTAGAAGTCCGCCTCGAAGCGCAGTTCCCCGACCGGGCTGGCGATGGGAGCGTCGTTCCCCAGGATGCCGACCTCCACCTCGCGCGGCTTGTGGGCGGTCATGGCCTCCAGGATCACGCGACGATCCAGCGAGAATGCTAGCGTGAGCGCGTCGTCCAGCTCGTCGGAGCCGTGTACCTTGCTGATCCCCACGCTGGAACCCAGGTTCGCGGGCTTCACGAACAGCGGAAAGCCCAGCTCCTGCGCCGACTGGCGCACGCTGTCCGGGCGGTCATGCCAGTCCCGGCGCACCGCGAGCCGCCACGCGACCTGCGCGATCCCGGCCGACGCCAGCACCTGCTTGGTCATGACCTTGTCCATGCTGACCGCCGAACCCAGCACCCCGCTGCCCACGAAGGGAATCCCGGCCAGGGTCAGCAGGCCCTGCACGGTGCCGTCCTCGCCCATGGGGCCGTGCAGGATCGGGAAGACGGCGTCGTAGCCCTCGGCGCTGGCAGCCCGGTGCAGCACGAGGTCACCGCCGCTGTCGGCCACGCCGCTCTCCAGGGCGTGCTGCGTCTGGGTGGGCGGCAGCCAGCGGCCCTCCTTGCTGATCACCACCGGCGTCACGTCGAACTGATCCACGGGCAGGGCGGCCAACACCGAACGGGCGCTCATCAGACTGACCTCGTGTTCGCCGGACTGGCCCCCAGCCAGCAGCAGGATGCGCTTCTTCACGCGGCGCAGTATGTCACGCAGCCAGAACGCTCAGCCTGCTGTCATGTGAACCACCTCCATGAGCGCGCATGAGGATGGTGCCTTACATGTTCAGGCCAACGGGACGCTTGACTTTTCAAAAAACAGGTCGATCCCGCACCCTGACGCAGTTCACACCTACGCCGTTGTGCCTACGCTATGATGCCCGGCGTTCACACACTAGACAGGTGACAGACATTCGGAGTCATGCGCGAAGTTCGTCCTCACCGTCAGCAGTTCAGGAGGCTTATGAAGAAACTGGCAATCCTCAGCACCATGCTCACCCTGTCGGTCGCGCTGGCCGTGGCTCCGAAGGACACCCTGGTCGTCCAGGAAAGCGCAGACATCCCCACCATGGATCCCGGCGTGACCTACGACACGGCCTCGGGCTCGATCACCGAGAACCTCTACGAGACCCTGGTGACGTACTCGGGCGCCAGCCTGACCAAGCTCGATCCCCTGCTGGCGACCAAGTGGACGATCAGCAACGGCGGCAAGACCTACACCTTCGACCTGCGCAAGAACGTCAAGTTCCACAGCGGCAACACCATGACCTGCGCCGACGCCGAGTACTCCTTCGAGCGCAACCTCGTCGTGAACTCCGGCGACTCCGGCAACTGGTTCATCGCCGAGTCGCTGCTGGGCACGGGTGCCAACGCCAAGGACGACAAGACCATCACGTGGGCGCGGATCGACAAGGCCGTGGAGTGCAACAACGCCGGCCAGCTCGTCTTCACGCTGCCCAAGGTCGACCCCGCCTTCCTGGCCAAGCTCGCGTACACCGGCCAGAGCGTCGTGGACAGCAAGTACGCGATCGGCCTGGGCGAGTGGAGCGGCAAGGAAGCCGACTGGCAGGCCAACGTCGGCAAGGACCTCCAGAACTCCAAGCTGAGCCAGGCGCCCAGCGGCACCGGCGCGTACAAGTTCGTCCGCAAGGACGCCAACGCCTTCCTGGCCACGGCCTTCGACGGCTACTGGGGCAAGAAGCCGGCCATCAAGAACGTCATCATCCAGAAGGTGCCTGAACTGGCCGCCCGCCAGCAGGCCTTCCTGCGCGGCGACGCCGACCTGATCGAGGGTGCAGGCCGCGCTGTGGACGAGGAGCAGATCAAGGGCAAGCCCGGCGTGGTGTGGCAGGACGGCTTCCCGTCGACCACCGCCACGGGCTTCTTCATGAATCAGAACATCAAGGCCAACGGCCTGCTGGGCAGCGGCAAGCTGGACGGCAAGGGCATCCCGGCCAACTTCTTCAGCGACGTGAACGTGCGCCGTGCGTTCTCCTACGCCTTCAACTACCAGCAGTACATCACCGACGTGCAGAAGGGCCAGGGCAAGCAGCGCACGATGCTGCTGCCCGACACCTTCCCCGGCTACGATGCCAAGGTCAAGACCTACAAGTACGACGCGACGCAGGCCAAGGCCTACCTCCAGCGTGCGTGGGGCGGTCAGGTCTGGAAGAACGGCTTCACGCTGACCGCGAACTACCGCGCGGGTGCCGTGGCGTCCCAGACGGCGATGGAGATCCTCAAGAAGAACATCGAGGCGCTGAACCCCAAGTTCAAGGTGAACATCCAGTCCAAGCCCTGGAGCGAGATGCTCAACGACTCGCGTGACGGCAAGGAAGCCATGATCATCATCGGCTGGGCACCGGACTACGCCGACGCCGACAACTTCCTGTACACCTTCTACTCGTCGAACGGCTACTACTCGCCGCGCAGCAACTGGAAGGACGCGTCGGTCGACAAGTGGCTGGAGCAGGCCCGCTCCACGGTCAACCAGGCCGAGCGCAACCGCCTGTACTCGCTGGTCGCCAACCGCGCCTACGAGCAGGCCCCGTACATCCTGATGCCCGCGCCGGTCGGCTATGCGTTCATGCGCGACAACCTGGTCGGGGCGGCGAAGGCCAACTTCAACCCCATGATCTCGTTCGCGTACACCGGTACGTTCTGGAAGGAGCTCAGCAAGAAGTAAGCTCCCAGCGCGGCGCAGTTCCCGTCACAGCGGGCAGGTTGTCCCCTCGGGGCGGCCGCCCGCTGTTTCCCATGTCGGGACACCAGGACGGAGCCCCCGGTTCAGGGAGCGCTCATCTTTTGCCCGCCGTACCCGGTTGGATTAAGCTGGACGCGCAGAGCGCCCGCCGCTCCGATCCCCCGTCCGCCCCGCTCGCCGACGGCACCGTCCGTCCGGCACCCGCACATTCCCACGAGGCCCTCCATGCTCAATTTCATCATCCGGCGAGTGATCCAGATTCCCCTGGTCATGCTCGTCCTGTCCCTGATGATCGTCGGGCTGACCCAGTTGCTCACGCCGGCCCAGCGCGTCGCGCCGTACATCCGCAGCGAGCAGCAGGCGGCCCGCGCCGACCAGATCATCCGCGAACGCGGTCTGGATCAGCCCTTCGCCGTGCAGTACAGCCGGTGGCTGGGGAGCACCCTGAAAGGCGACCTGGGCTACTCCCGGGCCAGCAGCCAGGACGTGATCCAGACCATCAAGACCCGCCTGCCCGCCACCATCGAACTGACCATCATCACGGCCATTCCGATCCTGCTGCTGGGGATCTGGCTGGGCACCCTGAGTGCACTCCACAAGGACAAACTGATCGATCAGGTCATCCGCGTGCTGGTCGTGTTCGGCTACAGCCTGCCCACCTTTGTCCTGGGGATTCTGCTGCTGGCGGTGTTCTACGCCTACCTGGGCTGGCTGCCGGGGGCTGGTCAGGTCAATGTCCTGAACCAGTTTGCCCTGAGCGACCTGAAACGCTACACCGGCATGCTGTCCATCGACGCCGCCCTGAACGGCCGCTGGGACATCGCGTGGGATGTCGTGCAGCACATGATCCTGCCAGCGATCACGCTGGTCACGGTACTGAGCGCCAACATCGTGAAGGTCATGCGCAACAACATGCTCGAGGCGCTGACGAGCGACTACGTGCGGACGGCCCGTGCCAAGGGGCTGGCCAACCGCACCGTGAACAACAAGCACGCCCGCCGCAATGCCCTGCTGAGCATCGTGACCCTGGGCGGTTTCCTGATCATCGGCCTGCTGGGCGGCTCGCTCATCACCGAGACGATCTTCGCGTACCCCGGCGTGGGCCAGTGGGTCGTGCAGGCCGCCCTCCAGACGGACCTTGCCGCGGTTCTGGGCTTCGCCCTGCTGTCGGCCGTGATCGTGGTGGTCGTGAGTACCGTGGTGGACATCCTGTACGGTGTGATCGACCCCCGAGTGAGGTTCGACTGATGTCCCCCGCCTCTCCTGCCACCCGAGGTCACGTATGACGACCGTCTCCGCCCCGGTGCCCGTGAGCCAGCGCGGCCGCTGGCAGCTGTTCTGGACCAGTCCCGCCATGCGCAAGCTGCGGCGCAACCCGCTGGCGATCGCCGGACTGATCATCACCCTGCTGTTCGGACTCACGGCGCTGTTCGCGCCCCTGATCGCCCGACCTGCCGACAACTGCCTGCGCGACCTGAACATCGCCACCCCGAACGAGGTCTACCGGCCGGGCGTTGCGCTGCAGGCCATCTTCGCTCCCCCGGAGAGCTGCTACCGCATCGAGCGTGTGAGCTTCCAGCAGCAGCCCACCCCCCCCAGCGCCTCGGCTATCTTCGGCACGGTCAACGGCTACAACATCTTCTATGGACTGGTCTGGGGCACCCGGACCGCGCTGAAGATGGCGTTCATCATCGTCGGGATCACGCTGGTGATCGGCGTGATCATCGGAGCGGTCAGCGGCTACTACGGCGGCTGGATCGACAACCTGATCCAGCGCTTCATCGACGTCCTGTTCGCCCTGCCGCCGCTGATCCTGACCGTCGTGATCCTGACGATCATGCGGGCCAGATTCACTGCCTCGGGGTCGGACTACGATCCCACCATTCCGATCATCGTGGCGTTCTGTGTGGCAGGCTGGGCCGGCTACGCCCGCATCATCCGGGGCGAGGTGCTGCGCACGCGGCAACTGGAATACGTCGATGCCGCCCGCGCCCTGGGGGCCCGCGACATGCGCCTGATCCTCAAGCACGTCGTGCCCAACTCGGTGGCCGCCGTGTTCACCCTGGCCGTGCTCGACCTCGCGACCACCCCGCTGGCCATCGCCTCCCTGTCCTTCCTGGGTCTGGGCTTCGAGGCCGGCTTCAGCGAATGGGGGCAGCTCGTGGACTTCGCCCGCGCGTGGCTCAAGCCCGAGTACTGGTACGTGCTGGTGTATCCGGCCGCGTTCATCATCCTGTTCAGCCTGGCCTTCAACCTCTTCGGCGACGGCCTGCGCGACGCGCTCGATCCCAAGACGCGCTGACGGTCAGTCGTCAGGACGCCTGCCGGTCACGACGACGGCAGGCGTTCGTCCTGTGGCTCCGGATCGCGCACCCAGCCGGGCAACTGCCGCCACACCAGCGCGTACGTGCCCAGTGCCAGCGCCCAGAAGGCCGCCACGGCCAGCGGCTGACCCAGCAGGGCGCAGCCCAGCAGCAGCAGCACACCGGGGGCGGTGGCCGCCTGGATTGCAGCGGTCAGCGCCGCCTGCCGGGCGGGCAGATCGGCGCGGCGGGCGGCCTGATACGCCAGATACAGCGCCACGGCGGCCAGGCCGACCCCCAGCAGCAGCAGACCGGCCACGGCCGGCCCAGGCGTCTGGGGTGGGGCCGACAGGAGCAGGATCACGCCCAGCACCACGCCCGGCACGGCGAGCACCCCCAGCGCCAGGGCGTAGGCCTGCCGCGCCGCGCGGATCAGGCCGTCCCGGGTTCCCGAGCGCAGGTCGCGGGTCAGGCGCTCAAGCATGAACGGCGGTCAGCACCTGCACCGTCGCGGGCACGCCGCCCACCTCGACGGCGGCGCCGTCCGTCAGTTCCCGGCGCAGCCGCGCAAGGCTCAGACCCTGCGCGTGCTCCCCCGACTGGCCCACGACCTTCCCGGCAAGCGTGACCTCGGCGTGGTTCGGCAGGGCGGCCCCGACCAGCCGCGCGAGGTGGTACCGGGCGTTGCCCCGCGCTTCCAGACGGGCCATGATCTCCTGGCCCACATAGCAGCCCTTGCGGTAGCTGATGGCCGGCAGGGGGCCGCCCACATCCAGTCCGATCTCCTGGAGCAGCGTACCGGTGAAGCCGTCGCGCACGACATCGGGAATGCCGGCGCGGATCCGGGCGGCGGTCAGGGTCTCCAGCGTGCCTTCCTCGCCGGGCAGCACGGCCAGCACCGCGTCCTCATGGCGGCGCAGGTAATGCAGGTCGACGCCAGGCGTGCCGGTGCGGTTCACGCGCCCCCCCAGAACCGTGATGCCGGCCAGTTCGAACTGCTGCGCGTCGGGGCCGGAGGCCTCCCAGCCGGCCAGCATGGCCGCATCCTGCACGTGAACGGTCGCCAGGAGCTCGGTGGTGGCCTCGATCTCGACCTGATCGAAGATCACGTAGCGCTTCAGACGGGCGGCCAGGGCGGGCGCCTGATCCGGATCGAGGTGCAGGTACACGTCGCCCTCGCGGCGGTACGCGCGCGCGAAATGCTCGATCTGGCCGCGTACGTTCAGGAATGCCCCCGTGACCATGCCGGGCGTGGGCGCGCCGCGCAGGTCACCCGTCATCTGGCCCTGGACGAAGTCCACGCGATCCGCGCCGGTCAGGCGCAGGCTGGAGGAGGGAAGCCGAGTCCACATGTCGCTCAGGGTACGGGAAGACGGGCGGCCGCTTTGTGTGCGCGGGGGGAACGGGGCACTCAGTCGCAGGCGTGCGCGAGTTCCCGCCGGGCCAGCTGCGCGCCGCGCGTGAGATGCCAGCGCCCCAGCTCGGCCACCTGTTCGCGGACGATCATCTCGGCCAGGGGCAGCGCGGCGCGGCGCGAGTCCAGGCTGCGGCGCACCACGGCGCCCAGGTCGTCCAGGTTCGACAGGTGTGCCCCCGGCACTCCCGCAATGGCCGGGTCGAGGATGCGCGGCACGCTGATGTCGATCAGGAACATGGGCCGATCCGGTCGCTCACGCAGGGCCTGCCCGACGCCAGCAGCCGTCAGGACGTGGTGCGGCGCCGCGCTCGACGCGATGACCACGTCGGCCTGCGGCAGCGCCTCGTGCAGCAGATCGGCGGCGCAGGTGCGGCCCCCGAAGCGCTCGGCGAGCTGCCGGGCCCGTTCCACGGTGCGGTTCACCACGATCACGTCCCGCACCCCGGCGGCCCGCAGGTGGGTCAGGGTCAGCTCGGCGGTCTCGCCCGCGCCCAGCACCAGCACAGCCTTGTCGTCCAGGCGGCCCAGCGCCGTCCGGGCCAGATCGACGGCAGCGCTCGACACGCTGACCACGTGATCGGCCATACCGGTCTCGGAGCGCACACGCTTGCCGGCGGCCAGGGCCCCCTGCGCGATCTTGTTGAGCAGCCCGGCGCTCAGGCCGCGCGCGTGGGCGTCCTGCCACGCCCGCTTGACCTGACCCTGGATCTGCGTCTCGCCGATCACCTGGCTGTCCAGGCCCGACGCCACGCGGTACAGGTGGCGGGCCGCGTCCTCGCCCCGGTAGACGTACAGGTGACCGTCCAGGGCGTGCCCCCATGCACCCTCGAAGGCCGCGACCGGATCGCCCCCCAGCCCCGCGAGGTACACCTCGGTGCGGTTGCAGGTGCTCAGGAGCATGACCTCGTCGGCGTGACCCGACAGGTGCGAGAGCAGCGCTCCCTCCTCGCCGGCCCGCACGGCGGCGCGTTCACGCACCTCAACCGGCGCGGTCTGGTGGTTCAGGCCGACCACGGCGAAGTCCAGCGGCGGAGCCGGGTCGTGGCCGGACGCGAGGATCAGGGCCTCGGCGGTGGGGCAGCGCAGGGTCATGCGCTGCTCCCCGGCAGGCCCAGATGGGCACGGATGTCGTCTCGCAGCCCTGCCAGGGCCGTGGCGCGGGCCTCACCGTCGACAGTCAGGGCCGCGTCCCGGCGCTGTGCCCAGGCGTCCAGATGCGCGGCATCCGGCAGCAGGGGCGCGATCAGTTCGGTCAGGGCCTGGGCGAGCATCGGGAGTTCGCGGCCGGTCGTGACGGCCACCTGCACGCCGCCCCGCCGGGCCACCGCCGGGAAACGCAGCGTGCCGCGTTCGGCGTGCCCGGCATGGTTCACAGGAATACCCAGGCTGCGGGCCTCGGCCGTCACGGTGTCGTTCAGGTGCGCGTCGTCCGTGGCCGCCACGACCAGCGCCGCGCCTGCAAGGTCGCCTGAACGGTACCCACGTTCTGCACAGGTCACCGGCAGGGCGCGCACCTCGGGGAGGACGCCGGGGGCGACCACGTGCACGTCCAGGCCGGCGTCCAGCAGCGTGCGGGCACGCCGGGCAGCGACACGGCCGCCCCCGACGACCACGGCGCGGGCACCGTGCAGTTCGAGGATGGCGGCCAGACTCACCCGCGTATGCTACGCCCGGCAGGCGGGTCAGGGGTCCCCGACCGAACGGTCAGGACGGGCATCTGGCACACAGGAATGCGCCCAGGTCGCTCCTGTCCCGGCATGGCGAGCGGCTCAGCCTGTCTGTACCGCCCGTTCGGCCGCATCCGCGAGCGATTCCAGACTGGCCGTGTCGGCCACCGTGATCCGCGTGAACCCGGCCTCGCGGGCAGCGTCGGCCGTCTGTGGCCCCATCGCCGCGACCGGCAGGGCCAGCGGGTCGAAGTCCTGGTTCGTCAGCGCCGCCAGATGCCGCGCCGCACTGCCCGAGGCGAGCGTCACGACCGCCGCCTCGCGCAGCCGCTGGAGGACGTTCTCGGTCGGCACAGCCGGCTCGGTGCGGTACAGCTCGGTGCGCCGGTACGCGATCCCCCGCGCCTCCAGCGCCCGCTGCAGGTCGTCCTCGGCCAGCTGGGAGGTGAGGTGCAGCGTGGCCTCGCCTGCCCCGGCCGGCAGCCCGCTGCCCAGGTGCCGCGCCCCCGGTGTGGACGGCACGAAATCTGCCCGCAGCCCGCGCTCCGCGAGGCTCCGCGCCGTGCTCGGCCCGACGGCGGCGATCCGCACCCGGGCCAGGGCGCGGGCGTCCAGCCCCGCGCGTTCCAGCACGCCGAACAGGGCCGTGACCGCCTGGTTGCTGGTCAGCAGCAGCCAGCCGCCGAAGCCATGCAGGGCGGCCAGCACCGGCGCGTCGTCCGGAATGGGCGCGAAGCGGATCAGGGGCACCTCCAGCACGCTCGCCCCGCGGGAACGCAGCACGTCCGAGAGACCACTGGCGCCGTCGCGCGTGCGGGTCACGGCCACGGTCTTTCCGGCCAGCGATCCGCCGACGCGCGACCCCAGATCGAACCAGCGCAACTGCTCGCGCAGGCGCACGACCTCGCCCACCACGGTCACGGCCGGAGCCTCCAGCCCGGCGTCCTGCACGACCTGCGCGATGGTCGTCAGGGTGCCGGTCACGGTGCGCTGCTGCGGCGTGCTGCCCCACTGGATGGTCGCGGCGGGCGTGTCCGGCGAGCGCCCGGCCGCGATCAGGTCGGCCGAGATCTGCGTCAGGTTGCGTACGCCCATCAGCAGCACCAGCGTGTCCACCCCGGACAGCCGCTCGTAGTGTGCCCCGCCCTCCTTCGTGTTGCCGGTCAGCACGGCGAAACTGCGGGCCACCTCGCGGTGCGTGACCGGAATCCCGGCGTAGGCGGGCGCGGCGATGGCGCTGCTGACCCCCGGCACGACCTCGAAGGGGATCCCGGCCAGGGCGCAGGCCTCGGCCTCCTCGCCGCCCCGGCCGAACACGTACACGTCGCCACCCTTGAGGCGCGCGACCCGCTGGCCGCCTCGATCCTGGGCCTTCTCGACGATCAGCGCATTGATCTGTTCCTGGCTGATGTACTCCGAAAAGCCCTTCTTCCCCACGTAGATCGTCTCGGCGTCAGGGGCAAAGCGCAGCAACTCCGGATTGGCCAGGTAATCGAACAGCACCACATCGGCCTCACGGAGGGCCCGCTGTCCGTGCAGGGTCAGGAGGCCGGGGTCACCGGGGCCGGCGCCGATCAGCGAGACGAACGCGCGGGAGGAAGAAGCACCATCGGTCATGCCGACAGGCTAGCCTCCCGCACGCGGGACATGGGGGACACGCCGACCGTGGCCGGAGGCCCCGGTTCCGGAATCAGTCAGACGCCGTGGCGTGCAGGGCGTCTCCGGTGGGCACGGCGGCGCCGCCGCTCTGGAGGGGCGCGTCTGCGGTCAGGGGCCACGCCAGATGGTGGGCCTGGGTGTCGTGCAGGCCGGCGAAGCGCAGATGGCGCTGGCAGATGAACCACAGCTCCTCGCGGTCGTTGGGCAGGATGAAGTACGCATCCGAGGATTCCGACGGATTGTAGACACCCACCACCCGGTAGGCCCGGTTCTCACTGAACCCGCTCTGGAGCGGCCGGGGCATCGGCGCACGGGGGCCATCGAGTTCGACGATGCGGACGAACATCTGGGGATGAAAGGCGAGCATGATCCACCTTGAGCCGCGCCCAGCACACACAAGGGGCGAAGGCATACAAGTTCAAGGCCCGGCCAATCCCCGCTGAAGGTCGCGTGTCCTCCGGCTGAGACAGACTCCGATTGAATCCCGCTGGAAGCGGGGTGAAATCCGACCGAAGGGAGTAGGAGAAGATGCGGATTCCGGGAGATGGACGTGCATCCGGTGCTGTCCTGGATGGACGGGAATCGGACGGAATCCGGCTGAGACGGGCTTCACGGAGTACCCTGACCGCATGGAACCGTGGCAGCGCATCGCGCACGCAGAAGCGCAGGCCCATGCCGGGTTCGGCACCTCCGAACGTTTTGGGCCGCTGGTCGCGGCTTTCGTCGCGCCGGGCCTGCCGCTCAATACCGCGTGGCACGACGGCACCCGCGTGCCGGACACCGCAGAACTGGCCGCCTTCGAGGCCTTCAGCGCCGCCCATGCCGTGCCGGCCACGCTGCATGTCCTCTCCCCCGCCGTGCCCGGTCTGCTGCCGCTGCTGCGCGAACGGGCCTACGCGCTGGAGTATGTGCTGCACCTGTACACCCACACCCTGCAGACGCTGCCGCCCGTGACCCTGCCGGTGCAGGAGGAACCCGATGCGGATGCCTGGGCGGCCGTGTCGGCGCAGGGCTTCGGGCCGGGCAGCGAGGACATCATGCGGGTGGTCGCGCACGCGCCGGGCACGCGGCGCTTCGTGGCCCGGCCAGGCGGTGTCCCGGCGGGCAGCGGGGCACTGGGCGTGAACGGAGCCGTGGGGGCGCTGTACGGCATGTCCACTCTGCCCGACGCGCGGAACCGGGGCGTGCAGGCTGCCCTGATCGCTGCCCGGCTGCACGCGGCGCAGGCGGCGGGGGCGACCGTGGCCACGGTCTTCACCACCCCCGGCACCGGCAGCGAACGCAATGTGGTGCGGGCAGGCTTCACGCTGGGCGGAATGCGGCTGACCTTCACCCGCTCCATCAGTACACGCTGAGGCACACCCGCAGCCGCTCCAGCGCACGCCGGTCGACCGGGCCGAGGCCGGCAGGCAGTGCGTCCAGCGGGAAGAACCGCAGGGCATGGCCCTCGACGCCATCGGCGCGGGGCGATCCATTCCACTCGCGCACCACGTACACGGTCGTGACCTGATAGAACTCGTCGCCGTTCGGGAGCCGAACGTAGGTGTCCGGGCCACTGATGACCGCGAACAGCAGGGGATCTCGCGGCGTCAGGCCGGTCTCCTCGTGCAGTTCGCGCACCAGGGTGTCCTCCAGCGCCTCGCCCAGTTCCGCGATGCCGCCGGGTGTGCCCCAGCCGCCGGTGTCGGTGCGGCGTTGCAGCAGCACCTCGCCGCTGCCGTTGACGACCAGGGCACACACGCCGGCCCAGTTGACGGGCGCGTGGCCGATGCGGGAGCGCAGGTGCTGCACGTAGTCCACAGCCGTCACGCCCTCACCTGTACGGCGCGGCGGGTGACGGGGCCGCCCAGAGGCGGGAGCCCGTCCGGCGCGAAGAACGACAGTTCCGCGATCTCCACGCTGTCCGGCTGCGGGGTGCCGCTCCACGCCGTCATGCGGAACAGGGCGGTGTAGGCGTAGAACCCGTGGCCGTTCGCCAGGCGGCGGTAGGTGTCCGGGCCGCTGACCACGTCGAGCAGGTCGGCCGTGTGGACGTGCAGGCCGGTTTCCTCGCGCACCTCCCGGCGCATGGTGGCGTCCAGCGCCTCGCCCAGTTCGCTGCTCCCGGTGGGGACGCCCCACGCCCGGCCGCCCACGCGGCGGCACAACAGGACATGTCCGTGGGCATCCGTGATCACCGCGCCCGCCCCGATGAGGTTGATGGGCCTGGTGCCGATCACGGCCCGCAGGTCACGGATAGAGTCATGTGTACTCATGTGAGCATCTTACACACCAGACGCCGCACTCCGTACCGCGTCCCTCACCGCCGCGCACACGGCCTCCTGCACCAGCGCCCCCAGCAGCAGCGGATCGGCCGGGGGCAGCACGCCCGAACTCAGGACGAAGGCGCTGTCGCCGTCCCAGAAGGTGTGGCTGGGGTGGATCACGCGGGCCAGCGCGGTCTGCGCCGAGTCGGCCAGCCGCCGGCAGTCGGCCTTGGTCAGCGTGTGCTCCGTGACCACCGCGACCAGGGTGGTGCTCTCGACCTCGCCCGGCGTGAAGGCCAGGGCCCCCGGCCCCACGCCCGGCCCGGCCAGCACACTGCCCTGCTCATCCAGCACGTCCCCGATCGGGTTCACGACCGCCAGCGCCCCCACGCGGACGCCGTGGCGCTCCAGCGATACGCTGCCCAGGCCACCGGGCACGGCCCCCACGCCCAGGTACTTCCCGGCCGTCGCCCCGGTGCCCGCGCCCACCCGGCCACGCAGCACCGGATCGGACGACGCGGCCCGCGCGGCGGTCTCTCCCTCCCGTTCGCCCGGCCGCGCCTGTGGGTTGCCCACGCCCAGGTCGTAGATCACGGCCGCCGGGACGATGGGCACCCGTGCCCACGGCGTCTCGTGCCCGATCCCGCGTTCCTCCAGCACGCGCACCACGCCTGACGCCGCCGCCAGCCCGAAGGCGCTCCCACCCGTCAGCAGCAGCCCGTGCACCCGCTCGACCTTCTTCTCCGGCGCGAGCAGGATGCCCTCACGCGTGCCCGGACTCGGCCCCAGGAACGACCCCGATGCCACGGCCCCGGCCGGTGGACACAGGAGCACGGTGCAGCCGGTCTGGCCCACCGGGTCTGTCCAGTGGCCGACCAGAAACTCTGGAATGGCCGTGAGGGTCGTGTTCAGCGTGGTCATGGGTTCATTGCATCACGTCGGGGGCGGCGGGAGCGTCGGATCGTACCAGGGTCACAGGAACGGGAGGCGCGCTGACTGCGGCCTCTGCACGTCGAGGGGAGGCAGCGAGTCCCTCAGGGCCTCCACTGAGGGGAGGTGGCCCGGACGCACAGAGGGGCCATGCTGACGGCAGCGCTGTCGCGTGCGCAGGTGCCCGACCCGTCTCCCCGGCTCCGGCTGGACGCTTCCCCGCCCCGGTGTGCTATCGTCTACGGCGCATTGCTGGCGCAGCGCAGCGTGGACGCCTGAACCTGGTCAGGGCCGGAAGGCAGCAGCCATAAGGGATGATCCGCGGGTGCCGTTGCTCACCGGCAATGCTTTTTTTCTGCCCATGTCCACCCCGCCCCGGCGGGGTGTTTCTGTTGCGTGCTCAGCGCGTCTTGCTCTGGAGCACCAGCGCCTGGGTCTCCTTCACCACGGCCAAGTCACGCAGGCGGTCGCCGTCGAGGTCGCCGGCCTGGGCCAGGGCCTCGGCCTTCTTCCGGTCGACGGTCGCGACCTCCAGGGCTGCCGCATCTCCGAAGACCTCGCGGAAGCGGTCAAGGGGATATTCGATGCGGCGCGAGACCTTCAGCACGGCGCGGTACAGGTCGGTCTCGGCGTGCTCGCCGCTGCCCAGCGCGGCCTTGAGCTGGGCGCCCAGTTCGTCCCGCTCGGCCTCCAGGCCCTGGATGGTGTCGCGCAGCATCGCGTAGCGCTCCAGCAGGTCACTCAGGGTGGGGACGTCAGACGTCATGTGCCCAGAATACGGAACTGGCCGCTAGCATGGCCCGTATGGACGACCCCGCTGAACTGCTGGCCGCCGACCTGCAACGCCGCATCCTGGACGCCATCCGGCGCGGCGCGAGCATGGAGGACATCGCGGATCTCAAGGACGCCGACATCCAGAGCCCGGAAGCCGCCATCCAGGCCCTCAAGGACGGCAATGCCCGCTTCTTCAGCGGACAGGTCGCCCGGCCGGAGATCGGCGCGAACACCCGCCGTGCCCACATCATGGGACAGACGCCCTACGCGGCGGTGCTGGCGTGCAGTGACAGCCGCGTGCCGGTCGAACTGGTGTTCGACCAGGGGCTGGGGCAGCTGTTCGTGGTGCGTGTGGCGGGCAACGTCGTCGGCGGGGCCGCCCTGGGCACTCTGGAGTACGCCCTGGAGCATCTGGACGTGCAGCTGATCATGGTGCTGGGACACGAGGGCTGCGGCGCCGTCGCGGCCGCCCTGCTGCCCGAGCAGCGCGTGGCGCAGGAACCCGAGAACCTCCAGGAACTGATCCGCTGCATCCAGCCCAGCGTGGCGGGCCTGCCGGTCATCCGTGACAAGAAGGCCCGCATGCGGGAGGCCGTGCTGAACAACATCCGCCATCAGGCCCACCTGCTG